>JAIXTI010000145.1 GCA_027484025.1 bacterium
CGGCTGGATCACCTCCTTTCCGGAGCGACGAGTAGGTCGGCAGCGCGAGCTGCGGCAGACTGAAAGTCCCGGATGATCGTCGTCCGCTCTGCACATCCCGATCTCATTTTTGATTGTCGATTCGCTCTCTGCGAGGAGAGGGAATCGCGCTATTTGACAACGGACGTGGTAGTGATCGTGGGTACTACTGCAGAGACTGTGGCTCCTGGCCAGGGTCGCTGCAGCTAGGACGAAGAACCTCAGTGAGACGTAGTAACATGTAGTACCGATTGGCGCCGCGAGGCGTCGTCTGTTACACGCTCACTCGTTCAAAATAGCGCGTGCTTTGCTTGAAAGATCAAACCGTTTGGGCAACCAAATGGGAGTGGGTCAAGCGAACGAAAGTATGTAGGGGATGCCTGGGCACAGAGAGGCGATGAAGGGCGCGGTAAGCTGCGATAAGCGCGGGGGAGCGGCACACACGCATTGATCCCGCGATGCCCGAATGGGGAAACCCGGCATGCCGCGAGGCATGTCACCACGCAAGTGGAGCGAACCAGGGGAACTGAAACATCTAAGTACCCTGAGGAAGAGAAATCAAACGAGATGCCCTCAGTAGTGGCGAGCGAACGGGGTACAGGCCAAACCGATCTCCTTGTGGGATCGGGGTTGTAGGACCAACGGACGCGGCAGGGAACGGTATCTGAAGTCGCCTGGAACGGCGCGCCACAGACGGTGATAGCCCGGTAGGAGAAACCTAGTAGTTGTCGTAGTTGAGTTCCTGAGTAACGCCCGACCCGAGTAATCGGGCGTGAAACCGGGGGGACCACCCTCCAAGCCTAAAGACTCCTCTGTGACCGATAGTGGACGAGTACCGTGAGGGACAGGTGAAAAGCACCCCTGTGCGGGGAGTGAAAGAGATCCTGAAACTACATACTTACAAGCGGTAGGAGGCTGGGCGTCGCAAGGCGTCACGGCTGACTGCGTGCCTTTTGCATTATGATCCGGCGAGTTACTCCTCAGATGCGAGGCTAAGGTGCTCAGCACCGGAGCCACAGCGAAAGCGAGTCCTGTCACGAGGGCGCATGAGTATCTGGGGGTACGACCCGAAACCAGGGCGATCTACCCATGAGCAGGGTGAAGCTGAGGTAACACTTAGTGGAGGCCCGAACCGGTGTGGGTTGAAAACCATTCGGATGACTTGTGGGTAGGGGTGAAAGGCCAATCAAGCCTGGAGATAGCTGGTTCTCCCCGAAATCTATTGAGGTAGAGCCTCGAGGCGTATTAGCAGGGGGTAGAGCGACTGGAAGGGCGCGGGGGGTCGTAGACCCTACCAACCCCTACCAAACTCCGAATACCTGACTAACGGACCTCGGGAGGCAGTCGCTGAGCGATAATGTCCAGCGGCGAGAGGGAAAGAACCCAGAACCACAGCTAAGGCCCCGAAGTGGCTGCTGAGTATAGCGAAGGATGTCGTCGTGCAGAGACAACTGGGAGGTTGGCTTAGAAGCAGCCATTCCTTGAAAGAGTGCGTAATAGCTCACCAGTCCAGCGTGATGGCGCCGAGAATGGTCGGGATTAAGCAGCCCGCCGAAGCTTGGTCTTTAGACTTTGTCTAAGGGGTAGGGGAGCGTTCCCGGTGCGTTGAAGTGGGGGTGGAAACCAACCCATGGAGCGACGGGAAGTGAGGATGCCGGATTAAGTACGCGCAAATGCGGGTGAGAACCCCGCACACCGTAAGCCCAAGGATTCCTGCGCCATGGCAATCAGCGCAGGGTGAGGCGGACCCTAAGGCGAGGCCCCAGAGGCGTAGTCGATGGATAGCCGGTCAAGATTCCGGCCCCATCGTATATCCGTTGAAGCAGTCCGGGACCCTGGAACGAAGCGCGAGCGACTTTGTGGATGGTCGTTCAAGGGCGTAGGCGCAAGCCGAGACCTGAGTACGAGGCAAGGGGGCAACCCCGCGCCAAGTCGTGTGGAGTCAGCAGGCAAGAAAAGCGGACTGGGGAGGATATGCGATGTCCGTACCGCAAACCGACACAGGTGGGCAAGGCGAGTAGCCTCAGGTGAACGAGTGAAACGTGGTCAAGGAACTCGGCATAATGATCCCGTAACTTCGGAAGAAGGGATGCCTGCTTTGGTAGCCCCCCTCGCGGGGGTCGCTCGAGCAGGCCGCAGAGAATCGGCCCAAGCGACTGTTTAGCAAAAACACAGGTGCGTGCCAAGCCGCGTAAGGCGCCGTATACGCACTGACGCCTGCCCGGTGCCGGAAGGTTAAGGGGAGAGGTTAGGGCGCAAGCCCGAAGCTTTGAGCCGAAGCCCCGGTAAACGGCGGCCGTAACTATAACGGTCCTAAGGTAGCGAAATTCCTTGTCGGGTAAGTTCCGACCTGCACGAATGGCGTAACGACTTGGGCACTGTCTCGACCACGCGCTCGGCGAAATAGCAGTCTCGGTGAGGATTCCGAGTCCCCGCGACAGGACAAAAAGACCCCATGCACCTTTACTGTAGCTTGTCATTGGCGTTTGCATAGGACTGTGTAGCATAGGTGGGAGCCGGTGAGGCGGGGGCGCTAGCTCTCGCGGAGGCACCAGTGAAATACCACCCTGTGCTGTGTGAACGCCTCACCGCGGTCGGCAAACCCGATCCGGGACCGTGGCAGGTGGGCAGTTTGACTGGGGCGGTCGCCTCCGAAAGAGTAACGGAGGCGCGCGAAGGTTGGCTCAGCGCGGTCGGTAATCGCGCTTATAGAGTGTAACGGCAGAAGCCAGCCTGACGGCGAGACCGACGGGTCGAGCCGAGACGAAAGTCGGCCGTAGTGATCCGGTAGCCCGGTGTGGATCGGCTATCGCGCAACGGATAAAAGGTACGCTGGGGATAACAGGCTTATCGCGCCCGAGAGTTCATATCGACGGCGCGGTTTGGCACCTCGATGTCGGCTTGTCACATCCTGGGGCTGGAGAAGGTCCCAAGGGTCCGGCTGTTCGCCGGTTAAAGTGGCACATGAGCTGGGTTCAGAACGTCGTGAGACAGTTCGGTCTGTATCCGTCGTGGGCGTTGGAGAATTGAGGGGAGCGGACTTTAGTACGAGAGGACCGAGTCGGACGATCCGCTCGTGTCCCGGCTGTCACGCCAGTGGCACCGCCGGGTAGCGATGATCGGTGGCGATAACCGCTGAACGCATCTAAGTGGGAAGCGCCCCCCAAGATGAATTCTCCCTGGAGCCTTGAGCTCCCTGAAGGGCCGGAGGAGACGACTCCGTCGATAGGCAGCACGTGGAAGCGTCGCGAGACGTTCCGAGCGCAGCTGTCCTAATCGCCCGTGCGGCTTGACTCTCCCAGGGGTTCCCCCTGGGACACAAGAATTCCGCAGAGCACACGCACGTCATGAGCCGGGCGGCCCGAAAGGCCACCGGCTCCCTACGATCACACCACCCCGTTTGTCGAATTCACGCTGACACTGGCGTACAGAATTCGCTGGCGACTAGAGCATCAGGGCCACACCCGTTCCCATCCCGAACACGGTCGTTAAGCCTGATAGCGCCGATGGTACTCCGGGCGAGAGCTCGCGGGAGAGTAGGCCGTCGCCGGCACCTTTTGACAGCCCCCGTCACGGGATCCTCGGATCCCCGTGGCGGGGGCTGTCTGTTTTTGCGCCCAAGCACGACCCGACACACCTCACAATACGCACCCGCTGACAGCACGATGACGCCTCCACCACATCGTCTCCGTGCAATCGAGCGTGGGCCACGGGTCTGGCGCACCCGAGCGAAGCGAAGCTATTGTACTACCGTCTACTAGTTGTGCCGCGCCAGACCCGGACCTGCTCGGACGCATCGCGGCACGTCGTCGTGGAACCATCGCGCGTGAATCGTGGTACATTTCATTGGATCCTTACGGAGACCCAATATGACCCGTGGCCGCACCGCAGCCGGAGCGTTCATGCTCCTCGCTGCCATCGCCCTCCCGATGCACGTAAGTTCCGCGCAGACGTGGAGCCCCAATGATTATCTGCTCGGACGCCCCCGGGTGTCGCTCAACCTGAGAGTCGGAGCGAACCGTCCGAATGCATCAGATGGGGTCTTTGCCGCTTCAGACGCAGCCGGACGGCGCCTCCTCACCCTCGGCCCCGACCAGTTCGTCGGCGCGAGCTTCGGAGGCGATCTCGGTATCCTGCTCTCCCAACGCACCGAGCTGCAGTTTTCCGTCTCGAGTTCCGGTCGACGAGCCGATTCCGAATACCGCGACTTCATCGGTAGTGACGACTTGCCTATCGAACAGACCACGCGTTTGCGTCGTATGCCGGCGAGCGTCGGGGTACGCTACAACCTGGTTCCTGCTGGCCGGGCGATCAGCCGATTGGCGTGGGTCCCCTCGAGGATCGTGCCGTATGTCGCGGCTGGCGGCGGTGCCATGTGGTACAAATTTCAGCAGGAAGGAGAGTTTGTCGATTACCTCTCGCCGAGGCTGGACGTCTTCCGTGCAAAGCTCCAAGCAACTGGATGGGCTCCATTAGGGTACGCCGCGACCGGCTTCACGTGGACGACGCGACCGTCTGTCGCGCTGAATACCGAGTTGCGCTACGATCATTCCCGCACGCCCATGAAGGGTGACTTCACGGGGTTCGACAAGACCGCACTCTCCGGCGTCGGCGTGACGACGGGCATTCAGTTCCGCTTCTGAGGCGTACGCCTGCAATAACACCCGCACCTTCTTCTTCTGCCGGAGACGTTCCTATGTCCCGCACCCGCACCCGCACCGCATCGCAGCTGTTGACGCCGACGGCGTTGGCCGTCGCCCTGCTGCTGTCGTCGGCGGGCTCCGCCGGAGCCCAATCCGAGTCTCGCGTCGACCCGCGCTTTCAGCCGTGGATCGGTTGCTGGCGGACCATGGATACCGGTGTTGGGCTCGAAGAGCTCGATGGCGAGAAGCAGCCCACACGAGCTTGCGTGGTCCCATCTGCCTCGATCCGTGGCACCGTTGACATCGCGCTCTTCTATCGTGATTCGCTCATGTCGCGCATGACGGTTCCCGCAGCCGGCGCGCCGCGCCCCCGGAGAATCGATGAATGCGAGGGGAGCGAGGCTGCCACCTGGTCGCCTGATGGCGCACAGCTGATCCTTCGTGCGGAGTTGTCGTGCGCACGTGGCGTGAAGCGCGTCGAGACCGGCATGATGGCGATGAACGGGGCTGGGCAATGGGTGCAGTTTCAGCACATGACGGTCGGCAAGAACGAAGCTACGACCGTCGCGCGCTTCCGCTTCGAAGGAGACAGTGCGCTCCCGGCCGGGCTCTCCGTCGGTAGTCAGCGCTCGACGCGTGCCTTGCGCCTCGCCGCCGGCGCGCCGATCACGCCGGACGCCGTGGCTGGAGTGGCGTCGCTCGTTCCGCCCAGCCTTGCCGAAGCATGGTTGGCGGATCTCGGCGAGCGCTTTGTGTTGGACGGCAAGACGCTCATCAGGCTGGCCGATCGTGGTGTCCCTTCGCGCGTCATCGACGTGATGGTCGCACTGGCCAACCCGCAGCGCTTCCAACTCGGGCCTGGTCGTTCGGCATCGCAACCCATCGGGGTGGC
>JAIXTI010000183.1 GCA_027484025.1 bacterium
GATGAGCCGCGATGGCGACAAGCCTGAGTGCTCGAGTGCCGCGCGAACATCATCGATCAGCGTCTCGCTGTCGAGCTGCTTGGCCGCCACGTTGACACTCACCGACAGCGGATCGGGAGAGAACGCGGACCACCGTTGTGCCTGCGTGCAGGCTTCCATCAGCACCCAACGGCCCAGCGCAACGATCATCCCCGTTTCCTCGGCAATGGGGAGGAATACGCCGGGCGTGACGTAGCCGCGCGATGGATGCTGCCAGCGGATGAGTGCCTCGAAACCCTTGGGACGTCCGGTATCGACGCGCATGAGTGGCTGGAACTCGAGCATGAACTCGCGGCGGTCGATGCCGAGGCGGAGGTCGGACTCGAGTTCCATCCACTCCATGGCATCGCGGTGCATGCTGGGATCGAAGCGGCGTACGCAGGCCTTGCCCGACGACTTGGCGGCGTACATGGCCGTGTCGGCATTGCGCAGCACGGTCTCCTCGTCGTCGGTGACATCGGCAACGGCAATGCCGATGGAAACACCAACGACCACTTCGCGGCCTCCTACGCGCATGGGCATGCGCAACAGCATCAACAGCCGGTCAGCCAGATTCTGCGGGTCTTCGCCGTGCGCGATGGATTCGATGACCACGGCGAATTCGTCGCCGCCAAGTCGTGCCACGGTTTCGCCCGCGCGGACCGTGCTCGCAATGCGGCGCCCGACGACCTGCAGGAGTTCGTCGCCCACGGCGTGCCCCAACGAGTCGTTGACGCGCTTGAAGCCATCGAGGTCGAGCAGAATGACGGCCACGCTGGTGGGTTGTCGTTCCCGGCGTTCGAGGGCATGGCGGAGACGATCACGGAACAGCACGCGATTGGCGAGCCCAGTGAGCTCATCCTGGAAGGCCTGCTTGAGGAGCTGGCCTTCCATGCGCTTGCGTTCGGTGATGTCCTGAATCATCCCGATCATGCGCTTTTCGCCGCCATGGTGCACGACGGAGACGGTCAGCTGTCCCCACACCAGGTGACCGTCCTTGTGGAAGAAACGCCGTTCGACCGTGACGGAATCGCGCGTCCCGTCGCGCAACTCGCGCGCCATCTCCCGCGTGTCTTCCACATCTTCCTGCGGCGACAGCGACGTGGCCGACCGGCCGACCACTTCGTGCGGGTCGAAGCCGAGCAGTTCCTTCGACGCCGGGTTCGCTTCGAGAATGATGCCGTCGAACGACAGCACGTGAATGCTGATGCCGGCAAAATCGAAGAAGGCGCGGAAGCGGGCTTCACTTTCTTCGCGCGCGCGCAGGGAGACACGCTCGGCGGTGACATCGCGGATGTGTGCAATCAGCGCCTCTTCGCCGGCCAGCTCGACGCGATGAAACATGACGACCGTTTCGATTTCACGGCCATCGCGCGAATACAGCCGGAACTCCTGCGTCGTGGTGCCGGTCGCCTCGATGGACCCGAGCGCTTGCTCGAAGGTGATCTGCGCCGGACCGGTGATCGCCAGTTCGTCGACCGGGCGTCCGACAACATCGGCCGCGACATACCCGAGCATCGACTCCGCTTGGGCATTGAAGGCCAGAATGGTACCGTCGGCACAGCGCATACCCATCATCGCCAGCGGATTCTGGTCGAAGAGCAGGCGATAGCGCTGCTCGCTCTGTTCCATGCGCTCGTAGCGCTGCTGCAACTCGCGCGACAGCTCGTTCATGGCGGCTGCGCCCAGCTCACGCTCACGATCGACGTCGTGCAGCAACGCGCTCACCGCCTTGAGCACCGGGAGGAGCTCAGGCTGTGGCGATTCGTTGCCGAAGTGACGGCGGAGTTGGCGTGCTACGTACGGATGCACGGCGGATTGGGCAGCAGGTGTTGCACGGCGCGAATCAGCGTTCGGCGATGGTGGTGACCGTCATGGTCTGATTGTGCAGGACGGCTTCTCCGAAATCGCGGCCGTCGGTCGGCGGTGCAATTTCTCCGTTGGAATAAAAGCCGACAACCACGGCTGAGCCACTTTCCCGCTGGACCTCGTCGATTTCCTCCTCGACTCGGCTGCGCATGACGGCGCGCCGGCCAATGCACGAGATGCAGAGCGTGAACGATTCCCCGAGTGTTTCGCTCACGTCTTCCCGGGCCATGCGAGCGGCGCGGGCGGCGCCGTCGACCAGTTTGTCCGTGGTAGTGCGCATGAGCCGAACGATGCTGCCCTGCGGAATGTCGCCCGCGAAGCGCATGCTGCCGCTTTCTTCGTCCACCGCGATGATGGTGCGGACGCCGACCGGCGAATCACGGGTCACCCGTACCGCCAGTGGGAAGAGCAGCGCACTGCCCGGCAGCTCGCTGGCGAACTCGCCCAGATAACGCTTGTACACGTCGAGAGCGCGCTCTCCATCGAGCTCGTGGACCACGGCGGTCGTTGCGCGCGTGACGATGCGCTCGGGGCCGAAGAAGTCCCAACCGCCAACAGATCCGGTGCCGATGACCAATGACTCACCGGTGAGCGCGAGCGCGACGATACGTCCTGCCACCGGCGGGCCGTCCAGCCCGACGGCGGAGTGCGTCAAGGCGGTGCCGTTCGAGGCCAGTCCGCCGCTGACTTTCACGTTCGACGGCAGAAAGGGGTTGAGCGCGTTGAGGAAGGAGTCCGCGATGAAGGTGATCCCTTCCGCGAACAGCAGCACATGTCGCACGCCGGGAATCTCGTGGAGCGAGGCGCCGAGCTCTGCACCGAGTGCGGCACTGTTCTCGACGGTGGCGTGGTCGAGCACGATGGGGTGAACCGTGGTCCCCTCGAAGGTGAGGAACGACACCACCGTGACGTCGTCATCGACCATGCCGCCGGCAATCTGCCCGCCGCCACTGACGTACACGTGTCGGGCTGCGGGGCTGTGCGCGGTGATGCTCGCGAACCACTCGGGTCCCGGGGCGTCGAGCGGACCGAACGACAGCACGAGGTTCGCAGAGGCTTCGTGGGCCCCGAGGGGGGCTGACCAGCCGGAGGCGGCGGTCCAGGTATGACTGCGAACGCGCATGAGGGAGCCGGAAAGGGTGACGGACTATGACGACAGAGTGGCCTCGTACGTCTCGGTTTTCTCGATGGAAAACCCGCGGGCGAGGTAATTGGGCAGTGCGGCGGGACTGTCGAGCGTGCAGGTGTGCAACCAAACGCGGGTGGCTCCCCATGCGAATGCGGTGCGTGCCGCTTCCGTGACGAGCCAGGCGCCAAGTCCCCGACCGAAGGCGCGGTGGTCGAGCCCGAGATAGGCGATTTCCACGGAGCCGTCGTGATGCCGTTCGAGCTCCAGAAAGCCGATGGGATCGGTCGCAGCCGGAGCTGTGTCATCGACCATCTGGTAGATACGAACATCGGCGCGATCCAAGTGCGTCTGCATGCGGCCTTGGTCCCACAGGTCCCGGTCATGCCAGTGCCACGCCGCGCCAATCTGGCGGTAGAGGGCGCGCCACTGGTCGACGGGGCACGGGGCGAGGTGCACGAGGCGCGCGGCGACGTCGCCGCGGCCGGGGACGAGCGCCGCGAGCGTCGGGAGTGTGAGGTAGGTGCGGGTGACGGTGACCGACATGGGAACAGGAAATGGGGTGATTAGGACCACTCGGTCCTAATTTGTTGGGTTCCGGTGGTGGATTCGAGGAAGCCCACGTGTGGGGTGGTTTCTGGAACGTGTTGCTGTGTATAAGGTTACTGGCTCAGAAAACTCGCTCTTGCGCATAGGACCACCTGGTCCTAATATTCTCCTCACGATGTCAGACAGACGCACGCAGATCCTCGACGCCGCCGCCACCCTCATCTCCGAACGGGGGTTCACCTCCACGTCCGTGGATGATGTGATCAAGGGGGCCAAGCTCAGTGGCAAAAGCCACTTCTATCACTACTTCAAGTCCAAGGAAGAATTGGGCTATGAGGTGTTGAACCGGCAGTTCGAGCGATTTGCCGAGCGTGGTCTCGCGATTCTCCGTGAGCCCATGATCGACCCGCTGGAGCGTTTGAATCTGTTCATCGACGCCGTGGTGGCGCTGCAGTCGGAAAGCGGCGGCCGTCGCGGTTCGCCGTTCGGAAATCTGGCGGCAGAGCTGGCCGATGCGCACGAGGGGTTCCGCGTACGGATCGAGGCGGTGTTCGAGCGGTGGGCCAGCCAGATCCGCTCGCTGTTGTGGGAAGCCCGTCCGCAATTGCACGACGACGTGGACGCAGTGCGCCTGTCGCGGTTCATCATTGCGGCGCTCGAGGGCGCCGTGCTGATGACCCGGGTCAAGCGGGACTTGTCGGTGCTCGAGGGGATCGCAGCCGATCTCAAACGGTTCATCGCGATGCATGTGCGCGATGGTGCGGCCATGCAGCACAATCGGGCGGTCGAGTAAGTCACCCCGGTCCGATGCAGGTGCATGACACAACGGAGACACACGCGAGGGCATGTCGGTCCACGCGGTGGCAAGCTGACGGCGACGGTCGCGCAGAGCGCGGCTTTGGAGACGGGATCATGGTAAGCATGAACGACAACGCGGTGCAGGACGCAATGGTGGAGCGTGACAGCAACGCCCTGGAGATGCGGGCGGAGCCGATCTCGGCCGAAGAGCGCGCCGCTCGGCGGGCGCAGTTCGAGCGCGAGGCCCTCGTGCATCTCGATGCGTTGTACTCGTTTGCGCTCAAACTCGCGCGGTCCCGCGACGATGCCGAAGATCTCGTGTCCGATACGCTGCTCCGCGCTCTCGAGCGCTGGGAACAGTATCACCTCGGCACCAACATCCGCGCGTGGCTGTTCACGATCCTCTACCATGTGTTCGTGAGCCGCAAGCGCCGCATCGATGCGCGCGAAGTGCAGCAGCCCGAGGATACCGAAGGGTGGGCGCTGTTCGAAGCTGTCGGCGAGGCCGATCCCGAAGGCAAGTTCTACGATTCCTTCCTCGACGACGAAATCACGCGCGCCATTCGCTCGTTGCCCGAGGAGTATCGCTCGGCGGTCGTGCTGAGCGATCTGCAGGGACTGCGCTACGCGGAAATTGCGAACGTGCTCGGCGTCCCCGAAGGTACCG
Organism: bacterium; assembly: GCA_027484025.1. Lineage (GTDB taxonomy): Bacteria > Gemmatimonadota > Gemmatimonadetes > Gemmatimonadales > Gemmatimonadaceae > Gemmatimonas. Next base: position 5,028 of record JAIXTI010000183.1, read on the forward strand.
TGAAGTCGCGCCTGTTCCGCGGTCGTCGTCTGTTGCAGCGCAAGCTTGCCAACTACGCCGTCGAAATGGGTTATCTCAAGGAGTCGGTCGTGCGGGCGGTCATGAGCCCAACCGTGACGACGCTCATGAGCGCGTAACGGCGACACGCTCGCCCGTGGTCAGTCCGCGATCTCGCGGACGCCGTGTGCGAGTTCCGCGAGTGCGCGCTCGACCGCACCGCTCCAATGGCGCAACTGCTCCCGCAGTTGCGCCATTTCGTTTCGGCTGGCCTGTGCCTGGGCGGCCGCGTCGTCGTGCATGACGGTGAGCTCCATGACGCGCTCCTGCATGACTTCGAGTTGCGACACGGACGCATCACGCTCCGACTCCGCCCGTTCGAGCAGTTCCTGTGCGCTGGCGCGAGTGTGCGTGAGCAACGTGCACATGGCCCGCCACGCATCGCGTTCGAGCGTGAGCTGCTGCCGAGTAGCGGTGTCTTCGGCGAGTCGCTCACGCAGCTTCATGAGCCGCTGCACGAGGGTGCCGTTGCCGTTCACGGCGGTACCGGGACCGAGCATCGCCAACGCGGATTGCAGTTCGCGATCGAGCTCGGCATTACGGCGCACCTGTTCGTCGCGCGCCGTCCGTGTTTCGTCGAGAGTGGCCAGCGCTTCGCGTAGCGCGCGCAATTCCACGGCAATACGCCGCACGCCGCGCGCGTCACCTTCGGAGACGAGCCAGCGCAGCGACGCGACAAAGCCCCGCTCGAGAGAGAGGTTGGATTCCGGCGTTGGACTCACCGCATCGACGGCGCGGGAAGGGGTCCGCGGAGTCGTCATGCCGACGGCGATCGGAAAGGAGACCTGCTCACTTGCCGTCCCCGTGTCGCGCCCGATGACGGGCCGCCTTCGCGCGATTGCCACAGGTGCCCATGTCGCACCAGCGTCGCAACCCGTTCTTGGTGCCGTCGAGGAACACGCGATGGCAGCGCGGATCGGCGCAGCGGCGAACGCGCGGCAGTTCGTCGCCGATCAGCGTGTCGGCGGCCGATTCCACAATCGGAATCATGAGGCCGGCAAACGCGTCCCCGGTTGGCACGAAGCTGCGCACAAAACCGCCTTCCGGCGCGGTATCGAGCCGGCGCGTGCCGGCACTGCGCCCGAGGACGCGGTTGATCTCGATAACGGCATCTTCGCGCACACGCTCGTGTGTCTCTCCGCGTTCGGCCAGCGCGCGTAACGCCGCGCGCACCCGGCGGGCATCGACGAGCGTGGCGGCGGCGGCCGCCGGTTGCAACACGGCGCGCCGCCGGATGCCGGAGGCACGCTCATCGTCGACGGCGGTCTGCGAATGCAGCCACGTGAGCAGCGCTTCGAAGTCGCGCAACAAATCACCGCCGGGCAATTGGCCGGCGGCGTCAGTGTTCACGAAGTCGAGCCAGAGTCGCGTGCGCGGTGGTACCGGTCCCGGTGGCCGTTCGCGCGAATCCGCCCGCCGCGATTCGGATGTGGAAACGGGCATAGTGGTGTAGGCGGTTGCAGAGAGGTTACTTCTCTACGTGCCTGCAAGCAAGCGGGTTGCCGGTTACTTCCTCACGTTTTTGCTCTCTTTCTTCCCAATGAACGGATCGGCGCTGGAAACGCTCACCCTTGTGATCGTCGGCTCGGAGAATCCTGTGAAGATCGCGGCCGTGCAGGCGGTGCTCGGACGCCTGGCGCCCAACGCGATGGTGCGCGGCATCGCCGTGGCCAGCGGGGTGCCCGACCAGCCATTCGGCGACGAGGAGACCCAGGCCGGCGCACGGCAACGTGCGCGGGCGGCGCTCTCCCGGACCCCCGAGGCGCAGCTGGGGGTAGGGCTCGAGGGAGGCGTGGTCGAGCTCCCCAACGGTCAGATGCGCAGCTGCGCCTGGGCCGTCGTTGTGGACGCGCGCGGTGCCGAAGGGATTGGCGGTTCACTCGCCATGCCGCTGCCGAATCGCGTCGCGGTGCGCATTCGCGGCGGCGAAGAACTGGGGCACGCGATGGATGCTGAGGCCCGGACGGTGGGCACGAAGCACGGGCGCGGCGCCGTGGGCATTCTTACCGCCGGATTGATTGATCGGCAGCGCGCCTACGAACCCATGGTGGCATACGCCTTGGCGCCGTGGCTCGCGCCGGCCTTTTACGAGGCGTGAGCTCCCCTTGGCCCCTTTTGCCCGGCGTCAGAGTGCAAGCGGCCTGACGACGAGCACCGGCACATGCGCATGGCGAATGACTTCGTCCGCGACACTGCCGAGCACGAAACGCCGGAAGCCGCTGCGACCGTGCGTAGCCAAGGCGATCGCGCCGCACGGTTTTTCTGCCGCGGCGTCGAGAATGCCTTGCGGGGCGCTCATGTCGGTAATGGTGTGCACGGTGGTTCCTGCGGCGCAGGTCGCGGCGATTCTGTGCAGATAGTCGTCGCGGACATGGCTTTCTGCTTCGAGCGCCTCGGGGTCTGCCAGCATCGCTTCGGTTCCGAACGGGGCCAGCGACACCGCGTGCGGGACGGTCACGGCCACGAGGTGTAGCTGCATGCCCGTGGCCTGGGCAAACGTGGAGGCGTGCGGGACGATGGCCTCGGCAAATGACGACCCGTCGAGCGCGCAGAGCAGGGCACCCGTAGGAAGTGTCGGGGGCGTTGCGGGCTCCTCGCTGCCTGCACCGCGCACGAGCAGCACCGGCACCGTGGCGCGGGTGAGCAGGGCGCTGGCCACGCTTCCCAAGCGGAGACGGGCAAAGCCACTTCGACCATGGGTGGTCATGATGGCCAGCTCCGCACCGGTTGCCGCGATGTGCTCGACCAAGGCCTCAACGATGGTCCCGTCGAGCAGGACGCCCGTTGCGGTGATTCCCGTGGCGCGGAGCTGCGCTACCGCATCGTCGAGGGCGCGCTGGTCGCGCTCGCGGTGCGCCTGCACCAGTTCCTGGTCGTACACCGGGATAGCCACCTCGCCGGGCACGAAGGGGATGTAGGCGCTCGGGTCGTGTACCGTGACCAGTTCGACCTTCGCCCCGGTACGGGCGGCCAGCGCCGCGGCCACCGGCAAGGCACGGGCGCTGTGCGCCGAGCCGTCGAAGGGAACGAGAATGGAGGTGTACATGGCTAGACAGTGCAAAAGTCGTGAGTTTTCGGATAGAGGGGAAATCCTCACAGCGCTGTTCCCGTTCTCTCCCGTACTGCGACTACCATGCCCGTCGATTCGCCCGCGCCATTTCGCTGTACCGACCGCGTCCGTTGGGCCGATGTAGACCTCGTGGGGATCATGCGGTTCAGCGCCGTGACCCGATTCCTCGAAATGGCGGAGCAGGAGTTGTTGCGCGCCGCCGGCCTCCCGTACTCGTTCATCTTCGATGCCCCCGAAGTGTGGATGCCGCGGCGGCACTTGTCGGTGGACTATCTCGCGCCGGCGCGCATCGACGATCTGCTGCATATGGTCATGTGGGTGTCCCGCCTTGGAGACACCTCGCTGACCCTGACCATGGAGCTGCGGCAGGACGACGGGCGGGTGGTGGCCACCGTGGCGATGGTCGTGGTGTGTGTGAGCGTCGAGGGGTTCACCAAGCGTCCGCTCCCCCGCATGGTGCGCGATTCCCTCGCGCCGTTCGTGTGTTCCGACGACGAGGCCCGTCGCGCCCAGTAGGCCGGGCCGGAGGCGCCGGAGTCGGCCGCCCCGACTAGATTTCCGGCATGTCCAACAGCACCTCCGGGACCTCGACTCCCGCTCCGACGTACGTGCGCAAGGGCTTCGGTCTCAAGGCCGAAGTGCAGGATACCCTCGCCGCCGATTACACCGGCCATCTGGTGGATCTGCTCCGCGCCCGCGATTTCGCGCTGACGGTGGGCGACACCACCATCCGCCTCGCGCGCGAATTCGGTTTCTGTTACGGCGTCGAGCGCGCCGTCGACTACGCGTATCAAACGCGCATCAAGTTTCCGGAGAAACGCATTTTTCTGGCGGGCGAGATCATTCACAATCCGCACGTGAATGCGAAGCTCAAGGAAATGGGCGTGGTGTTTCTGTCGGCGATCGGCAAGGGCTTCGACTACTCGCCGGTGGAAGCGCCCGATGTGGTGATCCTCCCCGCGTTCGGTGTCACCATTCAGGACTTTCAGACGCTCCGGGATCTTGGCTGCGTGATCGTCGACACGACCTGCGGCTCGGTGCTCAATGTGTGGAAGCGCGTCGAGGTGTACGCGCGCGACGGCTACACGTCGCTCATTCACGGCAAGTTCTATCACGAGGAGACGCGCGCGACCGCGTCCCAAGTGGAGAAGTATCCGAATGGGCACTACCTGGTGGTGCGCGACATGACCGAGGCGGAAATGGTCATGGACTACATCGAGGCGCGCGCCGGGTTGACGCCCGCGCGCACGCCGCTGTCGCGCGACGAGTTCCTCGCGAAGTTCGCTGCGGGGGCGTCGGACGGCTTCGATCCGGACTTGCATCTCGAACGCATCGGCGTGGCCAACCAGACCACGATGCTCGCCCGTGAGTCGCTGGCCATCGGTGCCGCCGTGGGAGAGGCCATGGCGCGCGCGTATGGTGAGTCGCACCGGGCGGAGCATTTCCGCACCTTCGATACCATCTGCAGCGCCACGCAGGACCGTCAGGATGCCGTGCTCGAGCTGCTGCGCGAGCCGCTCGATCTGATGGTGGTGGTAGGTGGGTACAACTCCAGCAATACGATTTCGCTGGCGGCGCTCTGTGCGGAACAGGTGCCCACATACCACATCGCGGATCCGGACGAGATCAACATCGAGGACAACGCGGTGCGCTATCGCCGCATTGCCAAGCACCACGTCGAGGATACGATGCAACCGTGGTTGCCCACCGACCGCCCGTTGCGCGTGGGCATTACCGCCGGTGCGAGCACCCCGAACAACAAGATCGGACAAGCGGTGGCCCGCGTCTTCGGTATCCGCGGGGTGGATCCGGCGACCGTCGTGTGATGGGGGTTCGCGACGGTGTTCGCGCCGTACTCCGTCGCGCGGTGCTTGCGGCGACGCTCGGCCTGCCAGCCATAAGTGCCTGTCGTACGACCCCCGCCGCCGCACCGGCGCCTCAGGCTGCAGTCGTGCGCATGCTGCTGGTCAATGACGTGTACGTCACCGACACCTCGCGCGACGGAAACGGCGGCCTCGCTCGCGTGGCGGCGCTGCGCGATTCCATCGAGCGCGCGAGCGGCGGCAAGGTGCTGTTCGTGCTGGCCGGTGACGTGTTGTCGCCCAGCGTGCTCGGCAAATGGTACGGTGGAGCCCAGATGGTCGATGGCTTCAATGCCGCGCGGCTCGACCTGGCAACGCTCGGCAATCATGAGTTCGACAACTCGCGCGGCAATCTTGTGGCGCGACTCGGTGAGTCGAAGTTTCAGTGGCTCAGCGGAAACTGCGGTGAAGCGAGCGGCAAGCCATTCCCGGGCGTGAAGGGGTGGGACACGTTGCGGCTGGCCGGAGTCAAAGTCGGCATTCTGGGCACGACCGTCGTGCGGGAGTATGCCCCCTATGTGAAATGCACCGACCCCGATGTCGTCACCACGGCGCTGGTGGATACGCTGCTGCAGCAGGGCGCGGAGCTGGTGGTAGGTCTCACGCACCGGTTCATCTTCGAAGATTCACTCACGCTACTCCGCGAGCCGCGCCTCAACGCCATACTGGGCGGGCACGAACACGATGGCCGCCGGATCGAGCGTGATGGACGGCTGCTCGTGAAGGGCGTGTCGAATGCGCGTACGGCGGTGCTGGTGACGTTCACGCGTGAAGGACTGGGCGCCTCGGCGCGGTGGCGTGTGCGGGATCAGGTGTTCACCATCGGGCGCGGCATGCGTGATGACCCGGTGACCTTGGCGACGGTGCAGCGGTGGCGCGATACGCTCACCCGTCGCATCGGTCCCGACCGTGTGTTGGGCATCGCCCCTGAGCCCATCAACGCGATCGATTCGATCTCGAAGCGGGAGAGTCGCTTCGGCAACATGATCACCGACGCCATGCGGCTGGGCACCAACGCCGATGTGGCCATGATCAATTCGGGCGCGTTGCGCTTCGATGACATGATGGCGGCGGGGCCGATCACGCGGCACATGATCGAAGGCGTGTTTCTCTTTGCCGACGAGACCCGCGCGATCACGTTCCCTCTCTCGGGCGCGCGGTTACGTGAGGTGCTCGAAACCGGGGTCCGGCAGGGGGCCCTCGGTGCCGGCGCGTATCCCCAGGTCAGCGGGGTGCGCTTTCACGTAGACGGCCGGCGGCCGAGCGGCTCGCGCGTGGTGGGTGACCTGCTGCGCGAGGATGGGCGTGTGATCGCGCCAGGCGATTCGCTGACGATTACCTTCGTCACGTTCCCTGCCTGTCGTTCCGGAGACGGATATCGCATTCCCGAGGCCGCCGCCGCTTGCCGTGCCCTCGAGCAGAACCCCACCAGCATGCCACGGACGGCAGACTTGGTGTTGCAGCACCTGGAGCGGATGAACGGGCGCATCGTCGCACCACTTACAGGTCGCGTGACACGTCTCGACCGCTAGGGGCGACGAGTGCACATTGGGAGTACGAGAGTTTTCCCGTTCTCCCACGGTACTCCCCATGAGCTCCTCACACGCGTCCCACGAACCGCTGACTCCGCCCGGTTCCGATGCCATTGCCCGCTTCCGTCTCGATGGGAAGGTTGCCATCGTCACCGGAGGTACGCGCGGCATTGGACTGTCCATCGCCACGACGTTCGCCCGTGCCGGTGCGCGCGTCATGATCTCGAGCCGCAAAGTCGAGCATGTGGATGCGGTGGTGCAGGCCCTCCGCCACGAAGGCCACGATGTGCACGGACTCGCGTCCAACATGGGCAAAGCGGCTGATGCACACGAGCTCGCCGCGCGCACGGTCGAACACTTCGATGGTATCGACATCATCGTCAACAATGCGGCCACGAACCCGATCTTCGGTCCGCTGCAGCAGGCCACCGACGAAGCGTTCGACAAGATCTTTGCGGTGAACGTGAAGGGACCGTTCGAGCTGTGCAAGACCGCACACTCCATCATGGTGGAACGCGGCGGTGGCGCGATCGTGAACATCTCCAGCATTGGCGGCATTACGCCGGAAGCGGGGCTGGGACTGTACAGCATGAGCAAGTCGGCGCTGGTCTCGCTTACCAAAGTGATGGCACAAGAGTGGGGGGCAGACGGAATTCGCGCCAACGTCATCTGTCCCGGTTTGATCAAGACAAAGTTTTCGTCAGCGCTCTGGCAGGACGACGCCATCGCCGACAAGGTGCTTGGCCATCAGCCGTTGCGACGCATTGGCGTCCCGGATGATGTCGCCGGACTGGCACTGTTTCTCGCGTCCGACGCATCAGCGTACTGCACAGGATCGGTGTACATGGTGGATGGGGGTTATCTCTCGTGAGTGGTGTGTCAGCAGTCCGTACGATGTCGGCGGCCGATCTCGAACAGCTGTTGGCCACAGCACGCGCGTTCATTCACGACGAAGTGGTGCCAGCCGAGCCGATGTTGCTCGGGGTGCCCTGGCACGTGGCAGAACCGACGCTCAACGCGATGCGGGTACGCGCCAAGGCGCTGGGGCTGTGGGCACCGTTTCTTCCGGTTGCCTACGGCGGTATCGGGATGCCGCTCGATGCGTTCGCGCAGTTGAGCGAAGTGCTCGGATGGACCCCGTACGGCCATTACGTGTGCAACTGCCAGGCGCCTGACGTGGGGAACATGGAACTGCTGCTCGCCTTCGGTACCGAGGCGCAGAAGCGCGACTATCTCGAACCGTTGGCGCGTGGTGAAGTGCGCAGCTGTTTCGCGATGACGGAACCGGAACACGCTGGCTCCAATCCGGTCGTTCTGTCGACGACCGCCGTGCGCGACGGCGCGCAGTGGATCATCAACGGCCACAAGTGGTTTACCAGCAGCGCCGATGGTGCGGCATTCGCGGTCGTCATGGCCGTGACGGATGCCGACGAAACGCGCCGGCATTACCGGGCCAGTCAGATCATCGTGCCATTGCACACGCCGGGCTACAAGCTGGTACGGAACATCGCGGTCATGGGGGAATCGGGCGGCGGGTGGTCGAGCCATGCCGAAGTGCGTTTCGAGGATGTGCGGGTACCGACGTCGAATCTGCTGGGGTTGCAGGGGCGTGGGTTTGCGTTGGCGCAGGAGCGGCTCGGGCCCGGGCGTATCCATCACTGCATGCGATGGATCGGCATCTGCGAGCGCGCCTTCGATCTGATGTGCCGCCACGCGACGCTACGCGAGGTGGGGCCTGGTGAGCGCTTGTCGGACAAGCAGCAGGTGCAGTTCTGGATCGCCGAGTCGCGGATCGAAATTCACGCGGCACGCCTGATGGTGCTCGATGCGGCCACGCGTATGACCCACCAGGGACAGGAAGCGGCGCGGGAGCAGATTGCGTACATCAAGGTGTTCGTGGCGAACACGTTGCAGCGCGTGCTCGATCGGGCCATTCAGGTGCACGGCGCGCTTGGCATGACCGACGATACGCCGTTGGCGTGGTGGTACCGGCATGAGCGGGCGGCGCGCATTTATGACGGGGCGGACGAAGTGCACAAAACGGTGATCGCGCGACGGGCGTTGCGCTCCTATCTGCCCGTGGAACCGCTCGTGCCGCGCGAGTTTTAGCGCGCATGTCGTCGGCGAACGAGGGCATTGCGGCGACACCCATGCGGACCGGTGAAGAGGTCCCCGTCGATGCGTTGCGCGCATGGATGTCGCAGGCGCTTCCGGCGCTCGTACCTGCAGGGAGTGCGCTCGGCGTTGTGCAGTTTGCCGCCGGGTTTTCGAACCTCAGCTATCGGGTCAGCGTCGACGATGAACACGGCGCGCGGAGTTACGTGTTACGTCGGCCACCGCGCGGGGTCACCGGCGGTGTGGCACACGATATGGCGCGTGAGTACGGCATCCTCGCGGCGTTGCATCCGCTCGGAGTGCCGGTGCCGCGCCCACTGGTCCGCTGTGACGATGTCGCCGTCATCGGTGCGCCGTTTTATCTCATGGAGCACGTGAGCGGGACGATCGTGCGCGGCACGCTCCCCGATGAGATGCACGCCGATCGTGAAGCGTTGCCGTCCCGCCTGCGTGCGCTGTCGGAGACGGTGGTGAACACGATGGTGCAGTTGCACCGCGTGCCCGTAGCCGACGGTCCGCTTGCGGCGCTCGGGCACCCTGAAGGCTACGTTCGGCGGCAGGTGGAAGGGTGGACGAAGCGCTGGCATGCCGCGCGTACCAGCGATGTGCCGGCGCTCGACCGGCTTGCCGCGTGGCTCGATGCCAACCAGCCTTCCACGAGCGATGTGTGCCTCGTGCACAATGACTTCAAGCTCGACAATCTCGTGCTCTCGCCAGACCTGTCGCAGGTCCGCGCCATCCTCGACTGGGAAATGGCGACCATCGGCGATCCTCTCATGGACCTGGGCACAACACTCGCGTACTGGGTGGGCCCGCATGACAACCCGATTTTCCGGTCACTCGGACTCGGCGTGACAGCGATGGACGGTGCGTTCAGTCGCGATGAGGTGGTGCAGGCATATGCGGTCGCCAGTGGTCGCGATGTACGTCACGCGCACTTTTACATGGCCTTCGGATTCTTCAAAGTGGCGATCATCGCGCAACAGATTTTTGCGCGCTACCAGCAGGGGCTCACGGCCGACGCGCGCTTTGCGTCGCTGGGCGCGGTGGTGGAGGCGCTGGGAGAGCAGGGGGCCCTTGTTGCCGCGGGACGGCAGTGAACAGCGGTGGTTTGGTCCGGCGATCTACTAGTCGACGGCACTAGCCCTCAGGGGGAAGAACGCAAGAGCAGAGTATGAAGCGCGGTTCGATCCACAAAACAACCACGTTGTTATTGTGGCCGAGTGAACCGTGCTTTACCCTGTGCTCTTGCGTTCTTCCCCCTGAGGGCTAGTGCCGTCGGCCAGTGAGCCGCCGGACCAGACAACCGCAGTGCTCTGCAGCTAAGCGGCGTACACCTCAAAAATCCCCGCCGCCCCCATACCACCACCAATGCACATGGTCACCATGCCGTAGCCTCCGCCGCGTCTGCGGAGCTCGTGCACCAGTTGCGTCGTGAGCTTGGCACCGGTGGCGCCCAACGGATGGCCCAGCGCAATGGCACCACCGTTCACGTTGATGATGTCCGTGGGCATATCGAGTTCCTTGATTACCGCCAGCGCCTGCGCGGCAAACGCTTCGTTGAACTCGATGAGCTTGAGATCCGCGAGCGTCAGGCCGGCGCGGGCGAGTGCCTTGGGGATCGCCTTGATGGGGCCGACGCCCATGATGTCGGGATCGACGCCACCGGTGGCAAAACTCACGAACCGCGCAAGCGGTGTGAGCCCCAGTTCCTTGGCCTTGTCGGCGCGCATGACGAGCACGGCTGCCGCGCCGTCGGAGTACGGGCTGGCATTACCCGCTGTCACACTGCCCGTCGGCATGAACGCCGGACGCAACTTGGCCAGCGCTTCGGCCGTGGTGGCACGCGGTGTTTCGTCCGTATCGAAGACGACATCCGTCACCGTCTTGGAGGCGCCCTTCCACGTGTAGTGCTTGGTGTGGATGGGGACAATCTCGGACGCGAACACGCCGACGGCGATCGCGGCGGCGGCCTTCTGCTGGCTGGCCAGCGCAAACGCATCCTGCTGTTCGCGCGAGATTTCCCATCGCTTGGCCACACGCTCGGCGGTGAAGCCCATGCCGATGTAGCTCTCCGTGAGTTCCGGCGCGAGGCGTGCGTTATAGCCGCTCATGGGCACCTGCGACATCATCTCGATGCCACCGGCCATGACCGCATCACCTTGTCCGGCGATGATCGCTTGCGCGGCGTACGCTACCGACTGCAACCCCGACGAGCAGAAGCGGTTGACCGTGGCCGCCGATGTTTCCACCGGCAGGCCGCCACGGAGCCACGCCAGTCGCGCGTGGTTGAGCCCCTGCGACGCCTCGGGCATGGCGCACCCCCACTGCACGTCTTCGATCACGGCGGGATCCACACCCGCCCGATCGATCGCGGCCTTCATCACCGTCGACGACAGGTCGACCGGATGCACATTCGCGAGTGCTCCATCGGCCTTGCCGCGCGCCACGGCCGAGCGCGCACAACTGACGATCACTACCTCGTTCATCGCTCTATCTCCTGTCGCGCGCTCAATTGCGCAGCGGCTTGCCGGTCTTGAGGGTGTACGCGATACGCTCCTGCGTCTCCTTGGTGCCGAGCAGCGAGAGGAACTGTTCGCGTTCGAGGTCGAGAAGGTCCTGTTCCGTCACATCACGCGGCGCTCCATCGCCGCCGCACAGCACATACGCCACCGCACGGCCTACCCGCACGTCATGTGCACTGGCTTGGCCCGCTTCCTTGGCCGACCAGAGCGCGTATTCGAGATTGCCCAATCCCTCGCGTCCCAACGCACGCACCGTACGCTCGACGGGAGGCAGGTAGCCGGGCGCGAGATCGAGCACACGCTGCTTGGCATCGCTGAGATGTTGATCGCGATTCATCGAAATGCGATCGCGATCGCGCAACAGCCCCATGGCGCGGGCCTCGTGTGCCGAGGTGCTGGTGCTCGCGAACGCGATCAGCTTGAAGGCGCGCTTCACCGCCGCAAAGAGATCGACTTCTTCGTAGTTCTGCAATTCGCTGGTGAAGCGCATGAGCAGTTCCTTCGTACCACCACCGCCGGGAAGCAAGCCAACCCCGACTTCCACCAAACCGATGTACGACTCGGCGTGCGCCTGCACGGTGTCACTGTGCAGCATGAACTCACAGCCACCACCCAGCGTCATGCCGGCCGGAGCCACCACCACCGGGAAGGGCGCGCGACGAATCGACATCACGCTGTTCTGGAAGCCACTGATCGACTGGTCGATGTCTGCCCACGCACCGGCGGCGACGGCGAAGGAGACGACCGAAAGATCGGCACCCACCGTGAAGGCGCGTGCATCTTCATTGCCGATGACGAGACCATTGAAGCCCAGCTTCTCGATTTTACGGAGCGACTTCTCGAGCCCTTCGAGCACACCCTGTCCGAGGCTGTTCATCTTGGAGCGGAACTCGAAGCACGCAACGCCGTCGCCCAGGTCGATGAGGCGCGACAATCCGTTGTCTTCGAGCACGCGGCCACTCTTGGCCAGCGACGCCAGCGACAAACGATTGGGAATGGCCGGAATGGGTTCGTAGCGACCGTCAAACGTGAGATACTCACCGTCGCGGAAGAACGACCCCTGCACGAGGTCGAGCAGCGGCGGAATATCGAGCCCTTCGGCCTTGAACTGCTCGCGCAGCCAATCTGCGCCAAGCGCGTCCATCACCTGAAACGGCCCGGCTTCCCATCCGTAGCCCCACTCCATCGCGCGGTCGATCGCCACGATGTCGTGTGCGAGCTCCGAGGCGAGCGTGAGCGTGTAGTGCGCAACGTCTACCACGTGATCGCGCACGAACGCGCCCTGTGCGCCCGGCAGCTTCTTGATGGCTGGCAACCGTTGCGGCACGGGCAGGCGAATGGCCTGGCCAATGTCACCACCCTCGAGGCGCTGCTGCGGCATGTACGACTTGGTCTTCCAGTCGAAGGTGAGCGTGCCGGTTTTCGTTTTGCTGTAGAATCCACCTCCCGTCTTGTCACCAAGTTTGCCGGTGCCCACGAGCTCCGTGAGGACCCAGCCTGGCAGCGCAAAGTCCTCGCCAGTGGCTGCGCCAATGCCTTTGGTGACGTGCGCGAGCACATCGAGTCCAGACAAATCACCCGTGCGGAAGGTGGCACTGCGTGCGCGTCCAATGAGCGAGCCGGTGAGTCCGTCGACTTCGTCGATGGTGAGCCCGTGCTGCTCC
>JAIXTI010000059.1 GCA_027484025.1 bacterium
CGTTGCGCAGATACTGAATACCGACCAGCGCTCGCAGAATATCGTCGCGCGGAATCTGCTGGCCGCGCGCGATGGATACCATGCGTTCGCGGTACGACACGGGGTCGCCTAGACCGTAAATGGCGGACACTGTCGAGACGATGACAACATCGTCGCGCTCCATCAACGATGACGTGGCGCGCAACCGGAGCCGATCAATGTCTTCGTTGATGCTCGCGTCTTTCTCGATATACGTATCGCTGGACGGCACGTAGGCCTCCGGCTGATAATAGTCGTAGTACGAGATGAAGTACTCGACCGCGTTGTTGGGAAAGAACGACTTGAGTTCGCCGTAGAGCTGCGCCGCGAGCGTCTTGTTGTGCGACAGCACCAAGGTGGGCCGCCCCCACTCGGCAATGACATTCGCGATCGTCATCGTCTTCCCCGAGCCGGTTACCCCCAGCAACGTCTGAATCCGATCGCCGCGGTGAAGCCCGGAAGACAGCTCCTTGATGGCACGGGGCTGGTCCCCGGCGGGCGAGAACGGCGACTGCAGGCGATACAGAGAGCTCATGAGGGCAATATAGCAGCTTCGGCTTGCGTTCGGTATCTACCTTACACGCTCATCGGGCCGGATTCAAGAAACTTCACCGGTGAGACGACACCTACAGCCGAAACGGTGAGCCGACCAATGTTGGCTCGCACCTCGCTTGCCAAGCATGCAATGACGCCGACGACGGCAATCACCTGTGGGCAAGCCACAGCAATTACGCGCGATGACAAAGTGGATGCAGTGGTTGAGCAATCGTCCTATCAGCCGGCAGTTGTGGTACACGATCACCGTGGTCCTGATCGCAGGAGCAGGCTCGGCAGGTATTGGGCTATATGCGCTTCGCACGATGAGTGAAGAAGCGGAGCTCCTGGAATCGCGGGTCGTCGCTCCCCTAGCGACTGTCGGTCTTCTTCAGAGCGAAGTGCAGAAAGTGCGTGTGACGTATCGTGACGTCATGTTCGACGTGGAGCAGCGTCCACAAGCGTTGGCACGCCTCACCGAGACGCTCGCGGGCGTCGATTCGTTGCGCTCGTCGTTGACTCGCACCTCGAGTGATGCAATTGTCACTGCCGCGCTCAATGACTTCTCGGCGAACTTTGCCGAGGCACAGCCCCTGCTCCGTCAACTGACCGACGCCGCCAGTCGCGGCGAGGATTCCGTCGCCTTGAACATTCTGCGCGGAAGCTTGCGGACACAGATGGGAAAGACGGAAGCGGCCCTCAAAAGGCTTTCGGAAGCCGAACTCGAGCAAGCCGGCGCCTTCGCGCAACGCACGAAAGCTCAGGCCCGCGAGAAACTCATCACATCCTCCAGTGTCCTTGTTGCGGGCGTGCTCGTCGCGTGGGTCCTCGCGGCCGCGGTCCTCGGTCGCATTTCGCACGGCCTCCGCGCCGTCGGTGAACGGATCCGCTCGCTCGAGGCCAACAGCATGGCCGGACTACAGCAGGCCGCGGAAGCGCTCGCCGCCGGGGATCTGGTCGTCCGCGCATCCGAACAGACAGAGCCGCTCGTGCTGGACGGGCGTGACGAGTTGGCCGCTCTTGCGCATGCGGTGAATGCGACCATAGCCCGGTCCGAATCGGCGGTGAGCGCCAACCACGCTGCCGTCGAGACGCTCCAGCGCATGCTCGACGAAACGCAGCGGGTGGTGACGGCAACCGAACGCGGTGACCGCGATATCCGCGCTGCGGCCGAAGCGTTCAAGGGTGCATTCCGGGAGCTTCTCGCCGGCTTCAACGACGCACAAACAGCGGCGCGACGTCCGGTGGACGCCGCACTCGCGATACTCGAGCAGGTTGCCGATCGCAATCTCTCCGAGCGTATCACCGACGAATTCCCCGGCGAACACGCCCGACTGGCAACCGCGGTGAACACCGCGATCGTCAACCTCGCGAATGCCCTGCATGAAGTGGAAGTCGCCGCCGAGCAGATCGCCGCGGCTTCCGAGCAAGTGAATACGGGCAGTCAGCAGATGGCCGACGGGGCGTCCGCGCAGGCGGCCTCCGTCGAAGAGATCACCGCGTCGGTGCACGAACAAGCATCCGTAACCGCGCGGACTGCTGACAGACTCGAGGAGGCCCGAACGCTTTCGCGCGAAGTGCGTGCGCATCTGCAGGCCGGCACGCACAGCATGAACGGCCTTACGGACGCGATGGCGCGGCTCAACGACTCAGCAGCCAAGACCGCGCAGATCGTGAAGACCATCGATGAGATCGCGTTTCAAACGAATCTCCTCGCACTCAACGCTGCCGTGGAAGCGGCGCGCGCTGGCGATGCGGGTCGAGGCTTCGCGGTGGTCGCCGACGAAGTCCGCCAACTGGCTATTCGGGCGGCAACCTCCGCCCGCGAAACCAGCGCGCTGATCGAGGAAACCGTGGCCTCAACGCGCGAGAGCCGCGAGATCTCACTGCGTGTTCACGAACAACTGGGGCGCATCGATAGCGAAGTCGAGCGCGTCACCCAGATTGTCGAACAGGTGGCCGTCGATTGTACCGAACAGCGCGATCAGATCGCAGATGTTTCGCGCGCGACCGAGCAGGTCAGTCAGCAGACGCAGCATGCCGCCGCGACTGCGGAGGAATCGGCGAGCGCCGCCGAGGAATTGAGTGCCCAAGCGAGCACGATGAAGGGGCTCGTCAATCAATTTCAGGTGACGGACTCAGCGGGCAAACCACGCACCATGGCCCGCCGCAATCCCTCAAACGTCGTGCATCGTCCCATCCGGGAACGGCGAGCGAGTTGAAGCGATACCGTCGAGGGCTGAGGAAACTCAGTCCTCGGCGGTGATCTTTTCGCGCCGACTCACGACGGCGATTCCCTTGACCCGACGCGCGGCTTTGATGATCCGCTCGAGATGGGCGAGGTTTTCCACCTCCACCATCGCCGAGCCGGAAACCTTTCCGTCCGTCGTCTTGAGCTCGAGGCTCTTGATGTCAGTGCCGGTCGCGCTCACGGCTGCCGCGACATCGGCATAGAGTCCACGGCGATCATTGCCCTCGAGTGCGAGACGTACCACAAACCGCTCGCCCGCCATCTCCTGCCAGTCGATGTCGAGACGGCGTTCCGGCTCGTGCGCGAGCAGCAGCAGATTGGGACAATCGCCGCGGTGGATGCTCACGCCGCGGCCACGGGTCACGTAGCCTACCACGCGGTCCCCTGGCACGGGCTGGCAGCACTGGGCATACCGCACCAGCAGACCATCGGCCCCTTGAATGCGAATGCCCTTCCCGGTGCCGCGTACGCGGTCGACAATGCGCTCGAAGGTACCCGTCTTTTCCGCGGGCTCCGGACTCGTCTCGAGTAGCGGGTGCAGCAGTTTGAGTACCTGCAGCACATGCACGTCACCTGCCCCCACGCTCGCAATAAGGTGCGCGGAGTCCTTGAGCTTCAACAGCCGGGCAATGGGATAGAGATCCTGATCATCGGCCTTTGGCAAACGGCGGCGGCGCAATTCACGATCGAGTATCTCTCGCCCGAGCCTCATGGCGGACGAGTGCTCCTCGAGGCGCAGCAACTGCCGGATCTTGTGTCGCGCCTTCCCCGTACGCACGTGCGCCAGCCAATCGCGGCTCGGTTTCGCATTCGGATTGGTGAGAATCTCCACCGTTTCCGAATTCTTCAGCTCACGCGACAGCGGGGCGATGCGGCCGTTGACCTTGGCGCCGGCGCAGTGCGCACCGACCTGCGAGTGCACTGCGAACGCGAAGTCGAGCGGAGTCGCGCCCTTCGGCAACTGAATGACGTCACCGGTCGGCGTAAAGACGAAGATCTCGTCCTGGTACAAGTCGAGCTTGAGGAACTCCAGGAATTCGCCCGGCGTCTCGGCATCGAGCTGCAGCTCGAGTACCTGGCGAAACCACGCGAGCTGCTTGTCGAGTTCATCGGCGCTGCGGGAGTTCTCTTTGTACAGCCAGTGCGCCGCAATGCCGAAATCGGCGGTGCGATGCATGTCCCGCGTCCGGATCTGAATTTCGAAGAGCTGACGGCCCGGCCCGAAGACGGTCGTGTGCAGCGACTGGTAGCCGTTGCTCTTGGGCTGGGCGATGTAGTCCTTGATCCGCTCCTGTACGGGCGTCCAGCCATCGTGAATGACGCCCAGCGCGTGGTAGCACTCGAGCACGTTCGGGACGATGACGCGGATGGCGAGCAGATCGTAGATGTCCTCGTACGGGCGATCACGCTGCTGCATTTTCTTGTAGATCGACCACAGGTGCTTGGGGCGGCCCGTGACTTCCACATCGGCAATACCGGCTTCGCTCAGGCGTTTTTCGAGTGGCTCGCGCATCTGCCCGATGAGAGCTTCCCGTTCGCCGCGTTTAGCGGCAACCAGCTTCGCAAGGCTCTTGTACGCTTCCGGCTCGAGGTGCTTGAACGCGAGATCTTCGAGCTCCCACCGCACCTTGGCCATGCCGAAGCGGTGCGCGAGCGGAGCGTACAGGTCGCGCGTTTCCTGGGCGATGCGACGACGTTTTTCGGGAGCCAGCCAATCGAGCGTCCGCATATTGTGCAGCCGGTCGGCCAGTTTGATCAGAATGACCCGCGCATCCTTGGCGATCGACAACAACAGCTTGCGATAGTTCTCGACCTGGCGCTCTTCCCGTGAGGACATCGGGAGGTTCGCAATCTTGGTCAGCCCGTCGACGATCTGCGCGACTTCCGGGCCGAACTCACGCGCCACGTCTTCGACGGTGATGTCGGTGTCTTCGACAATGTCGTGAAGCAGACCACAGGCAACCGTGATCGTGTCGAGCTGCAGGTCGGCGAGAATGCGCGCGACCTCGACACAATGTGACACATACGGTTCCCCCGAGTGGCGAACCTGTCCGGCATGCGCGACGTCGGAATACTTGTAGGCGCGCACAAGTATGTCGTGGTCGAGCCTGTCATATGCGCCGTTGGCGCCAGGCCCGAATCCCGGAATCATCTCGTGCAGCGCGATCGTCGTCACAACAGTCCTGCCTCCGCAAAGCTCACGTATCGTCCACGGCCCACGATCACATGATCGTGTACCGGTATATCCAACAAACGCCCGGCAGCCACAAGTTGCTCCGTGACCGCGCGATCTTCGGCGCTGGGTGTTGGATCACCACTCGGGTGATTGTGCACCAGAATCACCGCGGCCGCCCGTTCCGCAATCGCCTCGCGGAACACTTCGCGCGGATGCACCAGCGATGAATTGAGTAGTCCCCGTGTCACCAGCACGTCGCGCTCCAAACGGTGTTGCGCGTCGAGAATGGCCACATGGAACTCTTCGACGGGAGCGTCCTGCAACCGGGGCGCGTATGCCGCGGCGACGTCCCGGGGCCCCCGCAGCGGTTGCCCCGACTCCCTCGCTTCACCTGTCATCCGTCGCCCCAACTCCAATGCCGCCTGAACGGCCGCTGCCCGTGCCTGTCCTACCCCATGCACCCGCGTAAGGGTTGCCATCGGCATCGAGGCCAACCGCCCAAGTGACCCTCCTCCCCGCTCGAAGATCGCGATGGCGCAGGCCATGGCCGACGCGTTCTTGTTCCCCGATCCCAACAACGTGGCCAACAACTCCGTCGTACTCAGCGCGTGCGGCCCCAGCAGTCGAAGCCGTTCGCGTGGTCGCTCCGTCGACGGAAGCTCCTTGATCTTAAGACCGCGTTGGGTTGGCTGGCTAGTCAGTGGCGACAACGGTACTCCTGGCGAAAGAGAATGCCTTCACGGCGTTCGACACGTGCGTCGCCTGTCGGCGAGCGTATTGCGCGAGAGTTCACTCTACGCCAAGGCCCTGCCGAGAACGGTACCCGTTCAACGCGGGCATGCCCCGCAGGACGCGCGATGGCGTCGCCCGCTCTATCTTGCGCCCATGATCAGCCACCCGCCCTCATCCAACGACGTACTGCCCCCGGAACGCGCGACATTCGATCCTGTCAGCGATGCCGACTGGGAGACGCTGCGGGCACTCGGGCACCGCATGCTCGACGACCTGATGGATGCGCAACGCGCGCTGCCGGAGACGCCGGTGTGGCAACCGGTTCCGGCGCCCGGCGCGGCACTCTTCGCACAGCCCGGGCCGTCGTCAGGGATCGGCGCGTCCGAGGCGTACGAACAGTTCCGTACGCACGTGTTGCCCTATGGGCTCGGGAACTGGCACCCGCGATTCTTCGGGTGGGTTCAGGGCAACGGGACCCCGCTGGCGATGCTGGCCGACATGCTCGCGTCGGGGATGAATCCGCACCTCGGAGGCTTCAATCACGCCCCCGCTATGCTCGAGCGCCAAGTGATCGCATGGTTCGCGGAGTGGTTCGGGTTGCCGGGCGCGAGCGGACTCTTCGTGACCGGGGGAACCATGGCCAACGTGCATGCCCTCGCCTGTGCAAGAGTCACCGTGGCGTCCCGCCTCGGTCGCGACATCCGTCAGCATGGCGTGCAAAGCTGGCCGGGCGAGCAACCGATGGCGCCGATGGTGTTCTACGGATCGCGGGAGACCCACGGATGGGCCCACAAGGCCGCCGAATGGCTCGGGTTGGGTGATCGTGCCTTCCGGCAGGTTCCGACGTCTGGCGACGGCTTTACCGTCGATGTCGCAGCCGTCGGGGCAATGATCAAAGCGGACCGGGCGGCCGGCCTTCTCCCATTCTGCGTCGTCGGCACTGCTGGGACCGTGAACACCGGTGCCACCGACGACTTGCCTGCCCTTGCCGACCTGTGTGCCCTCGAATCGCTGTGGTTCCATGTTGACGGAGCCTTTGGCGCTCTGGCGGCGCTTTCGCCACTGGTGCGCGACCAAGTGACGGGAATGGAACGAGCGGACTCGCTCGCGTTCGACCTTCACAAATGGGGGTCGATGCCCTTCGAGTGCGCGTGCGTGCTCGTGCGTGACGCCGCGGCTCATCATGCGGCCTTCGCCAATACAGCCAGCTATCTGACTCCCAGCAGCAGGGGACCGACGGCCGGCGGCATGTATTTCAACGAACGAGGGCTCGACCTCACGCGGGGATTCAAAGCGTTGAAGGTATGGATGCAGCTGCAGGCGGACGGCGTCGAGCACTTTGGACGCGTGATCACGCAGAACGTGCTGCAGGTTCGAGACCTGGTGCAGCGCATTGATGCCCATCCGGAACTCGAACGCCTCGCGCCGGCCCCGCTCAACATTGTCTGCTTCCGCTATCGTCCTGCCGGAGACAGCGTATACTGGCGCCGTCCGGGGGCGCTCGACGCGCTCAATCGTGAATTGCTTGCCACATTGCAGGAGCGCGGTACCGCACTCCCCTCTAGCACAACAATTGGCGATCAGTTCGCGATTCGCGTCGCGCATGTCAATCACCGTACGACCGACGCCGACATTGCCACGCTCGTCGACGCGATCGTCGCCCTCGGCCGCGAACTGAGTCACGCTGCGACGGCCTAAGCGCGGAATCGCTTGGGCTACACGCAGGCGTTGGGGCTCAACGAGAAGCGGGGCGGCCATTGATCGGCCGCCCCGCGTTCATTACCCGGACGTTCTGGTCGTGCGTCGTGGCGCTTGGCTCACCACCAACGATCAGACGGGGGGCCGCGCCTTCGCGGTGCGGCCGCCATCGCCACCACCGCCGCCACCGACGCTCGCCCCGGCACCGACGCCACTGCTGCTGGAGCCGGGCGACATCGCCCCCGAAGGCGGCGCGTAGCCGCCGCGAGGTTCGGAGCCGGGGTTGGCGCGCGTGTAGCCGCCACCGCTTACCGCGCGGCCCCGAACCACCGAGCCCCCTTCACCCGCTCCACCCGCTCCTGGGTTGGTAACGATGACCACTGGACCACCACCGTAATTGATGCCGGTTCCCCAGCCATTGCCCCAGCCGTTGCCCCAGCCGTTCCCAAACGCGTAGGGTGAGTAGCCGTACAAGCCGCCCCAGCGGTTCGCGAACTGGTTGTTGAAGCCCAGGAACCACGGATCAGTCATGCCGTAGCGATAACCGAAGCCCCATGCCCCCATGCCGCCAGGGCCATAGCAGAAGTCGTCGAAGATATCACAGCGTGATCGTCCATTGACGCCCAGGTTCATCCCTGCCGCGCCGGCACCCGTCGCTATCGTATTC
>JAIXTI010000017.1 GCA_027484025.1 bacterium
CAACGCACGCGCCCGGCGGTACACCCGCACCCACCAGAGCAAAATGCTGATGGTGAGGAAGAAGCCGGCCATGAGGTACCAGCCACCCTGCGCGAGCGGCGGGACCCGCAGTCCGTATTGCGGCGGCGGCGGCTCGAGGGCCAACCACGGGAGCTGGCGGATGAATTCCACCGGATCCCAACCCACCGAGGCCCACATGTTCAGGCCGATGATTTCGAAGGCGATGAAGCCGAACAGCAGCGACAGCACCCCAGCCCACCCGAGGTAGATCGGACCGATCTGCGCATCGCCGAACTTGCCGGCGAGATACGAGAAGGTGGGCTTGCCGTAGCGGGTGCCAGTCGACTCGTCGATCGGCAATCCCGCTTCCGGGAGCGTCCGCACTTGGACGCGCGTAAACAGATTCTGGTATTCAAGCATGGTGACCGGGCCTCACTTCCAGACGGGGAGGTTGAGCCACCAGTTCCACCACTCGGGCCAGCCCTGTGTCCAGAAGGGTCCGGAGATCACGATGCAGATCGCACTCCACACGGCCGCGCCCACAGCGAGGAACAGACCGAGTCGATGAATGCCGATCGCGCCGATCGAGTAGCCGACCAGGTCGCGGAAGAAAACGTTCTCCTGTTCACTCGTTCCGACTGGCGTTCCCTTGGGCGGATTCGTCACCGAGAGAATCAGCGAGCCGTGCATCGCGAGCGCGAGGCAGTTCGTGAAGAAGAACGTCACGGCGATCATGTGCGCCGGATTGTAGTGGAAGTGGAGGTACTGGTACCCCACGTTCGACACCCAGTCCAGGTGCGAGAAGATGCCGTACGGAAAACCATGTCCCCATGCGCCCAGCAACAACGGGCGAACGACGACGAGAGTGACGTAGGCCAGTACGGCACCGCCGTACGCCCACGGAATGTGCATGCCCATGCCGAGTTTGCGCGCAATCTCAGCTTGGCGAAGCGCCCAGGATCCAAAGGCGCCAATGGCACACAGCGTGATGATCTGCCACAAGCCGCCATCGCGGAGTGGCGCGAGCCCTAACCCGTATTTGAGATCGGGGGGCGCGATGTTGATCTGCCAGAGGTTCCACGTCGGCCCCATCGCCGCACCCCACACGCACAACAGCGTGCCAAGAGTGACGAAGAAAATCGTCGTGACACCAAAAAAGCCCACGTAGAACGGACCGAACCAGAAATCGAAAAGATCTCCGCCGATCAGCGTACCACCGCGGACACGGTACTTCTTTTCAAAGCTTAGCATCGCCATGGGCGATATCTCCGGACGCGCAGAGAAAAGGCAGCGGGGGGGGAATTACAACTGCGATGACTGCAGAACTGCCCTAGGGACCGTAAACGTCCCAGATTTGCGTCGGCCGGGGCTGGCGTCGCACTGACACGTGCGAAGCGCCAGCCCGGCAACGACGCGCGACGTGTTAACGGCCGGGCGGGAGCGGCGACATCTCTGCCGCGGCTGCCGGAGCCGACGCCCCGACGGGCGCCTGATCAGCGCCGAGCGTACCGTTCTCGATCCACGAGTAACGCTGCGAGCTGAGCAGGATGAAGTGAATGACCAACGCGAGCACGGCCAGACCGCCAACCATGGCGACCATCACGCGACGCGGGTCAAACATCAACCAAATGCGGTGCATGGGTGCTCCTTAACGGGTGGCGGCCGCGGGCGTCGCGTACTTGGCCTTGAGGGTCCCGGGCCAGTTGAACTGCCCGAAGGCCCAGATGTGCAACACGAGCACGCAGCCAACGAGGAACGTGCCGAGCGCACTCATGATGAGATTCGGGTCGTTACCCATCCAGATTCTGTGCATAGTATCTCCTACCGAGAATCAGAGGGTTAGAACCACGGACGCCAGGACCACGCAAGGAAATGCGCGACCGCAGCAACAACGACATAACCCATGGTGCCTGTCACCATGTAGCCGTGGAAGCGACGCGCCTCTTCCTCGGTCATTCCGCCTTTTTCCGACATCACTGCCTCCAAAAGGAACAACTGGAGCTACCGCGCTCTTCCCGCGCGGCGGGGATGCCACCCCGGTGACGGGCGGCGATTAACTACTTCCTACGAAGTGTAAACTGGACCTTACGGTTCAATGCGTCAAGAAGAATTTACGCTTTTCGTCACTATTTCTCGTCCCCGTCACCAAAAACCCGTGCATTCCTCCATTCCGACCCACTGGCCGGACGCCACTGCCTCTGAATTCCACCACGTGGACGGCATTGCGTGGCACATCCAGCGGCGAGGCCGCGCACGCGGGGACGCACCCACGCTGCTCCTCGTCCACGGTACGGGCGGCGGAACACACTCGTGGGCCGGCGTCACCGACGCGCTCGCGCCCCACTATCACCTCGTCAACGTCGATCTCCCGGGACATGGCTTCACACACGTCCCGCCCACCGTCGAGGCCGCGCACAACCCCTACGCCCTTCCGGGCATGGCGCGCGCACTGCACCACCTGCTGCAACAGCTCGCGGAACAGCCCGCCGTCGCCGTTGGACACTCCGCAGGAGTGTCGGTCCTGCTCCGCATGGCCCTCGACGGGTTTATCGCGCCAGAACGCCTTATAGGCGTCTGTCCCGCGCTCGTCGCGCCGCCCGCCTGGTATGTCACCCTCATTGCGCCCGTGCTCGCCGTCGTGGTCGAGTCCGACGCCGTCGCGGGCACGGCCGCGCGACTCGCCGCCGGCACGCGCATCATCGAGAACATGCTCGGCAGCACCGGCTCGACACTCACCGACGCGCAGTTGACGCGATACCGCGAACTGTGCAGCAAGCCTGAGCACGTGCACGCGGCCATGACCATGATGGCCCGCTGGGATCTGCCGTCGCTCTTTCGCGACATCGGCGGGCTCAAAACACCGCTGCGCTGCATCGCCGCGCGCGGCGATCGCTGGATTCCGCTGGCGTCCCTCAGCCGCGCGGTCGAACGCATTCCCGGAGCGGTACTGCAGGTCGAAGATGGTGGTCATCTGCTCCCCGAGGAACGCCCGGATGTGATTACGCGCGCCCTGTTGCCAGAGCGCGCGTAAGCATCACCTCGATCAGCTGGTCGCGCCTTGCAGCACACGGCGACTGGCCAGCACATGGTCACGCGTCACGGTCGTATCGCCCAGATCGCGCGCATCCCTTTCGGCCGCATCGCGCAACCGCTTGGCCGCCGAGATGCGAATGAGAATCGGGAACCCTTCGCACAACTCGTCGTACACCGCCTTCGCATCGTCATCCCACGGCAGCTCCTGATGCAACCGCGCGGGTGTGGCATCGATCTTGTCCATCTCGGTGCCGAGCGGCAGGATGTGAAAGAGTGCATCGAACAGCTGATTGCACACTTCCTGCACGATGTACGTCGCGCCCGAGTAGCCCATGTACGGCGTACCTGTATGCCGACGAATGATGGCGCCCGGAAACGAGGCCGGAATGTACATGGAGCGTGAGCCCGCTTCCGCGAGATACATGCGCTCGTTGTAGCTGCCGAACATGATGAGCGGCGGCTTGGTCTTGATCGCCTCACGGACCGCCTGATTGTCCGGCTTCACCCCGGGCCGGCGGGCAAAGCTGAAGGTGCATGGAAGCCCCATCTCCGTTTCGAGGAAATGGCGCACGCCGCGCGCATACGTTTCGTTGGCGACGATCGCAAAACTCGCCGTCCCGAAAAAGTCCTGCGTCACGGAGCGCCACAGATCCCACAACGGCTTGATCGTGGTGTGCTTCTCCTTCTCGATGAACGGCTCCGGATCGAGCCCGAGCAGCGCCCCCAACTGCCGCAAGAACTTGGTGGTGCTGTGCAACCCGATGGGCGCCTGTAGATACGGCACTTCGAGATCTTCGCACAGCATGCGCCCGAACTCGCGGTACATGCAGATGTTCACATCGGCGTCGACGAGCCGCGGGACGTCCTGCATGTGACTGCCCAACGGGAACACCAGATTGATCTCGGCGCCGATCCCCTCCACCAGTCGCCGCATTTCGTGCAGGTCGCTGGCGGTGTTGAAGTACCCGTAAATGGGGCCGATGATGTTGACCCGCGGCTTGTCGCCCGGCTGCTTCTCGCGGCGCTTGGGACGCACGCCCTTCTTGAGCCCGTACTCGGTCCACAGCCAGTACATCGCGCGGTTGGCCGCCTGCCACTGATCTTCGTCGATAGTGCGCGGCAGAAAGCGCTGCAGATTGGTGCCTTCGGGCGTCACACCGCCACCGATCATTTCGGCGATGGAGCCCGTCACCACCACGCTCGGCAACTCGGGGTCGAGCGTCGCGTGCGCGCGCTTCATCGCGCCTTCGGTGCCGTGCTGCCCAAGTTCCTCTTCACCAAGACCGGTCACGACGATGGGCAGCTCGTGCGGCGGCAACGCGTCGGTGTAGTGCAGCACCGACGTGACGGGGAGATTTTCGCATCCCACCGGACCGTCGATCACCACCTGCATGCCCTTGATGGCGGTGAAGACATACACCGCCCCCCAATAGCCGCCGGCACGATCCAGATCGAGAATCAACGACATCAGACCATCTCCTCGGCCTTGCGCGCACGATTGAGCTTCGCGATGTGGCGCTTGTAGTGCTCGCGGAACTCCGGCTTGTCCTGTGGCACGTCTTCCCACACACCGGCCATGTAGCCGCTGCCGACATCACCGAAGAACGCCTTCATTTCGTCGAAGCGCGCCTTGTTGCCGATGGCGGCATTGACGACGGTCGCCAGCGAGCCGGCACCGGCAGGACCCATGAGCGGACGCGCCGAAATGAGGTTGGTGAAATACAACGCGGGAATGGTGAGCTCCTTGGCCTTCTGCACCACCGGCGTCGTGCCAATGGCGAGGTCCGGCTTGAACTCCTGCATTGCCGCGACGTCCTGTTCGAGTGACGCGCGATACTGAATGTGCACGCCGCGCGCTTCGAGCCACTCGCGATCGGGGTCGCTGAACTTGGTCTTCGGGCAGGCGGTTCCCACGTAGCGCACGTCGGCGCCCGACTCTACCAGCAGGCGCGCCACGAGCAGCTCCGAGCCTTCGTAGCCGGACATGGTGATGCGTCCCTTGATGGGCATCGCCGACAGTGCGCCCTTGATGGCGGGGAGAATGCGGTTCTTGGTCGCATCGATCTGCTCACGCGACACGTTGGCCGCCTGACCGATGTTCTCGAGCCACGCTTCGGTGCCGTCGTAGCCGACCGGGGCCGAGCCTACGATGGGGCGGCCGGCCGCTTCGAACTCGCGATAGCTCGCCACGTAGAACGGGTGAATGGCCGCCGCCACCGCGCAGTCGAGCGCGGCGTACAGTTCACGCCATTCGCGCGTGGGCACCACGGGGCCGGCGGCGAGTCCCAGTCCGTCGAGCATCATGCCGATGCCCACGGGATCGGCGGGGAACATCTCGCCGATGAGGGTGACGGTGGGCTTGGCCGCACGACCACCGCGTGGCGCCTGTACGGGGCCCTGTTCCGCTTCCAGGCGCGCGTAGCGCAGCATGGCGCCTGCCAGCACGTCCTTTGCTTCGGCATGCGTGGGCACACCAAAGCCCGGCACGTCGATGCCGATGATGCGCACGCCGTTGATCTCCTTGGGGAGAATCTGCAGCGGCACGCCCGACGCGGTGGGCACGCAGAGGTTGGTGATCACGATCGCGTCGTACAGCGCCGGGTCGGCCATCTTGAAGACGGCGTCGCGGATGTCTTCGAACAGCTGGCCAGTGACCAGCGTTTCGGAGTTGAAGGGCACATAGCCCACGGTGCGACGCGCGCCGTAGAAATGACTCGTGAACGTGAGTCCGTACACACAGCACGCCGATCCACTGAGAATGGTGGCGGTGCGGCGCATGCGCAGACCCACGCGCAGCGAGCCGAACGCGGGGCACATGCTCTGCGGCTGATCGTGCGGCCCCTTGGGGTAGTCGGCCGCATAGCGATCGAGGACCTCACTCTTGCCCGCGGCACGCGCGGCTTCGAGCATCTGGTCCTTGCCCGAGTGACAGCCAAGGCCGTCCTGCTGCGTGGCACTCACGTTGATCTGCGAGGCATCGACCACGGGAAGCGCGGTGCGCGTCGACGTGACCGGCGCGCATCCCATGCCGCCCGGCGCATCGCCGTCGTTGAGCATGGGCGCGGCACCTGCTTCGTCGTAGACGACTTCTTTTTCTGACGCCATGAGTATGTCCCTCGCGCCGTCAGACGGCGTCGTAAACGACTTCGAGCGACGGCTTCACGATTTCGTCCTTGCCCACCATGTCGAACAGGGTGGCCGGTTCCATCTTGAAGTCGCGACCCGTGACTTCGGCCGAGAAGAGGCCGAGCAGCTGATCCTGCGTCTGCGGCTTGGGACGCACCGGCGGCGCGTCGGCGACGTTCCTGGCGAGTTCTTCGAACATCGGCGCCCACTGCGTGCCGGGGCGCCCGATGATTTCGTAGCTCGCGCTCTTGCGGCGGATG
>JAIXTI010000049.1 GCA_027484025.1 bacterium
AAGGTGAGCTTCGGCGACGCCGGACTCACCGCGGTGCTTCGCCCCGACAGCGTCATGAGTACCCGTCGTCTCGGACAGACGGTGAAAGCCAGTCGACTGTTTCTCTGCGATACGCCGGACACGCCGATCCTCGACTGCCAGGTCCCCATCGCGGGCCGAGCGCGGCTCACCTCGCAAACGCTGGAGCTCGAGATCAGTGACACGGCCTTCGTGAATCGCATTAGACGCGCGCGACCGGTGTGGGCGGCTCGGCAAAGCTTCGAGCCCGGCGGGCGCTTTTTCGTGGATCGGGTGTCGATCAACTATCACTGAATCCGGACGCCGCTCGCCGCGCCGAAGGGCCAACCGCTTACCGCGTCGCTGGCACCGAACCCGCAATGAACGGGGTCATCGTCGGCGCGGTGGCCCCCGACGCGTTTTCCTCGGTGACCGCGAGCAGCGTAATGCCCGTCGTGCTTGTGGGCACTTCGATGTTGGCCACCAACGCGCGACCACTTTCGTCTGGCGTGAACAGCTTGAGCGGTACCGGCGTCCCGTCGCGAATCATCCACAACATGTAGGCGCGGTCCTTCGACACCTGTGCGAGGCCGAACGCATTCACCACCGCTTTGCCGTCGCGCACGTTCCAGAACACCTGCATCCCGGGACCCGTAGGCGCCGTCGTGTTCAGATTCACGAGCACCACGTTGCCACGTCCCGCCAACAAGGTGGCGAGTGTCTGCTCGCTGTTCGTCAGCTTCTCCTCGCTTCGCGCGAGCAAAAGCGCGTTTTTCCGCGCCTCGGCGTCCAGCGTGTCGACACGTCCACGCACGTCGAAAGCGAACACCAGCGCCGCCGCGAGCCCCACGCTTGCGACCGCTGCGGCGTACCATCCGGCTCGGCTCGTGCCACCGGCTTTACGCGAGAACGGTGCATTGCCAGGCGAGACGGTGGGATTCCCCAGCGGCGTTACGCGTACCGCTTGGCTTGTGGGCGTGGCGCGTGACACGCGCGCGACGGGGGCGACGGGCGTAGTCGACGCCATTGGCGCCACCGGCACAGGCGTGGAAGGCACCGACGTCGCCTGCTCGGCGGCAATGCGCGCCTGCAGTCGATCGCGCAAACCTGCCGGCGGGGCGATGGCCTGCGAGGCCGCCAACGCGCCGGACGCCGTTTGCAGCGCCGCCAGTTCGGCCTGCAGCGCCGCGCCGAACTCGGGGGAGCGCAACGCGTGTTCGAAGCGCGTGCGCTCACCGGCGTCGAGCGTCTCGAAGAGATAGCCCGGGGCGAGCTCGCGGAGTTGCTCGAGCGTTGGCGGCATCATGGTCATGTGGCTCGCTCAGGTGCGAGCGCACTGAGCGTCTCGCGCAACTTCAACATGCCGAGTCGGATTCTGGTTTTGACGGTGCCGAGCGGCTGCTGCAATCGCTCAGCCACTTCATGGTGCGTCAATCCTTCGAAAAACGCCAGTTCGATGGCCACCCGTTGTGGCGCCGGCAGCTGCTGCAGCGCGCCGTGGACCGACCCGGTGGTCTCGGCCTCCTGCACCTGCGCGTCGGGCGCGGCAAAGCCTGAGCCCATCGCGGCCGGCGCATCGAGCCCGTTGGCTGCAGCATCGGTGGCTCTGACGCGTCGCCCGCGCGCGCGCACCAGATCGAGCGCGCGCGTACGCACGATGGTGGTGAGCCATCCCAACACGGAGCCCCGAGCGCCGTCGAAGCGTGCGGCGTCACGCCATGCCTGCGCAAAGGCGTCGAGCACGACCTCTTCGGCGTCGGCCGTCTCGCCGACAATGCGGAGCGCCAGGCCGTACATGGACGCCGCATGTCTGTCGTACAGCAGCGTTGCCGCCTGCTCCTCGCCGCGCGCCATGGAAAGCACGAGATCGAAATCGGAGGGGAGCGACGGCGCGGACTGCGCCTCAGTGTGAGTCACGGGTAACAGGGCAAAGGCGATCACGTCTGTACTACGCCGGCCACGCAACGACGGATGGCCGAGCGGCCACGTCAGTTGTCGTCGAAGCTCTCGAGCTCTTCGCGCAACTTGACGTAACTCTCGTAGCGACCCTGCGTTACGGTGCCGGCAGCGAGCGCATCACGAATGGCGCATCCCGGCTCCACCGTGTGAATGCAATCCTGAAAGCGGCAGTGCCCCAGATGCGGAACGAACTCCGGGAAACAGTGGGCGATGTCGCCGGCGTCGATGCCCCACAGCCCGACTTCACGAAGGCCCGGGGTGTCGGCGAGGAACCCACCGCCGGGCAGCGGATGCAAGACTGCGCCCACCGTGGTATGGCGTCCCTTGTTCACGCTGTCGCTGATGGCCGCGGTCCGCAGATCGAGCCCGGGGAACAGGTGGTTCATGAGCGACGACTTCCCCACGCCCGAGGGGCCGGAGAGCGCGGAGCTTCGTCCCTGCAACTCATTGCGCAGTTCATCGAGTCCTTCGCCCGTAATCACGCTCGTGTAGTGCACCGGATACCCGGCGGCGACATGCTCGGCGAACAACCCGCGCGCCGCCGTCGGATCCACGAGGTCACACTTGTTGACCACAATACGCGCCGCGAGGCCGTTGGCTTCGGCAATGACCAGGAAGCGGTCGAGCATACGCGGATGCGGTTCAGGACGCGCAGCCGCGAAGACCACAAGCACCTGATCGAGATTGGCGACCACCACGCGTTCACCACGGGCGCCGCCCGGCGCGCGGCGTGCGAGCTTGCTGCGCCGTTCGTGGATTTCGGCAATGGTCCACGAGCCGGGATCGCGATGGTCCCACGCGCAGGTGACGCGATCACCGACCGCGAGCTTGAGCCCCACGACGGCTTCGTTCTTGAGCCGGCCTCGCATGGATGCGGAAAGCACCGCGCCATTATCGGTGCGAATGTCCCAGATACCGCCGGTGCCCTGAATGACGACACCCGTTACGGCGTGTGCATCCGGCGCGGGTGGGCCGTGCTGCTGAAAACTGCTGGCGTCGCGAGTCATACCGGCCGTCCAGCACGAATGAGGCCGTCGAGCGTGGCCTTTACGGTGCCAAGCTGCATGGCCCCCAGCTGATGACGCACGACCGCTTCGCTGACGCCCGTGACAAGGAACCCGGTTTCGAGATGTCCCTGCACTTCCGGCTCGCCAAGACCCCAGCGTACAAAAAAGAGGTACGCGCCCCAAGGGGCATGCCGGTCGCCGGTGGTATCGGTGAGGATGTCGGCGGAATACGAATGACCGTCGACGCCTTCGAACGCAGCCGGCCGCTTATGCACGGCCATGTAGCCGCCCAGGGTGCGCTCATCACCCGCCGCGTGGTCGGGCGGGTGATGATGCCCCTGATGCACCTCGGCCTGTCCGTCGGGCTGCTCAGCCGCCAAGAGACTCCTTCACGATGTTGCCGGCCATGAACGCGATATTCGCCGGACGTTCAGCGAGACGGCGCATGAGATACGGATACCACTGGCTGCCGAACGGCACGTACACACGCATGCGGTACCCTTCCTTCACGATCTGCTCCTGCAAATCACGACGCACGCCGTAGAGCATCTGGAACTCGAAGCGGTCGGGGGCAATGCCCTTTTCCTTGGCGAAGCGCTTGGCTTCGACAATGATGTTCTCGTCGTGCGTGGCGATACCGGGATAGCGCCCCTCGAGCATGAGCTTGTGCATCGCCGCGACATAATTGCGGTCGACGTCGGCTTTGTCGGGGAAGGCGACAGCAGGCGGTTCGAGATACGCGCCCTTGCAGATGCGCACGCGTGCCGACAACCGGTTGCACCGCGCCACATCGTCGAGCGTACGACGCAGAGAGCTCTGCAGCACCACGCCCACGTTGTTCTCGTGCCCCGGGAACAGCTTCTGCTCGAACGTATCGAGTGTGCGATCGGTGTACGCACTCGACTCCATGTCGAGCCGCACGAAACTGTCGTATTGCTTGGCCCGGGCGATCACGTCGCGCACGATCTCGACACCGAGATCGTCGGAGATGTCCTGGCCGAGCGCCGTGAGCTTTACCGAGACGTTCGCGTTGAGCTTGCGCGCGTTGATGCGGTCGAGAATTTCGAGATACTGCCGGCCGGTGTCGCGGGCTTCCGCCTCGCTGTGCACACTTTCGCCGAGCAGATCGAGCGAGGCAGAAATACCCTTGTCGTTGAGCTGAGCCACCGCATCGAGCGCGGTGCTGACGGTTTCACCAGCGACAAAGCGTGACGCCATCTTGCGGGCGAATCCGACGTTCTTGACGAAGTCGAAAATGCCCTGCTGGCGCGAGAGATAGAGGAGAGACGTCCGAAGCATGCCGGAAACTAACGGAGCGGCGCCGTCAAACGGACCACGGGGGCCACTTTCCCCTTCTCCAGCGCCGGATCGAAGACGTTCCAAGTGAGGAAGCCGTCGTCGCTTTCCGGCTCGAGGAGGAGCAGCGCAAGCAGATCCCGGCGCGTTCCGGACTGGACCACCAGTGTGCCCGCGGGGAGTTGGCGCGACACCTCCCGCCACCGTCCGTCGACGGATACTTCCCGGTGTCCCTGGAAGGGCCGTCCCGAGAAGTTCACGGTGTCGATGACGAACTCCTGCCCCGTTGCGGTGGCCGGCGCCGAGAGCACCCTAAAGCTGATCCCGTGCGCCGTGAGCAGGTCGCGCGCCTTGGGCCACTCGCCACTGATGGCGTAGCCGTACGGTGCCATGGTGCGACTGAGCGACGATTCGAAACGGTCTACCACCGGCATGCGCTGGGCCGTCATCACGCCCGAGCGCTGCAGGCCGCGCGGCACGCCGGGCTGGGTGAGCCGCGTGGAATCGGCAATGCGATCGAGACGCTCCACGAGCACGACCTGCGTATCGGGGCGCGAGTTGAAGCGCGCGCGTACCGGGAATGTGACGCCGCTACCGGCCGCATAGGTCGCGGCGGAAACACCGGCGCGAACGCGCGTCATGACCTCGCGGCGATTCTGCGCGACGTACGACAGAATTTCCTGCACGAAGTCACGCGTGCTTGCCACGCGCTTGGCGAACGGGTCGTGCGAGTAGGCTTCGCTCAGAATGCTGATACCGCCGCGGAGTCCGGCGTAGTTGGTGCCGTAGCGCTGCTTGTGTTCGTACGTCACCCACCCCGACTTCACATCGGCGGTGAGGCTTTCGCGACCGTTCGTTCCCGTGAAGTTCCCGTACGGAAACGTTTCGGTGTTGTGCCTCGCCTTCATGCGCCGACGGATTTCCGGCAACAGTGTGTCGGCCGTGAACGGTGCCAGCGGCGCCGCCGGGTGCAGCGACGGCGAGTACGTGAGCGCATAGCCGTGGTAGCTGCCGTTGGTGGTGTGCAGGTCCATGAACAGGTCCGGCTCCCACGCGTTGAAGGCGGCG
This sequence comes from bacterium, assembly GCA_027484025.1. Lineage (GTDB taxonomy): Bacteria > Gemmatimonadota > Gemmatimonadetes > Gemmatimonadales > Gemmatimonadaceae > Gemmatimonas. The sequence goes on from JAIXTI010000049.1 coordinate 5,328, forward strand.
AGCGATCCCATCGTTTCCGGGGCTTCGGCCTTCACGTAGTCGCGATTGAGATCGAGCCCTGCCCCGTTGGGACGCTCACCGATCATTTCCGGACCGTTCTGCGCGCCGCGATTGCGCGCCTGCGCCGCCAGCTTGTCGTTGCCGTCGGTGTTGTACATGGGCACGATGATCACCACCAACGAATCGAGTACGGTGGGGCGTGTGCTGAACGACCAATCGCGCAGCATGGCCAACACCGCCTCTTTGCCTTCGACTTCACCGGCGTGAATATTCGCCTGCACATACACGATAGGACGGTTGAGCGCGCGTGCTTCGGCCGGCGTCCGCACGACGGGGCGCGACGCCACGATGATCGGTACCGACTTGCCCAAGGTCGACTTGGCCAGCTCGCTCACCACAATGGGCGCCCGCAGCGCCTTGAGCGAATCGACGAACGCGATCATGTCGGCGTACGACGACGTCTCGAGATAGTTCGTGCGTTCGGCGCGGGTACGCGGCAGCGCAGCCGCACTCGGCGCCGGCGTTGGCGACGTCGTGCACGCGGCCGCGAACATCGCGGCCGTAGGGAGAAGGCGACGGAGAGACGTACGCATCAGACGGGCAGTTGCGAGAGAATGGAGCGGAGCTGCACCATGTGGCGCAGTTGGTGCAACGCGAGGAAGTGTCCCCACTGGTAGGTATTGAGCGACCCGAGAATGGGGTGCGGATACGACAGTGCGCCCAGCGCGCGCCCCGAGCCTTTGGTGAAGGCCGCCATCACGCGCTCACGCGCCGTCTGCTGCGCGGCCATCGCGTCGGCGAGCGACATCTCTCCCTTGGGCGTCACCGAAGGCGGCGCTTGAATGGGATTCCTGACGGCGTCGGTCACGTACAGCCCGGCGAGCGTGGGCAGCACCGGATCCGTCTCGGCGTCGGTTGTTCCCTCGGTCTGCTTGATGAGCGTCGAGATGAGCCGGCCGGTACCGTCCTCGACGAGCAGCAGATGCTCAACCACCTGCGCTACGCTCCAACCGCCGTCGCGCACCACGGTGTTCGCGTGCCCGGAGGGAAGCGTGGCGAGCATCGCGTGCATCTCCTGCTGGGTGCGATCGAGCTCCGTGAGGAGTTCGAGAATGCGGGGGTGCAGCGTGTCAGTCATGGGAAGGAAAGGAAGGGAAACCGCCAACGGTGACGATCACGACGGGTTACGGATGAAAGCGTCGTCCTGTTGCTGCCATTTCGCGCAACAGCGCCGCCGGTTCGTAGCGCCCCGGATAGCGCGCGTTCAACGCATCGAGCTGTTCGATGACCGTTGGCAGGCCGAGCGTATCGAGATACCGGAACGGACCGCCAAGGAACGGCGGAAACCCAATGCCGAAGACCGCGCCGATATCACCATCGCGGGCGTTGCGGATGATGCCATGCTCAAGACAGCGCACCGCTTCGTTGAGCATGGGGAGAACGCAACGACGCTGAATCTCTTCCGCAGCGACGCTCTGACGCGTAGCGCCAGCCGGCGTGAAGGCATACACCGTCTCGTCCACCCCGACGCGCTTGCCGCTCTCGTCGTAGCGATAGAACCCCTGCTTCGACTTGCGTCCCACGCGTCCGCTTTCCACCACACGACGCAGCGACTCCGATGGCAGCATGCGGTCACCGAAGGCCGCCGCCATGATGGGCCCCGACTTGCCGGCAATATCGAGTCCGACTTCATCGAGTAGCGTGATGGGCCCCACGGGAAATCCGAACGCCGTGAGCGCGGCATCGACGTCGTCGATCTTGGCGCCCTCGTCGAGCAGGCGACCCGCCTCGTTGAGATACGGCGCGAGAATGCGATTGACGTAAAAACCCGCGCCGTCCTGCACCACGATGACGGTTTTGCCGAGCTTGCGGCCGTATTGCACCGCCGTGACGATCGTCTCCGGACTCGTGGCCGGCGTGACGATGATCTCGAGCAGCGGCATTTTGTGCACCGGTGAAAAAAAGTGCATGCCGAGGACGAGGTCGGGGCGCGCCGCCGCAGCGGCAATATCGCGGATAGGGATGGTGCTGGTATTCGAGGCGAAGATCGCCTGCGGCGCGACCTCCTGCACTTCCCGCAGCACCTGATGCTTGACGGCAAGATCTTCGAAGACTGCCTCGATGACGATGTCAACGTTGGCAAAGCCGCGATAGTCGGTCGTGCCGCCGATCAGCGACAACGTTTCGTCCATCTGCAGCCGCGTGATCTGGCGCTTCTTGAGCCGTTCACGCAACACATCGCGTACCGCCTTCCACCCCGTCGCCAGGCGATCGAGCGAAGCATCCTTGAGGCGCACCTGCGTCCCCGCCTGCACCGCGATACCGGTAATGCCTGCGCCCATGAACCCTGCGCCCAACACGGCAAGCTTCGCGACGGGGCGCGGCGTTGCCGTCACTCCCTCGGGGAGTCCGTTGTCCTTCTTGAGTGCTGTCGTGGCGAAGAACAACGACGCCAGCTGACGACACACTGGCGAGACGGTGAGTTCACCGAAGCGTCGCGCTTCTTCCCGCTGGCCCGCCTCCGCACCTTCGGCGTAGCCATGCTGAATGACGTCGAGCGCTGCCAGCGGGGCGGGATACTTCCCGTGCGTCTTCTGCATCACGCTTTCGCGCGCCTTGCGGAACACCAGTTTGCGCCCGATCGCGTTGTCTTCGAGCAGCATGTCGGTGGTGCTCTGCACGCGCGCTTTGACTGGCGGGGTGCGGCCGGCGGCAAGATCCCGCACGCGCGCAATCGCCACCGCACGCAGAATCGCGGGGTGCACCAACTCGTGCACGAGTCCCATCTGCCAGGCTTTCTTCGCGCGGATGTTCTTGCCGGTGAGAATCATGTCGAGTGCGGCCTGCAGTCCCACCAGACGCGGCAGCCGTTGTGTGCCGCCCGCGCCGGGAATGAGTCCCAGCTGCACTTCCGGAAGCGCCAGCACCGTTTTCGCATGGTCGGTCGCGATGCGGTAGCGGCACGCGAGTGCCACTTCGAGTCCACCGCCAAGGGCGGCGCCGTGAATGGCCGCCACCACCGGCTTGCGCATGGCCGCCAGGCGATCGAGGAGCACGTGCCCGTTGCGCGACAGCGTTTCGCCTTCATGTGCGGTGCGAATGTGCGTCAGCTCTTCGATGTCGGCGCCAGCAATCCACGTATCGGTCTTGGCGCTGACGAGAACGGCCCCCGTAATCGTGTCGTCGCGTTCGATGCGCGCAAAGCACTGCTCGAACACCGGCCCAATACGCGAATTGAGCGTATTGACGGGCGACTGCGGCTGGTCGTAGGCAATGATGGCCACACCATCCTGCACGGTGAGCGAAATGCCCGTCGCGCTGTCATCAATCACCGGCGTCGTGGTGTGCGCGCGGGCGTCCGTGTCGGTGCGTGGCTCCGTGCTCATACCCGCTCCACGATCATCGAGTGACCCATACCACCCGCCGCACACACGGTGAGCATGCCGAACTGTCCGCCTCGGCGCTGCAACTCGTTACACAACGTCGTGAGCACGCGAGCGCCGGTCGCACCAAAGGGATGGCCGATGGACAGCGAGCCGCCCATCACATTCAACCGCTCGGGATCGATCTCGCCAACGGGCTGCGAGAAGCCGGCGCGCTCCGCCCACTGACGCGACGCCAGCCCCTGAATGTTGCTCAGCACCTGCGCCGCGAAGGCTTCGTGCATCTCCACGAGATCGATGTCCTTGAGCGACAGCCCGGCGCGCTGCAGCGCGATGGGAGCGGCAATCACCGGTGCCTGCAACAGCTGTTCGCCGGGATCGACCGCCGCGTAGGCGTACGAGCGGATGAACGCCATTGGCGTATAGCCGAGCGCCTTCGCGCGCTCCTCACTCATGAGCAACACCGCACTGGCACCGTCGGTGAGCGGGCTCGCGTTTCCGGCGGTCACGGTGCCGTACTGCCGGTCGAAGACGGCCTTGAGCGACGACAGCTGCTCGTAGCTCGAGTCACGACGTACACCGTTATCGGCGGCGAGCATCGTGTCGTACTTGGGCGGTACCGGCACCGGAGCGAGCTCGGCCACCAGGCGACCATCATCGAGGCCGCGCGCAGCCAGCTGGTGCGAGCGCAACGCGAACCGATCCTGCGCCTCACGGGAGATGCCGTTGAGCTTGGCCATCTTGTCGGCGCTCTGCCCCATCGTTTCGCCCGTACTCGGCTCGGCAATGGCCGGCGTGATGGGCACGAAATCCTTGGGACGCACGCGCGCCAGCGTGGCGACCCGTTGCGACATGCTCTTGGCCTTCGACGCGGCCACGAGAATGTCGCTCATGCCACGCGAATGCAGGATGGGGACCTGCGTCAGACTCTCGCTGCCGCCGGCAATTGCGACATGCGCGTGCCCCAACGCGATCTGGTCCGCGGAATCGGTGATGGCCTGATTGGCCGACGCACAGGCGCGACTGACGGTGTACGCCTGCAGCGTGCGGGGGAAGTGCGGCATGAGCGACACTTCGCGCGCGATGTTCGGTGCGACCACCGACTGCACGACAGTGCCGTAGACCATGAGGTCGACGTCGGCACCATTGAGGCTGGTCCGCTGCACGAGTTCGCCAACGGCGAAGCGGCCAAGCTCGATGGCCGTATAGTCTTTGAGCGCAGTGCCGGAGCGCGCGAACGGCGTACGGACGCCCGCGATGATGGCGACACGGCGCCCGTTACCAAAAGTAGGCATCTCTGAAAGCTAGTGGGGCGCACTGGCGACCGCGCGGTCCCGGGGTGATGATGCCTCCATGAGCGCGCTCGCAGGGCCCCACTCGCGCACGACCATGTTGAGCCGGCTGGCGGACGGCACCTTTGACGTGCTCGTGATTGGCGGCGGGATTACCGGGGCCGGCGTGGCCCGCGAGGCGGCGCTGGCTGGCTATCGCACCGCGCTGGTCGAGCGCGATGACTTTGCCGCAGGCACATCGAGCCGATCCTCCCGCCTCGTGCACGGCGGGGTACGCTACCTCGAGCATGGGCACCTTGGGCTGGTCTTCGAGTCGAGCCGCGAACGTCGGTTGCTGCTCACGCTGGCCCCGCATCTGGTCCGACCGCTGGCCTTCACGTGGCCGGTGTACGAGGGGGCGCGTGTCCCGACCTGGAAGCTGCGTGCCGGACTGGCGCTCTACGACGCGCTGGCGCTCTTTCGCAACGTCGAGCGCCATGTGGGGCTGAACGCGTCCGAGCTGGTCGAGTTGGAGCCTGCACTGTCGCGCGAGGGGTTGACCGGCGGGGCCCGCTACTGGGATGCGGCCACCAACGACACCCGCCTCACGCTCGCAACAGCGCTGGGGGCGGCCAACGCCGGTGCCGTGCTACTCAATCACGCGGCCGTGACCGGCGCGCTTCGCGCAGGTGACGGCCGCTTGGCCGGCGTCACGGTACGCGACCACGTGGCCAACCGCGACATCGAGGTGCGGGCCGCCGTCGTGGTGAATGCCACCGGGCCATGGAGCGAAGCCACTGCTGCGCTCACTGGTGAACAGCAGGGCGCGCAGCTACTCGGTTCAGCGGGCACACACATCGCCGTGCCGCGTCAGCGGGTGGGGAATCACGAAGCGGTCACGGTGGTGTCGCCACTCGATGGACGCGTGATGTTCGTGCTTCCAGCAGGACCGCATACGATTGTCGGCACCACCGAGCGACCGGCACGCGTGGGGCCCGACGAGATTCGCGCGACGGAAGCGGAGGTGACGTATCTGCTGCAGTCGGTGAACCGCCTGTTTCCGCACGCGTCGTTGACACCGGATGACGTGATCAGCGCCTGGTGCGGTATTCGTCCGCTCGCTGCGGTGCGCGCCGGAAGTCACGGTGCCGGCTCGGCCTCACGCGAGCATGCCATCTCGCACCGTGCGGATGGACTGGTCAGCATCACGGGCGGGAAACTCACGACCTATCGGGCGATGGCGGCCGACGTTCTGGAGCATGCACGACGCGAAATGCCTGCGGCCGTTCGCGCGGCGCCGCGTACGACGCAACCCAGCGCCACGACGCCGCTTCCCGGGGGAGATTTTTCCTCGCGAGCGTCACTCACGGCCGAACTGCTGGCGGTGGTGCACGACCGCGCGATTGCCGAGCATCTCGTGCACGCGTACGGCACGCAATGGCGACAGGTGTGGGCCTATGCTCAGCGGGACGCCGTCGCGTCTCAGCGCATGGCAGAGCCGTTGCCATACCTGATGGCGGAGGTGTCGTATGCGGTGGAGCACGAGATGGCGTGCACCCTCTCGGACATCCTCATCCGGCGCACGCACATCGCGTTCGAGTCACGGGACAACGGCCGTTCGGTGGCACGGCATGTCGCCCCGGTTATGGGGGCGCTGCTCGGCTGGAGCGATACGCTGCAACGCGACGCGCTGACGGCCTACGATGCGGACGTCGCGCGCATCTTTCGCGTGGAGCCGTAACGGCGCCCACCGTTACGGCTGACGCCGATTCAACTGCCGGTCAACAACACCTTGCCGTTGCGGGCGCCTTGCGCGGCGAGGGCCACAGCCTCCTGCACACGCGTCAACGGGAACGTGGCGTGAATGCGCGTGGAGAGCTCGCCGCGCGCAATACGCATGGCGAGATCACCGTACAGTGCCTGCTGCTGCGCCGGGGTCGCCTGCCGGAACCAATAGGCCAGCCAGAAGCCGCGCAGCGTCACGTTGCGGAAGACGAATGACCCCGGCGCCACTTTGCAGGCGTCTCCACTCATGGCGCCGTAATTGACGACCATACCGCCGACGGCGACGCTCTGCGCGAGACGGTCGGTCGCGCTGCCGGCAACGGCGTCGAGCGCGAGCCGGATCTTCGCCTTTTCGGTGGCCTCTGCCGCGCGTGCGGCGAGATCCGGGCCGTCAACGAGTACCACATCAGCGCCGAGTGCACGCAGGGGCTCGATGGCGTCTTCGCGACGCACGACATTCACCGTGCGGAGTCCGCGCGCTTTCGCGAGTTGAATGACATACTCGCCCACGCCACTGTTGGCGGCATTCTGGATAACCCAGTCGCCGGCGTTGAGCGTGACGAAGTCGGAGAGCAGCAACGACGCGGTGGGTGGGTTCACTGAGAGCATGGCCATTTGCAGCGGATCACCGGCCGAGGGCACGCGCATGAGCGACAGCGCGGGAACGATGGCGTGTGAGGTCCAGGTGCCACTGGCCATGGGCATGAGCGCCATGTCCCCAATGGTCACGCCTTTCACCTCGTCACCCATGGCCACGACGCGCCCGACACCTTCATTGCCACCAATGGCGGGCAGCGGCGGCAGCGCGCCGTACTGTCCGGTAATGGTGAGAATATCCGACGGGTTCACGGGCGCGGCGATCATCTCGAGCAGCACATCGGCGGGACCGGGGGTCGGCGTGGGACGCTCGACACAGGCAATGCGCGTATGCGGCTCGGCGCCACGGCTCTCGTACATCGCGACGTGCATGGGTACTCCTCAGGGAGGTCGATAAACAACGAAGGGAAATACAAAGGCGGAGATCAGCAGTACTGCCAATCTCCGCCAGAAACTGTGCCACCGATAGCGTCAGGCGAGCTCGTCGGCCGCGCGATCGTGGATGGTGTAGAGCTCGACAATGGTGAGGCGCCGAATGCGATTGGGGAGCTTGAGAATGGCCTGATCCCCAACGGCCTTCCCCTGCAGCGCACGACCGATCGGCGAGCCCATGGTGACATGACCGTCCTGCAGTTCGCCGGCATCGCCGAAGACCAGTTCGTAGCTCTCGCGCGACGAGGTGCCTTCGTCTTCGACGATCACCTTGGAGCCCAGACCGACCTTGTCGGCGGGGATCTGGGTGATGTCGATGTTGGCGAGCTTGGTCACGCGCTGCGTGAGCTGGCCCAGTCGCGCCTGGACGAACTGCTGACGCTCGAGCGCGGCCTTGTACTCGCTGTTCTCCTTGAGATCACCGAGTTCGACCGCTTTCCGAATTTCTGCAGGCAGCGTGACGTTCAGCTCGAACTGGAGCTTCTCGACTTCGCGTGCCATCTGGGCGATGAGTTCCTGAAACATGCGCGTGCCAGCTGGGGCCGATAAAAGGCGAGCGCCCGGCCGTGTTGGGCCGGGCGCGTAGTCCGTGAAATATGCCCGGTTCAGCGAGCGGTTCAACCCTTGCGCCCCGCGGGGTGCGGCGGGGCGGTCCTCAGGGGGCCACGCCCATCACGAGCCGAAGGGTGCGCGGTGCGCCCGGCATGATGTTGTTGTTGCCGTGGGAGGTCGTGTAGAAGCGCGCATCGGCGAGGTTTTCGATGTTGAGCTGCATCGTGAGCCGGCGCGGCAGCGAGACGAACAGCGCGCCGTCGAGTCGCGTGAACGCGGGGAGCAGGACGCTGTTGTCGATGGCCGCGTACCGCTTCCCCATGTGCACCACCCCCAGTCCCAACGAGGTGCCGCCGCCAACACGCACCTTGTTCCAGAGCGAGGCACTGGTGTGCGGTACCAGCGGCGTTGTGGCGCCAACGCGTGCGGCCGACGTGCGGTTCACGATTCTCGCCTGTTGCACCGCGAGTCCACCGATGACATCCCAGCGCGCGAGCACCGTGCCCTGCACGCCGAACTCCGCGCCCGTCGTACGCTGCCGCCCCGTCTGCACCAGACGGGTGACATCGACGGGATCCGGTGCCATGGTGTTGGAACGATCGAGCGTGAACCACGCCGCCGTGAAGTCCAACCCGGTACGTGCTTCCCACTTGAGACCGACTTCACGGTTGCGGAACTGCTCGGGCTGCAAGGTTTGCGTCGTAGTAGTCAGCGCCGTGAACTGATCGCCACTGCTTGGCAGGTGCGACACGCTGTAGCTCCCATAGAACGAAAGCGTGCGTGACGGGGTGACCACGAGCCCGCCGCGTGGCGAGAACAAGTGATCGACGCGCGCGAGCGTCGTGTTCGTGCGGTTGTTGCGCACCTGCATGTCGAAGCGGTCGTGGCGCACGCCACCCACGAGCTGCACATGATTGCCGAGGTGCAGCTGCTCCTGCAGGAACGCCGCGGCGACGGTTGCCACCGCGTGATTGTTGGCGTCGGTGGCACTCGGCCGGAAGGTCACCGGCGTCACGACGGTGGGCGCCGACACCGGCACGACGCGGCTGGTAGCACTGTTGTCGAAATAGCCGGTGAGGCGCACGTTGTCCGACTGCTGCCGACTGAGCTCGGTGCCCACGAGGAACGTCGAGCGCAGCGGCCCGCGATCGGCCTTCCAGATGGCGTCGGTCTGGTTGAAGAGACTGCGACGATCGACGGCGTCGTTGTAGGCCGCCAGCGTGAATTGGGTGCCAGCGCTGTTGATCGCACTGTTCGCGAAGACATTCTGGTAGAACTTGTCGTAGTCGAACGCGCGGGTGTGCGTGCGCAGCGAGAAGCCGTGGCCGTTGTCGAACTCCGCCTGGATATGCGCGCCATTGACGACCATGTTGGCGCGGCTGACGGAGGGATCGCCAACATGCACGCGCGTGTCCATGGCCGACGGACGGCCGTTGGCGGACGGCAAGCCGCGGTCGACGGTACGACGATCGACGTATCGTTCGACGCCGGCGCGCACCATGGTGCGGCCCAGCATGAGGGCGGCCGTGGGGTTCACGCCCCACTTCTCGAGGTCCGCGAGCTGACGGAACGTATTCCCCGCCTCGTACATCACGTTGAGGCGACCAGCCACGTTGCCGATGGCATCGCCCACATCGAGTGACAGACGGCGCTGCTCCCACGAGCCGGTCTCCACGCGGCCCGTACGTACGGGCGTCCACTCGGCGCGCTTCATGACGCGATTGATCACGCCGCCACCACCGCCACGCCCGAACACCGTGGCGTTGGCGCCCTTGAGCGCGTCGACCTGCTGCACGTTGTAGGTGTCGCGATAGTACTGCGCATCGTCGCGCACGCCGTCGACGAAGAAGTCGGCGGTGCTGCTCTGACCGCGAATGGTGGGGGCGTCGCGGTGTCCTTCTCCCTGCCCCATGCTGATGCCGGGCACGTATTCGACGGCCTTGGCCATGGACTGGATATTGAGGTCGCGCAGCAGGGGGGCGCCAAGCACCGTGACCGATTGGGGCACCTCACGAAGGGGGGTCAGCGTACGGGTCGCCGAACTCGTGGCCGGTGCCGTATAGCGGGTGGGTCGGGCCTTTGACGCGCGCACCTTCACGGCTTCCAGCGCCTGGAGCGAATCGCGCCGCGGGGGCTGCGGGGTCGCGGCAGGACGACGGGCACTGTCCTGCGCCGGGGTGGCGAGGACGAGCGAAAGCATGAGCGGGGTGAGCAGGATCGGGGACATGGCGCTTTTAGTTGAGAATGGCTATCATCTAGCACACGCTCATCCTAATCGGCTAATCCCGACAAAGTCAATCGGGATTACTACGCCGTCCCGCGACTCGCTTCCTGCGCGTCGTGCGCGTCCATGACCGCCTGCGCGGCTTCGCGCGGGTCGTCCGTGAGCAGCAGCAGATCGAGGTCGCCCGGCGAGATCTTGCCTTCCCCCACCATGCGCGAGGTCATCCAGCGCACCAGCCCCGCCCAGTAGTGCGTACCGAAGAGCACGACCGGGAACTGATAGATCTTCCCGGTCTGGATGAGCGTGAGCGCCTCGAACAGCTCGTCGAGGGTGCCGAAACCACCCGGGAAAATGATGAAGGCATTCGAGTACTTGATGAACATCGTCTTGCGGACGAAGAAGTACCGGAAGTTCACCAGTGTATCGACGTACGGATTGGCCCCCTGCTCGAAGGGCAATTCGATGTTGCACCCCACCGAGTGGCCACCACCGTCTTTGGCGCCGCGATTGGCCGCTTCCATGATGCCCGGGCCGGCACCGGTGAGAATGGCAAATCCCTTCTCCGCCAGCAATCGCGCGGTCTCACGTGCGGCCGCATACATCTCGTCATCCGGTCCGGTGCGGGCAGAGCCGAAAATCGTCACGCCCTTCTGCACATCGGAGAGGGCATCGAAGCCTTCCACGAATTCCGACGTGATGCGCATGACACGCCAGGGATCGGACCGGGTAAAGGCCGTCGCTTCCTCCGCGGGACTCTGCAGCAACTTTTCGTCTTCCGTGAGCATTGGGCGATCACGGAGCGATTGGTCGACCAGTCTCGCATCCTTGCGTCGTACGGCGCGAGGGCCACTGGACACGCGAGCCTGCGCACCAGCCGGCTCACGGCCCGCCGCGCGGTGGCCTTCCTCCGTTCGCTCCCGATAGGCCTCCACCGATTGTTGCTCGGCCGTGGTGCGGGTATCGGGAGAAGCCGTTTTGCCAGTTGCGGTCCGGGGTGCGGAGCGTCGTGATTTCGCCATGGGGAATGCAGAGAGAATCGATGAAGCCGCGGTGGGCAGGGCGTTGCCGTGACGCATGATACCACCGCGACCACGCGGTTGCTCCTTGTGGTGGCCGATGGCGTACGCGCGGATATTCTCGAAGAAGAGATGGACGCCGGCCGCGCGCCGGCCATGGCCGCGCTGCGCGCCCGCGGCAGTTCGCAGCCGATCAGCTCGTCCTTTCCGTCTGTCACGGGGCCGGCCTACGTCCCCTTTCTCATGGGGCAGCACCCCGGGCGCGTCGGATTGCCTGGCTTACGCTGGTTCGATCGCGCCCGCTCCATCAAGTGGGCGCCGTCGCAATCGCGCAGCTACGCCGGTATCGATATCTGGCACGTGGACAGCGACATCGCTCCGAACGTGCCCACCATGCTCGAGTATGCGCAGCCCTCCATTGCGGCGATGAGCATGATCGGGCGTGGGGCGACGCACGGCCGTATCGGCCGCGGGTTGGCGTGGATGGCGCGCGCCGCGCCGTCCCACTTCCGGGGCGACCTGCTTGGTTGGCGTGCCGTGGAGCGACAAGCGACGGCGGCGTTCCTCAGCAAGTTCGGTGCGGTGCGCCCGCGCTTCTCCGTGCTGGCCATCACCAGTCCGGATAAGTTCGCGCACAAGTTCGGCTGTCGCTCCAATGAGGTGCGCACCGCCATCCGCGACGTGGACGATGCCATCGCGCAGGCTCAGACACTCGCCGAACGCGGCGGGTGGCTCGACTCACTCCACGTGTGGGTTACCGGCGACCATGGACATGCGCCGGTGCACGAACACTTCGACTTGCATGGCTGGCTCGAAGGCGAAGGGCTGCGCGTGCTCGCACACCCCCGCCTCAACGTGAAGTCGCCCGATGTCGTCCTCATGGTGGGCGGTAACGCCATGGCACACTTGTACCTCGCACCGGCCGAGCGTACGCGTCGCTGGTGGCACACCCATGCAGCGTCGTGGGATCGCACATTGGACCGTCTGGTGGCGCACCCGTCGGTGGATATCATGGCGGTGAGCCTCTCCGACTCGGTCGTGCAGCTGCGCCACGCCGAACGTGGCACGGCAGAAGTGCACCGGCACACCAGCGCCGGTGGAACGCGGTGGTCGTATGTCGCCGAACATGGTGATCCGCTGCAGTTGGGCGGCACGCTTCGCGATCTCGATGCGTGCACGGCGTGGGAAGCCACATCGGCGACGCCGTACCCGGACGCTCTGGTGCAGCTGTCGTGGCTGGCGGCGTCATCACGGGCCGGCGACGTCATTCTCTCGGCATCGGAGGGGTGGGATCTGCGCGCACGCTTCGAGCCGGTGACGCACGTGTCCACGCACGGCGCGCTGCTGCGCGATCAGATGACGGTGCCGCTGATCGTCGATGTGCCCACGCAACGCCTTCCGCAGCGCACGACCGATATTGTCCCCTCAGCGCTCCAGCTTCTGGGCGTGGCGACCGATACTCTCTTCGATGGACGGTCGTTCCTGCGATAGCACTGCGCAGGTGCGGGTGGCGCCGGATCACGCGGCCACTCGCTGTCCAGGCATTCAGGCCGACGCCGGTCGTGATGCCGATGTGTGCCTCCGCTCGTAAGCACCCTGATCGCCATGCCCGTTCTTTCCCGCAACAACGTCCACGTGTCCGGACACGGCCAGCAGGCCATTGTCTTTGCGCACGGATTCGGCTGCGATCAGTCCATGTGGCGCTTCGTGGCCCCGGCATTCGAGGCCACGCATCGCGTGGTCTTGTTCGACTACGTCGGCTCCGGCCAAAGCGAGATGACCGCGTACGACGCGACGCGGTACAGCACGCTGCAGGGCTACGCGAGTGACGTGCTCGAGGTGTGTGGCGCGCTCGACCTCACCCAGGTGATTTTCGTGGGGCACTCCGTGAGTGCGATGATCGGCATGCTGGCCGCGACACGGCGACCGTCGCGTTTCGAGCGGTTGGTGCTGGTGGCCCCGTCGCCCTGCTACGTCAACGACCCGCCGAATTATCATGGCGGATTCGAGCGCCGCGATCTCGAGGGTTTCCTGGCCCTCATGGACACGAACTACACCGAGTGGGCCGGTTCTCTCGCGAGCCTCGTCGTCGGGTCGGCAGAGTATCCGCACGTTGCCGCCGAACTCGCGGCCAGTTTCTGCGCCGCCAATCCTGAAGTGGCGCATCGTTTTGCCGAGTCGGCGTTTCTATCCGATCACCGGCACGATGTCCCGCAGGTACCGGTCCCGTCTCTCATCATGCAGTGCGCGCAGGACCAGATCGCGCCGGAGCACGTCGGGCGCTGGCTCGCGCGGCATTTACCGGGCAGTACCCATCATGCCATGGAAGCGACAGGGCACTGTCCGCAGTTGACCCACCCCGAAGAAACGGTTGCCGTGATCCGTCGGTATCTCGAGGCGCCCGCGGGGATTCCGTCGTTGACCGCCACGGCATAGGTCGCTCAAGAACCGAGATCGGGTCGACTACTCGACCCGATTCCGGCTCCGTTCCGGATCGAACCCCTCGGGGTAGCGCTTGCGCAGCTTGTCGATGTTGCGCTGGGCGATCTCTTCCAGCGAAACATCGAGCACGGTGGCAAACGCGCCGATGTACCAGAGGCAATCGCCGAGCTCTTTGATCAGCGCGTCCTTGTCGAGCGGCGTGGCATGGAAGAGGTGCTTCTTGATGATTTCTGCGGTTTCACCGGCTTCGCCCGTGAGCCCCAACGCCGCGTTGGCGAGCTGCTGCTCGTGGGTCCGGTCGCGCCCCAACGTGCGCGCCGCCAGCTGCTGATATTCGTCGAAGTTCATGCCGACGAATGTAACGGCGCGACGGCTCGCGCGCCTTACGCGGCGAGCAGCGACACCGCCTGCGGCACGGCTTCGGCGACCTGCCCCTGCAGCGTGGCCAGTTCGCTCTCGGTGAGCTGCAACATGGCCAGCGCTTCGGCCAGCGGGGCATCGGCGTGCACGGTGGCGGTGTATCCGGCGCCAACGCGCGCCGCCATCGCGTCGGCGACGTGCATCAGCGCCGGCAACCGCTGCTCGTGCCAGGGGAGCGCGCGGAAGTCGTGGTGGTACCGACACGCCTGTCCGAACGCCGGCGGGAAATTCCACGCATCGCAAAGTGCCCCGCCGAACTCCTCATGGGTCGCGCCGATTTCCTGACGCTCGATCTCGAGAAACGACGGTTCACCGGGCATACCTGCTCGCTTCACCACGATCGAGAATTCCGGCAACCATGCCTGCATGGCGATGATGAGGCCGATGTCGTGCAGCAGGCCGGCAAGCATGGCCTCTTCCGGAAGCACCAGCGAGGTGTGCACCGCCAATGCGCGCGCCGCCGTACCCACAGCCACCGAGTGATTCCACACGTCGCTCGCATCGAATCCTGGTATCGCACGCCGCCCGCGGAACAACCGGTGCAGACTCGCCGCCAGCGCAATGTTGCGAATGGCATCGACGCCCAATAGCCGAATCGCGGCCCGCGGACTGCCTACCTCGCGCTGGCGACGGTAGAACGCCGAGTTCACCACCTTGAGCACGCGCGACGCCAGCGCCGGATCGGTGAGCAGTGCGTCGTGCAGAATATCCTCGGTCGCCGACGGATCGTCGGCGATCTTCATGATGCGAATGGCGACGCTCGGAAGCGTAGCCACGGCGCCCACCCGTTCGATGGTGGCACGCACGATCTGTTCGCTCGACGGCATCACGCGGCCTCCTCCGCCGACACGGCCGGATCGCAGGCCCAGTCCACAAACGCCTGCGCCTCCATGGGACGCGCGAGCAGGAATCCTTGTCCGTAGGGGCAGCCGAGCGCCTGCAGCAGCACCAGCTGATCCATGCGTTCAATCCCCTCGGCAACGACTTCCAGTCCCAGATTGTCGGCCAGCGTCATGACCGCATGCAGCAGTGCGGAATATCCGCGGCCGCGGCTCACGTTTTCGGTCAGCGCACGATCGACCTTGAGGACATCGAAGGGATACTCCTGCAGACACGAGAGCGACGAGTAGCCCGTACCGAAATCATCCATGGCGAGGCGGATGCCATGGCGCTTGAACACGGTGAGCAGCTCGAGGGCCATGTTGCGATGTTGCATGAGCTGTGACTCGGTGACTTCGAGCTGCAGACAGTGCGGCGCCATCCCGGTTTCCTCCAGGATGGCGATCGTGCGCGCGGCGACCGACGGATCGGCGAGCTGCACACGCGACAGATTGACGCTGATGTAGTCGGGAGCGAGCTCCGGCATCTCGCGCTGCCACTGCACGAACTGCAGACATGCCTGACGCAGCACCACATCGGCCAATGGCAGAATGAGCCGTGTTTCCTCGGCAATCGGGATGAAGGCGGCGGGGGAAATGAGTCCCAGTTCCGGATGTCGCCAGCGCACCAAGACCTCGACACTTTGCAGTCGCCGCGTCTCCAGCGAGATGATGGGCTGGTAGGCGAGGAAGAACTGGTCGGTACCGATCCCCTCGCGCAGCGCGTTCTCGAGCCGCACCCGGTTGTGAACGCTTTCGCGCATGAACGGCGTGAAGATCACGAAGCAGTCTTTCCCGCGCGCCTTGGCTTCGTACATCGCGATATCAGCGTCGCGGAGCATGTCGTCGGACTCCGTATAGCCGCCACTGCTGTGCACGATACCGACACTGGCACTCGTGCGCACCGTGTGCGTCGCGAGCTCGTAGGGCTGCGCCAGCACAGGCAGCATGCGGTCCGCGATGGCGGCGGCCATCTCGACGTCCTGCACATCGTCGAGAATCACCACGAACTCATCGCCACCCAGGCGTGCGACGGTGGTGCCGCCCGCGTCACGCGTGATGCAGTCCTGGGCACGCAAGTTATTGCGCAGACGCCGAGCGATCTCGACCAGCAGCTGATCGCCCACCTCGTGGCCGAGGCTGTCGTTGATGAGCTTGAAGCGGTCGAAATCGATGAACATCACGGCGAAGCCGTAATTGGTACGCTCGCGCTGCTGATCGATTGCGTGTTGCAGCCGCAGGTGCAGCAGCGAGCGATTGGGAAGTCCCGTCAGGGAGTCCACGTGCGCCGCACGTCCGAGTTCCACCAGCATGCGCTGCCGATCGATCGTCGATTGCACACGCGCACGCAGCTCGGCGCCGAAGAACGGCTTGCGGATATAGTCGGAGGCTCCCCCCGCGAAACACGCCGTCAGCACATCGCGACGTTCGGTCCCCGTGACCATAATGACGGGTACGTTCTCGGTGAGCGGGTCTGCGCGCAGCTGCGCAAGTACCTCAACGCCCGTTGCATCAGGAAGCTCCTGATCGAGCAGGATCAACTCGGGCGGGTTGCTTCGGGCATGCGCGAGTCCCGTCGCGGCGTCGGACGCACTCTCGAGCCGAACGCCCAAGGGACGCAGCATGGCCTCGACGAGCTGGTGAATATCGCGGTCGTCATCGATGAGCAGCACCCGCGCATCGAGGCGCGTCTGCGGCGTCCATTCGCTACGGCGTCGGTCGGCGCTCATGCTCCCGCTCCGGATTCGGCCGCCACACCGCGGGCGGCGGCATCGGCATATGACTGCAGTCGTGTCATGAGCGGGTCAATGGAGTCGTCATCATTGCCGAGTGCGACCTCTACTCGACGAGCGAGTTCGCTGATGAGCGGAAAGCCGTAACTGCCGGCCGCGCCCTTGAGTTGGTGTGTGAGACGCGCCGCGCCGTCCATGTCGAGGGACTGCCGCATCGCATTGATGGCCTCGACGCGGGCCGGGAGCAATGAGGCGAACACCTGCGAGAGCTCGGCAAGCTCCGGATCGTTCGCCAACTCGCTGATCAGGCGCTCAGGGATGTGCGCCTCGACGCCGCTGGACGTCTTCGTGAACGCGTCACCAAGCGTGGTGAACACATCCGGCGGCGACAACCAACGCGCGCAGGTGGCGATGAGCGCACGCCGATCAATCGGCTTGCTGGCATAGTCATCGCAGCCGGCATCGAGACACTTCTGGCGGTCCTCAGCCATGGCGTGCGCGGTAAGCGCGATGATGGGAATAATGCTGCCGTTGGCGCGCAGCACGGTGGCGAGCGTATAGCCATCCACCTCCGGCATTTGCATGTCGGTGAGCAGCAGCTCGAACGCGGCGCCGCCGGCCTCCGCCCATTCGATGGCATCCAACGCTTGGCGACCGTTGGCGACGACAGTGACCTCGGCGCCGGCTGCTTTCAGCAGCACCGAGATCAGCCGCTGGTTGTCTTCTCCGTCTTCCGCCAGCAGAATGCGGCGACCAGCAAGCGCATGCGGCATGAGCTCCGCGACGGCGGGCGAGGTCGCTCGATATTCGAGTCGGGCCACCGAGGTCGCCCCGGGTGCGGCGTGGAGCGGCACACGAAGCTCGAAACGCGAGCCCCGCCCAGGTGCGGTCGTTACCAACTCCACACTCCCGCCCATCAGCTCCGCCAGACGGCGGCAGATGGTGAGCCCCAGTCCTGTGCCGCCGTGCTTGCGCGTCACTGAGTTGTCGGCCTGCGAGAACGGCTGAAACAGAATGCTCGCCTGCTCCTCGGTCATGCCGGGGCCCGTGTCGTCGACAGCGACGACGAGCACATCGCCGGTCGGCGCGGTCTCGATCCCCGACTCCACCAGAATGCGGCCGCGCTCGGTGAACTTCGCGGCATTGCCGACAAGGTTCATGAGGATCTGCCGAAGGCGGGTGGGATCGGTGAGAATGCGATCGGGAATCGGTGCCAGTAGCCGGTTCTCCAGCGACACGCCCTTCGTCTGTGCACGGGAGCGCATGAGACTTTCGACGTCGAGCAGTACCGACGGTAACGGTGTTTCCACCTGCTCGATCTGCATCTTGCCGGCTTCGATCTTCGAGATGTCCAGAATGTCGTTGATCACCGTGAGCAGGTGCTCGCCGGCACGCCGAATGGTCTCCATGGACTGCAGCTGCGTCGCGCTCGCGCCAGTGAGTACCGCTTCGTCGTGCAGCAGATCGGTGTAGCCAAGAATGGCGGTGAGCGGCGTCCGGATTTCGTGGCTCATGTTCGCCAGGAACTCACTTTTGCTGCGGCTGGCGGCTTCGGCCTTGGCCTGCGCGTGGCGCAACGCCTCTTCCCGCTCGATCGCCTCCGTGACGTCCATGACGGTGCCATACAGCCCCACAATGCGACGATCAGCATCGCGGCGCACGCGTCCTTCCCCGCGCACCCAGCGCACCGTCGGATTGCGTCCGGCCGTACGAAGAATCAAGGAGTACGCCTCTCCGGTCGTAGCGGCACGCTCGACGGCTTCTCCGAGCCGCTCTGCATCGTCCGGGTCGTACCCGTCTCGTACCGTTTCGTAGTCTAATTCGGCGACGCTACTGTCGAGACCGAACAGGTTGTAGGTCTCCGGAGACCAGGTGACCTCGCTCGTCGCCAGATCGAATTCCCAGTTGCCGACACGCGCGACGGCCTGTGCTTCTTCAAGCTGCTGCGTGGTGCGCGCCAATGCTTCGCGCTCGCGCTGGAGCGCGTCGCGCGCATGGATCTGTTCGGTGACATCAGACTGCACGGCAACGAAGCCCGAGAGCACACCAGATACCCGTAATGGCTCGATGTTGAGATCGAGCCAGAACGGCGTGCCGCTCTTGCCGGCATTCAACAGCGTGAGCCGAACGGACTCGCCCCGATCGAGTGCTTCACGCATACGCTGCACGTCGTCGGTATCGGTGTCGTCATTCTGAAGCAAGGCGCCGGGATTCTTTCCGACGACTTCATGGAGTTCCCATCCCGTGAGTCGGGTGAAGCCTTCGTTCGCCCACGTAATCCGACGCTTGGCATCAGTGATGACCACGGCGTTGCTGGTACGCTGCGCGACCATGGCCAGCCGCTCGAATTCGAGGCTCTTGCCCGTAATGGCGGTATGCTGCCGACGGAGCAGTCGCACGACCGGCTCCACAACCAGGAGGGCGATGCCCAGCAACACGGCAAACGCCATGAGACCGCTGCTCATCGCGGCGCTCTGGCTGTTGGCAATGTCAACGTTCTGCGCGCGTTGCACCGCGGCCAACGCGCGACCGGCCAACACCTGATACGCGTCGGCGTGCTCGTGGATCTCGCGGGCGATACGTACGTCGATGAGTTTGCTGCCCAACTCGCGACGAGCCGCCACCGCCAGCAGCGAGGCTTGCTCTGCGCGCAGGCGCGCAATGACGGAATCGATAAGCGCGGCGTTGGGTAGCGCGGCATGTTCCCGCTTGCCGACGAGGCTATCAATGCCCGTCACGGCCAGCTCCAGACTCGTCAGCTCATCTGATAACAGCGCGTTGTCGATGCTGTGTTCGTGCGCCGTCGCCGCGAAGCGGGCGATGCGCTCACCGTGCAGGCGGAGCTGGGACAGCGCATCGATGACCTGCCCTTGTCTCGACAACGTGCGGGAGACCGCCACATTGCCCCACAAAGCCACCGCTACCAGGACCGCAAAGACGGTCAATGAACCAAGGACGGCCACGCGCACTCGCTGATGCGGACTGCCGGGCACCTTGAGCTGTTCGGTTTTCACCCGCTCGTACTTGGCATCGACGGAGCGTCGATACAGCGTCCACGCGAAGAGCGGACTGACGATGAGCACGAGGCCCACGGCGTCGATCAGTCCGCGAATGTTCATGGGGATGGGCGCCGGCGTGAGCACGACGGCTTCGTGCAAGGCCAGTTCTGCCAGCAGCGTCGCCACGCCCAGCAACAGGGCATCGACCCACCAAGCGCGAACCCGGCGGTGTATGACTGCTTGTTCTGTCGTGTGGCGGTTCGGCATGACGCAGGCGGGAAGGGGCGACGCCCCCTGAAGAGGGTCTGTCGGTCACCAGCGTCGGCGGCCATTACAGGGAGTGTCGGCCTTCGTCGGCTCGACCTTGAGCGCCTTCTGGGACGAGCCGATTCCGCTATATTGAATGAATGGCTTGGCTGTCCCTCTCTCTGACGCTCGCGCTGCGGGCGCTCGTCAATCCGGCGCTGGCGGTGGACTTGCTGCGGGTGGCGTGGCGCTTCCGTCACCGCCACTGGTTCCGGCGCTTTCCGTTTTTGCCGCTGCCCGCGCAGAGCTACGTGCGCTGGCGCATGTACACGGCCTACGGCGACGAGGGGGCCATTCCGCCGGCCGACGATGTGATCGCGTTCGCGCGCTGGGTTGGCCGTCAGCCCTGACGTCCCCATGAACGCCCCGACCGACCGGTCGGCGCTCACCCAGCGGCTGCTCGCGCAGGCGTACGGCCTGGGGTTCGACGCAGCGGGTGTTGCCCGCCTTGGGGAACCGGCAACGCGGGCGGCGTTCGACGACTGGTTGGGCCAGGGCTATCAGGCCGGCATGACCTATTTGGACGGCGCGGGCGCGTCGTTGCGCGCCGATACCCGCCTGCCCCATGCCGGTGCCTCGCATGCCATCGTGCTGGCCGCCTCGTACGGCGGGCGCGAGGCCTCGGGCCCCGTCGCCCGGTATGCGCGCGGCGACGACTACCACGAGTCACTCCGTGAGCGCGTGCGCGCCCTGCACCATTGGCTGGAGCAGGAATTGGGGCACGCGGTGAATGCGCGTCCCTACGTGGACAGCGGGCCCGTGCTCGAACGGGACCTGGCGCGGCGCGCCGGCCTGGGCTGGTTCGGCAAGAACACCATGCTCATTACGCCGCGTGCCGGATCGTTCGTTTTTCTGGCGTCGTTATTCGTAGAGCTCGATCTCGAGCCGAGTGCGCCGTTCGAGGCGGACCGATGCGGCAGTTGTACACGCTGTCTCGACGCGTGTCCCACCGGCGCGCTGCGCGAGGCGCGGGTGCTCGATGCGAACTTGTGCATCAGTTATCTCACGATCGAGCACCGCGAGCAGATTGCCGAGCCGCTGCGGCCGTTGATGGGTGGGCTGCTGTACGGGTGCGACATCTGCAATGATGTGTGCCCGTGGAACGTGAAGTTCGCGCAGGAGAATGCCTTCGACGAATTCCGACCGCGTGAGATGTTCGCCGAGTCGGACGATCGTGAGGGCACGCGGGCTCTCGCGCGTGAACTTTTGATGATGGGCCCAGCCGACTACGCGGCGGCGTTCAAGGGCTCCGCCATCAAGCGCGCCAAGCTGTGGATGCTGCAACGCAACGCGTGTGTGGTGCTGGGCAACGTGGGTACAGCCGAGGATCTCGCCGTGCTTGTCGCGATGCGGGAGCATGAGCACGTGATTGTGCGGGATGTCGCCGCGTGGGCGATAATGCGGATCGCATCGCGATAGCGGCGCCTCGCTCTCGTCAGCGCCGCAGCACCTTGCCCGGCAGCGTCCACGTCGGCTTCCCCTGCTCCGCCACCGCAACGCCGTTCACGAGCACCAGTTCAATGCCTTCGGCGTATTGATGTGGTGCAAAGAACGTCGCCTTGTCTCGAATAGTCTTGAGGTCGAGGACCACCACGTCGGCGACCATCCCCTCGCGCAGTTGACCACGATCCTTCAGCCCCACGATCTGCGCCGGCAGGCTCGTCATGCTGCGAATGGCGCTCTCCACTGACAGTGCGCCGCGATCCATCGCGTAGAGGCGAAGCTTCCGCGGAAAGGTGCCATAGAATCGCGCGTGTACATC
>JAIXTI010000191.1 GCA_027484025.1 bacterium
ACAGCCGTCCCTCGCGCGCGGCGCGCGACAGGGTCAGGCCGCGATCGCCGGCGACGCCCGCGAGGATCGCGTCGGTGACAGGGAAGCGGGCAACGAGGTCGGCGAGGCAGATCGCCTGGGTGGCGGCGCCCGGTTCTTCGAGCACGGCTTGCAGCAGCGTGGTGTTGAAGCCGGCGATCTGCAGCTGGCCGAAGAACCAGTCCTGCTCGCAGGGCAGACCCTCGGCCGGCATCCACGGCTGGCGTTCCAGCGTCAGCGCGGTGGGCTTGCCCATCAGCGGGAACATCAGCTGGTAGTCGTCGATCGACTGCGCCTGCAGATAGGCGCGGCCGTGCTCGCCGTTGAGCAGGTCGTAGGCGGTCGACTTCAGGATCGCGGTCGGGCCTTCGGCCAGCACTTGCTGGAACAGCGTCCCCAGGCCCGAAATCATCGCGGCGATGTCTTTCGGGATGTTGATCAGGGACTTCAATGCCGCCGGCAGCTCGGCCAGCGCCTTGAGCAGCGCGTGCAGGTCCTTCATATCGCGCATCGGTCGCAGCGGGCTGAAGTCATGGTCGAACTGCTTCCAGGCGGCTTCGATGTCCGCCAGCGCCTGCGTCGGCAGGTCGCCCATCAGCTCGCGCTCCAGCAGCATCCGGATCACCGCGAGGAAGTTCTCCATCATCGGCGTGATGACCTTGAGCACCTGCGCCTCGTAGTCGACCGAGAACTTCTCGCCCTTCGGTAGATCGGCGGACATCGGCACAGAATCCATGTAGCTGTGCATGTAGTTGTAGTCAGTCCGCGCCATCGACAGCTGGAAGGCGCGCGCCTGCTGCGCGTCGGGGGAATCCTGCTGAGGCAGGGTGGGTAGCGCGGTGCGAGACGAGGCGGACATGCGGCGGCTCCGGGTCGGTGGGCGCGCGCAGTATGCGGGATCGGGTTGCCCTCGTTGGGGGACAGATCGGGTCGGGCGTGATCCGGCGGGGCGTTGCGCGGCTTCGGTTCGCCCGTCAGCGGTCGGGGTCGCGGGGCGAGCCGGACCTACGGCGAAGCCGACCTGCAGGACGTTGCCGCGAGCTCGCCCTCCGCCGCCAGCACCCGCAGCCACAGGTCGCGATGCAGCGGCGCGGTGCGCGGGCCGAGGCGGGGACGTACCTGTTTCAGCAGATGGCGGACGTGTTCCAGTCGGCGCCGGTGGAAGGTGCCGGCCTCGACCAGCGACAGGGTGCAGTCGGCCAGATCCAGCGTCTGCTGCGGCGTTCGGGGCGACTCGCGCAGCAGGGTTTCGTAACGACGGCGCAGGCGGGCGATGTGCTGCTGCTGTTTGCGGCAGGGGACGCAGCGGACGCAGTCGGCATCCAGCCCGAAGCCGAGGACTTCGTACCAGTGCTGCTGCTCCCGGGCGTGGAACAGGAAGTGCCGCCGGCAATCCCGGCACTGCCGCAGCCGGTCGAAGTAGTGCGATATCGGCATCGTCGCCGGGCTCTGCCGGCCAAGGTCGGCCGGGATGGCGGTGCTGGCGATTGGCGGGTCGCGCCAGCCGAACCACACGCCGACGGCTCGGGCCGGATCCAGGCCGGTGCGCTGCGGACCGGCGCCGTAGCGCGGATGTGGGACCAGGTCCGGGAGGTCGGCGGCGCGACGGCGTGCTTTGCGGTGGGAGCTCATGGCGGTGGCGGCTTGCTGGGGGTGCGCTCCGGCTTCCACGAAGCGTGCCAGGCGGCAAGTGCCTGATCTGACCGCAATCATCGATCCTGCAGCGCCTGCGGTCCGCGTCGGAAAGATCAGGACTTATCCCACGGCATCGGGTGTCGGCGTATGCCGGACCGGGTGGCTGGCCGGTCGGGATGCTGGCCCCGGTCCGGGACCGCGCGGGTCTCGGGACTGATGTCCGGCCCGCAGCCCTTATCCATTTGTCAAAGTAGCGATCTCACGGGATAAATCGCGAGTCGGCGGCGGGATCTGTAGGTTCAATTAAATCAATCGCTTGCGCGGATCACTGCGCTTGGCACGGTCCGTGGATAGACACACCCGTCCCCGGAATCGCCGGGGCCACACTCGGGAGTCCCGCCATGGCCAATCGACAGCTGTTTGCTTCCCCCCGCGGTCTGGCGCCGGCGACGGCGCGCAATGCCGCCGGTGGCTCGGCCTATGCGCTGACGCCGCCGCAGGCGCTGGCGCAGATCGCGCTGACCGGCACGCTGCGGCCGACCTTCTACGCCGGCGCCGAGCTGCAGCTGGCCCAGCTGCTGACCGCGGCCCAGGCCTGCACGCCAGCCTATGTCGCGCAGACCGCGATCTACGCCCGCAAGCACGGCCACATGAAGGACGTGCCGGCGGTGCTGCTGGGTTGGCTGGCGACGGCGGACGGCGCGCTGTTCGAGCGGGCGTTCGCGCAGGTAGTCGACAACGGCCGGATGCTGCGCAACCTCGTGCAGGTGCTGCGCTCCGGCGCGCTGGGTCGGCGTTCGCTCGGCACTCGGCCGAAGCGCTGCGTGCAGCAGTGGTTGAACGCGGCGAGCGATGCGCAGCTGGTGCAGGCCATGGTCGGGCAGTCGCCGTCGCTGGCGGATGTGATCAAGATGGTGCATCCGAAGGCGCCGACGGATGCGCGGGCCGCGCTGTATGGCTGGTTGATCGGCAAGCCGGCCGACGTGGCGCAGCTGCCGGCGGCGGTGCAGGACTTGCTGCGCTTCCGCGCCGATCCGACCGCGCCGGTGCCGGATGTGCGCTTCCAGTTGCTCACCGCGCAGCCGCTGTCGGCCGCGCACTGGTCGCGCATCGCCGAACGCGCTTCGTGGCAGACGCTGCGGATGAATTTGAACACCTTCGGTCGTCACGGGGTGTACGAGGACGCTGCGCAGGTGCGGAAGCTGGCCGCGCGGCTGGCCGATCCGAAGGCGATTGCCAAGGCGCGGGTGCTGCCGTATCAGCTGTTGGCCGCGCACCACGCGGCGACCGACGTGCCCGAGCCGCTGAAGGCGGCACTGGCGACGGCGATGGATCACGCCTGTGCGAACGTGCCGGTGCTGGCGGGTGAAGTCGTGGTGGCGGTCGACGTGTCGGGCTCGATGTCCTCGCCGGTCACCGGCTGGCAGAAGGGGGCGACCTCGGCGGTGCGCTGTATCGACGTCGCGGCGCTGATCGCGGCCTGCCT
>JAIXTI010000246.1 GCA_027484025.1 bacterium
GGTAGGGCTCGTGATCTCGCGGAGACGGGCGAGCTAAGCCTTTTGCGGGGGCCACGACCACGACCACGACCTCTGCCTCTGCCTCTGCCTCGACTGGTCGGGGTCGGGGTAGCCGCGGTGGTCGTGGTACTGCCACAACAGTCGGGGTACAGCTACAACAGTCGGGGCACTGCCACGACAGTCGGGGTCGATAAACAGTCGGGGTCTCTGTCGGGTCGGGGGGAAAATGTCGGGGCCCGACCCCACCGGCCAGCGAAGCGCCGCCCCCAAAACCACACCCCCGACTGTAGTGAACCCCGACCCGACAGAGACCCCGACCGTTCGTAGACCCCGACTGTCGTGGCAGTGCCCCGACTGTGGTAGCTGTGCCCCGACCGTTGTGGCTGTGCCCAGACCACAACCCGAGCCGAGACCCCGACCCCGACCCCGCAGTTAAGCGTGCGCGTCGTCGACGGCCATTTTCCAGCGCGCGAGGGCCGACACCGACGCGCATTCGGTCTTTCGCATGACGGCGGCGCGGTGCGTCTCGACGGTGCGCTGGCTGATCTCGAGGCTGCACGCGATCCGTTTGTTCGGGTAGCCGTCTACAACAAGCGACAGCACCTCGCGCTGCCGTAGCGTGAGGCTCGCAAACTGCCGTTGCAGGCTTAGGTCCACCCGCGGTAACGGCGGCATCCGCCCCTGCAGACAAAGCGCCTGCACCAGCCACACGACGAGCAGTTGCAGCGACTCCTGCTGCAGGCGGAGCGACTCCATGAGCGCCACTAGCGCAGCATCGGCCGGCGTTGTCATCGTCGACGCGGTCGGGCTCGCCTTCATCATCGGACGAAACGGAAGCGTGTGCATGAGCGTGAACGGATCGGGACAGCGGTCCTGGCGCCCTGACGCAAATACCATCGTGTCGCGCGGTGCCACGATACCCCGTGTGGTCGCAAGAAGCGTACGACGCGCCCTCAGGGGAGCGCACTCACCAGCATGCCGTCGACGACGTTCAGGATACGATCACAGCGCTGCGCCAACGCTTCGTTGTGCGTGACGATCAGAAAGCTCGTGCCATGCTCAGTATTCATTGTGCGCATGAGTTGAAAGACGCCGTCGGCCGCCACCGTATCGAGATTCCCTGTCGGTTCGTCTGCAAGGATGAGCGCCGGCGACATGGCCATGGCCCGCGCAATCGCCACGCGTTGCTGCTGCCCACCGGACAGATTTCTGGCGGGAAAGTCGGCCCACCGGTCAAGGGCGACACTCGTCAGCAGCTCTCGAGCCCGCGCTCGCATGGCCGCGTTCGGATAGTGCTGATGCAACAACAGCGGCAGCATGACGTTCTCCACCGCAGAGAACGCCGACAGCAAGAGGGATTGCTGGAAGACAAAACCGAGACGTTCACTGCGGAGCTCCGTCAACTCGGCGTCGGTCATGTGCGCAACGTCTTCGCCGGCGACGCGCAGCGTGCCACTCGTGGGGTGGTCGAGCAGCCCGATGATATGGAGGAGCGTGCTCTTGCCCGATCCGGACGGCCCGATGAGCGCCACAAACTCACCGCGATCGATCGTGAGCGTGATGCCGTGCAGCACTTCGTGCGCGCTCGGCGTGCCCACGCCGTAGCTCTTGGTGACCTGCTCCAGCTGTACCAGATGCTCAGTGTCAGCCATGGATGGCGTCAACCGGATCGAGCCGCGCCGCTTTCAGCGCCGGCAAGGCCGCTGCCACGAAGCCGGTCACAGTAGCCAGGCATACCACCCATCCGAACATGGCGGGCTTCACCACGACCGGAAAGAGCGCCGATCCGTCTTGCAGCCGCACGAGGGCGTGAAAGCACCAGAGCGCTGCCACCCCCAGCACGGTGCCGACCATCGAACCGAGACCGCCCAGAAGACTGCCCTGCAGAAGAAACACCCGCAGGATCTGCCCCTGCGTAGCTCCCATGGCGCGCAGGATACCAATGTCCTGGGATCGCTGAATGACGGACACGATGAGCACACTCGCCACGCCGAACGCCACCGACAACCCGACGAACACCTCGATCGTGGTGAACGACATTTCCTGCGCGCTGAGCGTGCTGAAGAGCTGCGCGTTGGTGGTCATCCAACTCTCGGCCTTGACGCCGGTGCTCGCGGTGACCGCGTCCGCGACAGCCCGCGCCGCGTAGAGATCGGCGACGGTCATGTCGATCGACGTGACGCCACCTTCGAGATCGGCCAGCGCCTGCGCGGTTCGGAGCGTTACGTACGTCGATCGCTGATTGGCGCCCTTGTTGCCCAGATCGAAAATGCCGCTCACCGTCAGAGCACGCGGCGTCGCACTGGCTGCCAGCACATTGACCTGATCACCCACGGACACGCCGAGGTCATGGGCGAGCTCACTGCCGATCAGCAGGCCATCGCCCATCAGTGTCGCGTCGCCCGCGGTGACGTACTGGGGAATCTTCACGATGCGGAAGTACGCTTCGGGCTCGATACCGCTGAGCGCGATGGAACGGCTCACGTTGCCATGCACCGCCAGTGCGGCCGCCGAGACCGTCGGTGTGGCCACGACGATATCGGCGCGCGCGCGCAGCTGCGTCATGACCGTCTGCCATTGATCGATGGAGCGCAGCCGCTGTGTCGACTGCTGTATCACGCGCGCGAACACGATCGACGAAGAGTCGGCGCGCAGCGGACGCGTGACTTCATCCGGTGGCAGGATCTGGATATGCGCCGACGACATCAGGACGCGCGTAATGAAGTTGCCTTGCAAGGAGGTCAGCATCGTCGACATGAACACGATGACACCGACGCCGATGGCCACACCGCTGAGGATCGCCGCGGTTTGCATGCGCCCTTCACGAAGAAAGCGGATGGCCGTGACCCCTTCGAACGGCAGCCAGGTGATCACGCGGAGGCCACGGGCGTCTGCCGCACGCGTACGCGCCGGCCGATCGTGAGCGGCCCTGCGGCACCCGGCACGACGAGGTCGCCGACGTGGAGACCGGCCGTCACCTCGACGAGCCCCGCGCTGGCAAGGCCCGGTTGCACGGGCTGCTTCACCGTGCGTCCATCACGCACGAGCATCACCCACGGCGCGGCGCCCGATCGATCGTGTATGTCTTCGACACGCACGACCAGCGCTTGCGGCCGGCGACCGGTTTCTATCTCCACGGCCACCGTCATGTCTTGTCGCAGGAACGCCGGGGGCGCCGGCACCGACAAGCGCATTTCCACCGATGCCCGCAGGATATCGATACCGGGGTTGATGTACCGCACCTGCGCCGCGAGGCGTGTCGCCGGAAACGCCTCCGGCGACGCCACGGCGTGCTGCCCGATCGCAAGTCGTCCGAGCTGTTTTTCGTCCACTTGCACGATGATCTCCATCTCTCCCGCTGGCGCGAGGCGCATGAGCACATCGCCGACATGCGCGACATCGCCGACCTCAACGGCGCGAAAGATCAACACACCCGCTCTCGGTGCGACGATCGTACGAAACTGTTCGCGGGCGCGCACCACACGCAGATTGGCCGACGCCAGCGCCATCGCGCTGGCCGTGAGCTGGGCGTTGCTGCCACCGCGTCGATCGCTGCTGACACTCAACAGCGCGCTCCGCTCCGCTGCCCGCAGCATATCGAGGGCCTTGCGGGCGTCGTCCAACGCTGCTGGCGACTCGAGCCCGAGCGCCGACAAGTTCCGCGCCATTGCCTGCTCAGCGCGGACACGCGCCGCTGTCGCCTGCACGAGATCCTGCTCGGCGGCGGGCAACGTCAACGTCAGCCGTTGGCGGTCCTGCGCGATAGCCTGCTGCCTCGTCGCCTCGGCTTGTTGCGTGAGCGCGCGCGCCTCGGTCCCGTCGAGCACGAGCAACGTCTGTCCCGCTACAACCGTTTGCCCGTCGGTGACCGGAATTTGTGTGACGATGCCGGTAATCTGCGTCCCGATGTCGATTCGATACCGCGTGGCAACGTGGCCCGTAGCCACGAGCGTTTGCACCAGCGTGACGCGTGCAAGCGGCCGCGTGTACACAATCGGGCCGAAGACCAGCGGCACGCCGAAGTACCACCCACCTGCACCCACCAGCAGGACGGCCACGCCAGCACCGAACCACCGGAGACGATGGCGCGGCGTGCGCGTCGGGAGCGGCAGCGGAACCGCCGGCGTCGGCGCGGGGCGTATGGGTGCAGACGCCGGAGCCGCCAGCTCCGGTGTCGCTGCTATGCCGGTCATGACCTCACTCGGCGCCAACGGCCTCGAGCGCGGACGTGAACTGCTGGCTGCCTACGCCGAGCGTGTCGCGAATGGCGCCAAGCTCGCGCATCGTTCCGTGCGCAATGACGACGAAGTGGCCGGCCTTCACCTGCGTTTCGTATTCGATGATCCGGTTCTTGGGAATACCGATACTGACGAGCGCGGCACCAAGCGCACTGATACCGCCAACGACCGCCGCACCTTCGAGCGCTGCTATCAGCCACGTCAGAATGGGACCCGCCACCAGGAGCGGACCAACACCGGGGATGATGAAGAACGCGGAGCCGAAGAGCATGCCCCACAGCCCTCCCCAGAACGCGCCTTGTTTGCCCCACGCTTTCATGCGGCCGCCGGTCGAGTAGTAGCCGACGACATCCTCTTCCGTTTGATAGTCCTTCCCGATGATCGACAGCTTCTTCATGTCGAAGCCCGCGCGTTGGACATCACGCACGGCCTGTTCGGCGGTCTCGTGCGTTGGGAAAACGGCGACCACGGCTTCAAGGATGCCGGAGTCGAGGGACTTCGTGTCTGGAACGGTCGTTGGCCGAATCATGATGGCTCCCGGTGCGCATGGGCTGCCGGAACGGCGATGTGCCGCGTTCGACAGTGAGAGGAGGGTAGGAGCTCGGGCTGCGCGGCTGCAGACTCGGTTTGTACGTAGGGGAGTTGCACCCGATGGCGTGGGCGCGGCCTACGTATATCCCGAGCGTGGGCGGAGTACGATGCCAACGCTACTCTCAGGAGATGACGGACGGCTTCCGTTCATTCGAGCCGACGCTGGTCCGCCATTCTGCAACAGGGAGTCGCACATGAACACCGATCTCGAACTCAAGGAAGCGGTCCTCGAAGAGCTGGCGTGGGAGCCAAGTGTCACGCCGGCGCACATTGGCGTGGCCGTGCACGACGGCGTCGTGACGTTGAGCGGCCACGTGGCGAGCTTCACGCAGAAGCGCGACGCCGAAGTGGCGACGTGGCGCGTCAAAGGCGTCAAGGCGATTGCGGAAGAGCTCGAAGTGCGACTCCCCGCGGACATCAATCGCGGCGATGAGGAGATCGCGACGGCCGCGGTGTCCCAACTGCGGTGGAACTCGCTGGTGCCCAAGGATTCCGTGAAGGTGACCGTGCAGCATGGATGGCTCACGCTCACCGGCACCGTGCCGTGGCACTTCGAATCGGACGCGGCGGCCGATGCGGTCCGCACGCTCTGGGGCGTGAAGGGAATGACGAACAACATCACCCTCAAGCCGCGCGTGAACGCGGCCGACCTCACCGAGCAGATCCAGAAGGCGCTGCACCGGTCGTGGTTCAACAGCAAGAACGTGTCAGTCACTGCCGACGGCGGAAAAATCACGCTGAACGGCACGGTCCGTTCGTCGAACGACCGCTATCTCGCCGCAACAACGGCATGGGCGGCGCCGGGAGCGACGGCGGTGATGAACGAGATTGTGGTCGGGGGGTAGGTGTGGGATCGGGTGGTCTGGGTCTGGGTCTGGGTCGGGGTGGTTGGTGGTGGTCGGGGTACTGCCACGACAGTCGGGGCACAGCTACAACGGTCGGGGCACTGCCACGACAGTCGGGGTCGATAAACAGTCGAGGTTTCGGTCGGGTCGGGGTCTGCCCCGCCCCACCCCCGACCCCGACCCCGACCCCGAC
>JAIXTI010000058.1 GCA_027484025.1 bacterium
ACGGCGGCGTCGAGCGCCGTGTTACGCGCCATGCCGCTCGCCTTCTCGGCCGCCGCAATCTGGGTCCGGAGCGCCGTCACCGACGACGCCGCGCATCCCTTCCGCTCCAGCTGGTCGGTGAACGCCTTGGCCAACGGGAAGCTGGGCGGCCACACGATCTTCGGCTGGCCCTGCGCGTTGAGCTGGTCCCACTTCACGGTGTTCGCCGCGTCGAGCTCGTTCTGCGAGATGTACTGGCTCGGGGTCAACTCGGCCACGTCCATACCGCGCGCGATTTCCGAGCTCACCAGCTTGCCGTTGTACCAGTACACCGACCACGAACCACCCATCGCCATACGCGAGCCGTCCACCGGGCCGCGGTCGAAGCTGGCGATTTCCTTCGGGTTCTGCGTGTCCGTCCAATCGAACACCGAGATACCGCCCTGGTACCACGACTGCACCATGACATCGCGACCCGGAATCGGAATCAGCGAGCCGTTGTGCGCCACGCAGTTTTCGTTCGACGTCTGGTACGTGGGAATCTTGTAATAGCTGCGGAACTTGAGCTTCTTCTTGCCGCCCTCGTTCACGATATCGAAGATCGCGTCCGCGCCCCACTCGGCCTTGTCGCCGGCGCGGCACTTGGGCGAGCTGCCACCGCCCCACTCGTCGCTGAACAACATCGCCGTGCCATCGTTGTTGAACGTGGCCGAGTGCCAGTAGGCGAAGTTCGAGTCGGCTGCGGCATCGAGGCGCACCGGGTTCACCGGGTTGCTGATGTCGAGCAGCAGACCATGGCCTTCGCAGGCGCCGCCGGCCAGGCCGAGCGACGGATACACGGTGATGTCATGGCACTGCGAGCCTTCGGGACCACGACGACCACCACCGGCGGGAGCGCCGGCGGCGTTGGCGTACATCTGATTCCACGCGGCCTGCAGACCGCTGCGCACCGTCGCGCTGTCAGCCGACGTCACCGCCGTGGCGCCACGCGCCTTGGCCGCGTCGTCGAGCATACGACGCACGAGCTGCGGCGGCGCGACCGCTTCGGCACCCGACTGCGGGTTCTTGGCGATGAACGCACCCGCGGCACGCTGCGTGGCGAGCTGCGCCGCCGCCGCGGCCTTGTCGGCATCGGACAAGCCATGGCTCGGCGGGGCTTCGAGGCCGGTGAAGATGTTGGCGCGGCCGACGACCGCCGCCTTGCTGGGATCAGCCAGCGGCACCTTGATGATTTCGATACGCAGGCGCGACGAGTTCGGATCGGCGGCCGAGAGATCACCCTGGCACCCCTCGAGCTCCGTACCCGGACGGATGCCTGACGAACCGGACACATAGATGTAGACGTTGTTCCGGTCCTTCGGATCTTCGAGCACCGTGTGCGTGTGCGACCCGCGGCACGTCTGCACGTTCGCGACGAGCTTGGGCTCCTTGATGTTGGTGATGTCGAACACGCGCACGCCGCGCATGCGCTCCTTGCTCACCGCTTCGCGAACGCCACCGGGCTTGCAGTCAATGCGGCCGTTCTGCGCTTCGGCCGACATGAACATCAGGTTCTTGTACACCGACACGTCGTTCTGCGACGCCGGGCACTCGTAGGCCACGACGAGCTTGGGGCTCGACGGGTTGCTGATGTCCCACACCACCGGGCCGTTGTAGTTGCCCTGAATGACGTAGTTGCCCGTGAAGGCGAGGTCGGAGTTGGTGATGCCGAGGAAGCCGTTCGGCGAAACCGCCTTGCCGACCACCTTGATGTTCGACGTGAACTCGCCGGCGTCGAAGAGACCAGCCTTGAGGTTGTTCCGCGGGTCGGCCGCCGGGTTCGGAGCCGTCTCCGGCTTCTTGGCCGGGCTGCAGGCGGCGAGCGTCGCCATCACGCCGGCCAGGGCGGCCGTCGCAACGCGTGAAGATGGGTAGTGCATGTGGTCCGGGAGGATGGTGGAGAGGGAAAACATCACTGCGGGGGAATCCAGCCGCGCTCGAGCATCATGGTGAACATGCGCTTGATCTCGGTGCTCTGGTCCACTTCGACATCGTTGGCAAACTTGAACACGGTCTCGTCCTGACCGGCCCCGTCGTGGGTAAACAGATCCTTCACCATGGTCACCGCACCGCGATGGTGCAGGATCATGAACGTCAGAAAGAGCCGGTCGAAATCGGCGCCGCGCGCCGCATCGAGCTCCTTGAGCTGTGCGTCGCTGAGCATGCCGGGCATCATCATGCCGCCCATGGCCGACATGTCGTGCCCCATCATGGCGTGCATATCGTGCCCACCGGCAGCAGCCGGCATGGTCACCGTCCCCGCCGTATCCACGACGGGCACTGGCTGCAGCCGATCCTTGAGCCACGACTGCATGATGGCAATTTCGTCGGTCTGCGCGTTGATGATGCGCGCGGTCAGCCGCTGCACCGCGGCGTCGGCCCCGTGCGAGACCGCCCAGCGCGAGATATAGATGGCTTGCGCGTGGTGATGGATCATCCCCGTCATGAAGTCGATGTCCGCCTTC
Source organism: bacterium (assembly GCA_027484025.1). Taxonomy (GTDB): domain Bacteria; phylum Gemmatimonadota; class Gemmatimonadetes; order Gemmatimonadales; family Gemmatimonadaceae; genus Gemmatimonas. The sequence continues at coordinate 2,484 of JAIXTI010000058.1, forward strand.
ACATACGGGTAGCGCACACTGTCGGCGCGCGCGCGGGCGATCGCGCCGGCGTCACCGGTTTGAAAGCGCGGGTCGGCAGAAACACGGCCATTGGCGCTGGCACAGCCCACCAGCAGCGAAACCGTGAACAGCGAGGCCGCGAATCGCGCGCCACTGATGGCGACACGGGAGCGGAATTGGGAAGTCGAATGAGTCATACGGAAGCGTCAGGGTCCGGGGCATGGCGCCCCTGCACGGAAGTGGACACCGGCCGTACGGAAAACAGCACGTCCGGTGATTCAACGCAGCAGTACCCCCGAACGCTAGCTCTGGCGCACGAATTCGGGGACGAGTAGCAGCTCTGGGCGCTACCGGGCGGCCGGCGGCCGGTGCCGGGCCCGTTCACTGCCGCAGGTAATGGCCTTCGAAAACCGGCTGCGCGGCTTGAGAATGTAGCCGTCCACCAGCGCCGAGTCCTGGCCCGTGCGGGCCGTGGCATACCGGGACGGGCACGGCTCGTAGAGGGCGTCGTCCATGGCCCGCGTGACCGGTTCGGGCACGCCCCGAAAAAGCCACCAGCCGGTCACGCCGGCAATCGCCACGAAGCACACGGTCACAAGACGGGTCATGACGTACTGTATCGCCTCTCCGCGCCGGGTGGTAACCTTTTCCGCATGACCACAGCACGGAATGACGCCTTCACCCTGTTTGATCTCCGGGTCGAGGTGGTCGCCACCGACCGCCCCATGGTGTGCAACCACCGCGAGGGGGACTCGTTTACGCTGCGCGGCGAGAACCTCGAGTTCCCCCCGGGCCAGACGTTTCCGCTGTATCCGCTGGCAGCGCTGCTCCCGCTGCTCCCGGCCAAACAGCGACCCACCCATCCGAACGACTGGATGACCACCGACGCCGAGGTGGCCTGCCCTGACCCGTACTGCGGAGGCCGCTTCCGCATCACGCGAATCGGCACGACGACCTTCCGGCATGCCGACGTCACGCTCGTTCCGCTCCCCGCCGATCCGGACCACCATGGGTGAGCGGTCCTCCTCCCCGGTGACCGTGCCGAAATACACACTGGCGCCCGGCTACGAGATTTCCCGCCTCATCAAGGGCGGGTGGCAGCTCGCCGGCGGACACGGGCAGGTGGCGCGCGACGCCGCCCTCGGCGACATGATGGCCTTCGCCGATGCGGGGATCACCACCTTCGACTGCGCCGACATTTATACCGGTGTCGAAGAACTCATCGGCGACTTTCTCCGCGCGTGGCGCACCACGCGCGGTACTGATGCCCCCACCATCCGGGTGCACACCAAGTGCGTCCCCGATCGCGACGCGCTCCCCACGCTGACGCGCGCGCAGATACACGCCCTTATCGATCGATCACTGCAGCGGCTGGGTGTGGACACGCTCGATCTGGTGCAGTTGCACTGGTGGGACTACGCCGTGCCGGGATGGCTCGAAGCGGCCGGCTACCTCAATGACCTGCGCGCCGCCGGCAAAATCCGTCAGGTCGGCCTCACCAACTTCGATGTGCCTCGAGTGCGCGCCATGCTCGAGGCGGGCATCCCGATCGCGTCGCATCAGGTGCAACTCTCGTTGCTCGACCGTCGACCCTTGGGCGCCATGGCGTCGCTCTGCGCCGCGCATGACATCGGGTTCCTCTGCTATGGCGCGCTCGCCGGCGGATTTTTTCACGAGCGCTGGCTGGGCGCTGCGGAACCCCTGTCACCTCTCGAGAACCGCTCGCTGGTCAAGTACAAGCTCATCATCGACGAGTTCGGCGGCTGGGACGCGTTTCAGGCACTGCTGCACACCATGCACACCATCGCGAGCGCGCACGCCACCACCATCGGTGCCGTCGCCATTCGTGCCGCGCTCGATGTGCCTGGTGTCGCGGGCGTCATCGTTGGCGCCCGCCATGCGGGCCATCTGCCCGCAACGTGTGCGGCACTTTCGCTGACACTCACGCCGCAGGATCGCGCGGCGCTTGGCGCGCATCTCGACGCCGCGCCGGGACCCGGTGGCGACGTGTACACGCTCGAACGCGACCTCTCGGGGCCACACGCCGGCATCATGCGCTACAATCTCAACACTGCCCGCTAACGTGTACGCCGCTTCCGAGCGACTCCGCCGGACACTCGATTGGATTGCGCCCCCGGTGGGCGCACCGATCGAAGCGTGGCGACGACGCATTCTCGCCGCCATGCTGCTCGGCGTGTGTGTGCTTGGCTCCGTCGCGTACGCTGTCGGCGTCAGCGCCGCCATCATCAACGGCGTGCCGAGCGTCATTGTCGTGGACAGCATCGTGTATGGCGCCATCATCCTGCTCACGCTCGGCAACCGGCTTCCTTATACGCTCCGCGCCAGCAGCCTCGTCGTGTGTCCGTTGCTGCTCGGCACCTTCTTTCTGTTCAATTTCGGGTTCACGGCCGCTGGATTTCCGTGGCTTCTGAGCTTCCCGATTTTTGCGAGCGTCCTGCTCGGCGTTCGAGCAGGAGTCTGGTCGGTTGGAGTGCTCTCCGTACTGCTGGTGGCGCTCGGCCTGAGTATCCCGTCGAACATCATGCAGTGGACGGCGTCCACACCTAACGCGTTCCTCATGTGGTGGGTGAGTTCGTCCACGGTCATCCTGCTGGGCGCCCTCGTGGCCATTGCGGCTGGTTACCTCTTCGATGGACTCGGACGCGAAGCCAATGCCCGTCAGGCCGCTGAGCTGGAGGCCGATCGTCGCGAACGGTTGGCCGCCTTGGGGACACTCACCGGGGGGATTGCCCACGACTTCAACAATCTCCTGCAGCCCATCCTCAGCGACGCGGAAGATGCACGCCGCATGTTGCCAGACGATCACGCTGCCCGTGCCCGCCTCGACAACATTCTGCTGAGTACCAGTCGGGCGCGCACGCTCGTGCGTCGCATCCTCAGCTTTGCGCGACCGGCACAGGGAAACCGGGAGGTCGTGGATCTTGGCGCACTCGCGCTCGAAAGCGAGCGCCTTATCCGAGCCGTGTTGCCGCCATCCGTCGAGCTGCGCACCACCGTGCAGGACGCGGTACATATCCGGGCCGAACCTGGTGAACTGCAACAGGTACTGCTCAACGTGGTGACCAACGCGTCGCAGGCCATGCCGGACGGCGGGCTCATCACGGTGAGCGTCTCGGAGCGAGCGCTGCGCGACGTCGGCGACGATGCCGCGCTTTCCGGCGCCGATCGCGTGGCCGTACTCACCGTAACCGATACCGGTATCGGTATGAGCCGCGAGACACTCGCACATATCTTCGAACCGTTCTTCACCACCAAGCGCCCGGGACAAGGCACCGGCCTCGGCCTCGCCACCGTCCATGCGACGATCACCGCGATCGGTGGTGTCGTGCGCGCCGAGAGCAGTCCAGGAGAAGGAACACGGTTCACGGCCCTGCTGCCGACCGTGTCTGGCCCGGCCACCAGCATGAGCCCAACACTACCGGTTTCCACCACCATGGCCGCAGCTCCCGCAACACACGTCATCGTGGTCGACGACGAGCCCGCCGTGCTGCTCACCACTGCGCGCCTGCTGGAACGCCTGGGCTATCAGGTCACGCGTTTCTCGTCGCCCACCGAGCTGCTCCGCGAATTCGACGCGCTCACCCCGCCGCCCGCTGCTCTCTTCACCGACCTTTCCATGCCCTCCATGTCGGGCTGGGAGCTGGCCTCGGCGGTCCACCTGCGCTCACCGCAGCTCCCCATCGTCCTCATGACCGGCAACCTCGAGCTCGAAGACGACGAAACGGCGCAGAACACCATGATCACCGGCATTCTCTCCAAGCCGTTCACCAGTGGAGAGCTCCAAGCCATGCTGCAACGCTGCCTCGCACTGCGCTAACGGCTCCGCGGCCTCCCTTTCTCCGTGCCTCCGTGAGAGCAGGTCAGCGAGACCAGCCTACGTCGAACGCCCTGCCGACGCGCGATAGGTCGCCGGCGTTGCGTCATACTGCCGTTGGAAACACTGACAGAAGTACGACACGCTGTTGAAGCCGATCGCGTACGCCACATCCGCCACCGTGCCGCGTTCCGACAGCAACAAGCGCGCGCCCAGCTCCAGTCGACGTTCGCGCAGCAGATTGGACGGTGACGTACCGAACGCCTGCTTCACGCGGCGGAACAAGTGCGAACGATCCTGTGCCACCGCGTCGGCAAGCTCCGCCACGCCGAAATCCTGATCGGACAGTCGCGCATCGATGACCGACAGCACCCGCTCGCGGAACTGTTCATCGATGGCACTGAGTGGCGGAATCGGTGCCGCCTCGGGCGTGTCGTGCCGGAGCGGGACGATCGTCGACTCGACCGTCATCGCCGTCTGTTCGCCGTCGCGGCGAGGCACGCGCTCCTGCCACCGTCGCCGCGCCGCAATGAGATTGGCCACGCGCACATCGAGCTCACGCATGTCGAACGGCTTCACGAGATAGTCGTCCGCGCCGATCTTGAGACCCGTCAACCGCTTCTCGTCTTCCGCCTGCGCGGTCAACAGGACGATAGCCAGAAAATCCGTTTCGGGACTGTCACGCAGCGCCCGCACGAGCGAAAAGCCGTCGGTGCCGGGCATCATGACATCCGAAACCACGATGTCGGGCAACTCGCGCTGCGCGACGGCAATGCCCTCAGCGCCATCAGTGGCCTCGAACACGCGATACTGTTTGTGAAAGTGATCGCGGATGTACGCGCGCAAGTCATCGCTGTCGTCGACGACGAGCATCGTCGGTACGTCTTCGCTGTCATCCACGCCTTCGTCGCTGTCGAACCCGACCGGCTGCTCGAGTGTAGGACGCAGCGGAATACGATTCGGACCGGTTACCTGATCGGCGCGGGGCTGACGCGCCGGGGCGTCCTCCACGACACCATATGGAATCTCCAGCGTGAACATCGTACCGCGCGGATCACTGTCCGCTGTGATGCGTCCGCCGTGTAACTCCACCAGCTCTTTCACCAGTGCCAGACCGATCCCGGTGCCGGCCTGCAAGCGGGCATCGGTCTCGTCCACCTGATAGAACCGCTCGAACACCAGTGCCAGCTGTGCGGCCGGAATGCCGGGGCCGGTGTCGATGACACGAATCGTGACGGCCGCCTGCTCATCCACGATCGAACGATCGACTTTCAGGCGAACGGCGCCCCCATTGGGCGTGAACTTCACGGCATTCGAGAGCAGGTTGGTCAACACCTTCTCGATGGCGTCGGCGTCGAACATTCCCTTGAGGACTTGCGGCGCTTCGAGCGTCAGCGTGATCTGCTTGCGCTCGGCCACCGACGCGAAGGCCCCGATGATACCGCGGACAAAAAGCGACAAGTCGAGCGGGCGCGGGCGCAGCTCCATTTGCCCCGCTTCGAGCTTCGCGACGTCCAGAATCTGATTCACCAGCCGCAACAGCCGCCGCGAATTGCGCAGCGCGATCTCGATCCAGCGCTCTTCCTGCGCGTCGCGCCCGCCACGCGCCTGCAGGTCTTCGAGCGGTCCGATGGTGAGCGTAAGAGGAGTACGCAACTCGTGCGAGACATTCGCGAAGAAACGGGTCTTCGCCGTATCGAGCGCCTGGAGCTGACTGGCTTGGGCTTCGAGCAGCGTGTTCTGTCGCGCCAACTCCTGTTCGCGCTGCCGCAACGTGCCGCTCCGGTCGGCGACGACACTCTCGAGCTCCTGCGTCTGAGTGCGCAGGACCCGCACCCGCCGGAACATCACAAGAGCGCCGCCGGCGACGGCCAGTACCAACATCATCACACGAAAGAGCGTCGCCTCCCACCAGTGTGGTGAGACGCGGAACGCCAACGTCGCCACTTCATCAGTCCAGACGCCATCCGCACGCGCCGCCTGAACGGAGAAGGTGTAGCGACCCGGTGGCAACTTGGTATAGAAGGCGGTACGGCGCGCGCCGGCGCGAACCCAATCGCGATCGTATTCGTCGAGCCGATAGCGAAACTGCACCGCCGACGGATTCGTGAAGGAGGGTGCCGTGTAGTCAATCTGCACGCTGCGTTGCACCACACTGAGGACCGCGACATCGCCGTCGGGCAATACGCGCGAATCACTCGCGACGAGCTGCTCCACGACTAGTCTCAACGGGCGTGGCGCGGCAGCATTCGCCGTGGGTTGGAATCTGTGCAAGCCTCCGGCAACGGTCGCCAACCAGAACCCACCCTCGCGATCTGGCAGCGCCGAGACAATGCGATACGCCTCGACGGGCACAGCACTGTGTGGCGGTGAGAGCGCCAGCTCTGCACGACCGTCTCGCCAGACGCGACTGTCGCGAGCGAACCAGATACTCGATGCAGCGACCCAGAGTAGTGGCGACGCGCTGTCGGCGCTGCGCATGGCTGCGCCGAGCGCCAGAGGCGCGACGCTATCAGCCGTCATGCGGTACGTCCCTTCAACGCTGGCGGCATATGCGGCCGACGCGCCGTCACCGTCGATTAAGCGCATCGCCGAAGGCAGTGACTGCGGCACGACGGGCACGCGGCGTAGTACATCACGGCCGCTCCACACACCGTTGTTGCTGAGCACCCACAGGACCCCGCGCGCATCTTCATACATCTGCGTGATGGTCGTGGGCGCCGACACATCGGGCAACACCAGCGGCGACCACGCACCCGTCGCACTGCGCCGCTGCAAGGCCCCGGCACCGCGTGCGTCGGTCGGACCGACCACCGCGTACAACGTGCTGTCGCGGCGACCCAGCAGGGGCCCGACGCGTTTCCACGAAAACGGGGAGTTCTCGCGTACCGCCCGATCGCCGTCCACGCGATACAGCCCCACGCCGTTCGAGAGCCACACCCGACCGCTGCCGTCGTCGGTAATGGCATACCGGAATGGTGCCGTCAGTCCGCGCGTGAAGTCGAACGGGGACAAACGACCGTCCCGCACACGCACGACATCACCGGCTTCGCTACTCACCCAGACATCACCATTGCGGGTGGCCACCAGCGCCGTCAGCGGGCTGGCGGGAAACCCGCTGCTGTTGTCCGCCCGAAACACGGTGAAGCGTGCGCCGTCGAAGCGCACGATGGCGGAGCTCGTGATCGCCCAGAGATACCCCTGTGCACTCTGGGCCATCGACACGATGCGACCGCCGGGCAATCCATCCGCCGCCGTCCATACATCGTGCGACCATGGTGACGTCGGCGCCGCGGCCGCGGGTTGCTGGGCGTTCCCGGGCGCCCCAGTCGCGACCAACAGTGCGGCCAGCACGCCCAAACGACTCCGTGTCAACACGCGCCGATGACTCCTGTACACGACGCGCTCGCGCCGGAAATGAGAACGATTGCCGCGACCTCCGTCCCCCTGAGCACGCCACCACCTGGCAGTATCCAGACATCGGAAAACGGCGAAATTGCCAAGAACCAAAACTGGCATCGGGAAGTTCATCACGCAGCGGGGGCGAACGAATTGCCCTGACACAGTGTACCGGGAATATGACGACGTGGCGTCTTGGTCGTCCTGTACAGACTGATCGCCCGTTATTTCCCTCGAGGATCCGATGCTTCCTTTTCTCCGGCACGTCGTTGCGGCGGCGTTGCTTGCGGCTCCGCTGTCCCTTACCGCGCAGGACTCGCGGGACGCGGCCACGCGCGCAGCCAGCCGCGGCGCGAAAGTGCCAGAGCAGCTGCCCGCCTATCGGCTTCTCGATCAGTTCAACCGGCTCGTGACCGACTCGAGCATCAGTCGGCGCGCCTCCATCATCATCGTGGCGGGCCGCAATGGTGCCGCCGCCGCCGAACGGTGGACGCAGCGCATCCGCGCCGCCCTCACGCCCAGCGGTCCCACGGTAACGCCCGTGGCTGACCTCGCCGGCGCGCCCCGCATACTGCGCGGCCTCATTCGCGGCATGTTCCCCAAAGACAGCAGCGCCGCCGTCGCGCTCGACTGGGATGGCATCATCGGCCGCCCCATCCGTGGTGACCGCGCGCCCCTCATCGCCGCCGTCTACGGCGCCGATGGACGGCTGCGCGAGTGGATGTCGCTGTCCACCAAAACCGAAGACTTGGCCACGCTGCAGCGACTGGTCGCGCTCGCGAATTAACGGAGCGCTCTCCACCACGCCTGCATGGCGCGTTCAACAGCGGGTTTGCCGGCCATCCACTCCCCGAGCGCGGCGGGGACGACGTATGATGCGGCCGCTTCCTGTGGTGAACGGCCCGCCGAAAATCCCGCGCGTGCGGCCTGCTCGAGACTCTCCAGCAATCCCCGATAGCGACGCATCGCGTCTGCATCGGCCACGGCGCCGTGACCCGGCACGAGCAGCTGTCGCTTGGACACCATCGACACCAACCGGTCGACCTGCGCGTGCAGCGCCACGGGCTGCGCGTCGACATAGTTGGGAAACATACCGTTCCACACGAGATCACCGCTGAAGGTGATCGCCGCGTCCTGGTCGTGCACGATGAGATCGCTGTTCGTGTGTCCATGCACGGGTTCGAGCGTGACGACGCGATCGCCCAGGTCGATGCGCGACTCCCGGTCGGTTCGCGTGAGAACGACATCGGCGAAGGCGCGCGTCAACGCCTCACTGCGCGTCGGCGCCACCGGAGTCCCGCCCAGCGCCGCCGCGCGCGTCGGCGCTGTGACGTGCAACTGTGGGCGCACAGCGTTGTCGGCATACGCACTCACACCGCTCGCATGATCCACGTGATAGTGCGTGAGCACCACATGCGTCGGCCATCGTCCCGTCAGTTCACGCGCCTGCTGCGCCAACCACGCCGCGCCGGCGTCTCGGTAGAACCCCTCGACCACCACGACCCCGGTGCGGCCGGCAATGATGCCCCCGTTGGCGAAGGTCGTGCGATCACCGCCGAGGGGCGTCGACACGAGGGCCCACGCACCGGCACCGATAGCATCGAGGCGGGCAAACGGCGCGGTGCGCACGGTGGGGTTGATCGGCGCCGTCCACCGCGCCCGCGTGCTGCGAGGCGCGCACGCTGCACTGAACAGCACGTGCGCCACACAGCCGGAGGCCGACAGCAGGAACGCGCGTCTCGAGGTTCGTGAAGAATCCATGCGGTAATGATACGACCGGAACGGCGCGCGTTCAGCGCGTCGTGTCGCGATCGGCAGCGTCCTGACGTTCACGCGCCAACTGCCAGTCGACCACCGGTGCCACATCGCGATCAGCCAATGCCAAGGACTGCATGGCGCGCTCTACGACTGGTGCGCCGAGTGCCGGTGGCAACAACTGGCCAAACGCCAGCTCAGCGCGCCGGCAGAGCCGTTCCTCCCGGGCCATGTCCGGCGCCGAAGGAAATCCCCGCATCACCCGCGCGCGAAACGCGTGCACGCGCGCGTGGACACCTTCGTGCAAAATGCTCGACGCCACCGGCGCCGCCGAGATATCGCGCCGAGCGAGAAACGTGAGCTCGGTAAGCACCACCTGCTCCTGCGGAAGAAAGGCACCCCGCGTGGGAAACCGCTCGACGCGAATGGCGCGCACGTCTCGTTGAAGGTGCTGCAACCGACGTGGCGCGTATTGCCGAATGAGCTCGAGCGCATCGCGCAACCGATCGAGCACCTCCTGGTCCGCGATATCGTCTCGCGTATTGTGCAGCACCACTGGAATACCACACACCACGAGTGGGGCACGCGTACCGAACAATCGGTTCAGCCAGGAAGACATGAAGTGAAGCTAACGGTTCGCAACGCCTCTTGAGCAAGGGCAGCGACTTCCGGCGAATTCATGGCGCTCCTGTCGGTGGTGGCACAGTATTGTCGGGCCTGCTCCGCTGCCTCCATGGAGCACCCCCGTATTGCCCTCGCGCCCCTCTACGCGCCGTGCGCTTTCTGCCGTCCCGGCTTCGGTCACGCTTGCTCCTTCTGGTCGCTGCGGCGTACATCCCCGCGGCGGTGTATACCGTGTGGACCATCCAGCGTGATCGCGAAGAGGCGCTCGCGGCCGTCGGCGCACGCATTCAGAGCGTCTTGCATGAAGCCAGCACCGACAACGACGCGGCCGTGGCGGCGGGTCGACGACTCGTCGAGGCGTGGACGGCGATTCCGGAGCTTGCCACCGGCTCTCGTGCGACGTGCGAAGAGACCCTCGTACGCCTGCTCCGCTCCGCGCCGTTCGTGGCGTCACCCACACGGATCTCCAAAGACGGCATCGTCGATTGCGGCGGCCGCACCGCCGCGAGCATCGGGGTCAACGTGGGGGCAAACCCGCTCTTCCTGCGCGTTATGCGCGAGGGTGCCATCACCCTCGGTCCGTACCTCGTGGCCGACTCGACGCGCCCGGCACTCCTGCCGGTCAACGTACCGCTGCGGGACGCCACGGGTCGCGCTACCGGTGTGTTGTCCGTCGGACTCAAGCTCGACTGGCTCGATCGCATCGCCCGCAACGCCGACCTTCCCGGCGGAACCATCGTCACGGTGGCCGACTCCACGGGACGGCTTATCGCACGCCTGCCATACGCGCGCACTGTGGGGACCGAGCGCCCAAAGCTCGACTCCATCATGGAGGCGGACCGGCTGCGCGGTACCGCGCAGGAGGGCCTGACCGTCCGACGCGCCTCCGATGGTGTGATCAGGCTCATCGCGCATCGACAACTCCAGTCTGCGGAGGGGACCTTTGTTCGTCTGGCCATCGCGACGCCGCCGGAAGTCGCGTACGCCGCACCCAACGCGCGCGCCCGGACACGTGTTGCGCTGTTGCTCCTCGCCGCAGCGGTCGCGCTCATCATTGCCTGGTACTGCGCCGATGTGCTGGTGCTCCGTGATGTGAAAGCAATTCTGACTGCCACCCGACGACTCGGCGCCGGCGACCTTGGTGCGCGCACCGGGATTGCCCGCCACGACGGCGAAATCGAGCAGCTCGCCGACTCGTTCGATACGATGGCGTCGCGCCTCGAAGAACGGCAGGAACGGGTACGACACGCCGAACGACTCGAGTCGTTGGGCCGACTCGCCGGCGGCGTCGCACACGACTTCAACAACATGCTCACCGCGATCGTCGGCAGTGCCGACATGGCACTTGAAGAGCTGCCCGACGATCACGTGGCGCGCTCCGATCTGCTCACCATCAAGGCCGCCGCCACACGTTCCAACTCACTGACCAGGCAACTGCTCGATTTCTCCCGGCGAACGCCACTGCTCTCGGCGCCGGTGCGGCTCGATCAGCTGGTCGAGCAGTCGGCGGCGTTGCTGGTGCGACTCGTGCCGGCCACGGTGTCGGTGCACGTGCACACGCAGAGTGAGCGTCTGGTCCGCGCAGATGCCGGTCGCATTGAACAGGCGCTCATCAATCTTGCCGTCAATGCGCGCGACGCCATGCCCAACGGCGGTGTACTCACCATCTCGCTCGACAACGTCGATGTCCTGCGCGATGACGCGTTGAGCGTGCACATGCACGTGGGCCACTGGGTGCGCCTTCGCGTGTCGGACACCGGAAGCGGCATCCCGTCCGATGTCCTGTCACGGGTTTTCGAGCCGTTCTTCACCACCAAAACAGTGGGCGACGGGACCGGTCTTGGCCTGGCCATGGTGTACGGCACCGTGCAACACCATGGCGGGCACATTCACATTGACAGCGCAGTCGGCAAAGGCACGACGGTCACCATATGGATTCCGGAAGCACCCGGCGAACCACACGGGGATGACGAGCTGACGCCAGCACTTCGCGCGTCTGTTCGTGGCGCACGCGTGCTGATCGCGGAGGATCAGCCCGAGGTGCAACGACTCGTCACACGATTGCTGACGCGCGCCGGAGTCGAGGTGCACGTCGCGAGCGACGGGCTGCTCGCCATCGAGGCGGGACGCGCCATGGGCGCCTCGCTCGATGCACTCATCACGGACTTCGACATGCCGGGCTGCCGTGGTGACGAGGTGGCGCGCGCACTGCGAATCACCAATCCGGAGCTCCCGCTCGTCCTGATGTCAGGCTATGCCAGCGACGGTTGGCCCGATGATCTCACCGGCACCGATCGCAGCGTGTTGATCGAAAAGCCCTTCTCCACCGACGCGCTGCTTACCGCACTCGCTGACGTACTTACTCCCCCCGCGCGCTCGTAACCCACGCGGTATACCAGAGGTCGCGCAACATCGCGGCCCCCGCAGCCATGCGCGACACCGCGAAGGCCTTCTGCTCCGGCGTGGTCGTTTCCGGCCGGAAGGTGGCGACCTTTTCGAGCGCATAGAGCGTGTCGACGAACTGATTTGTGCGTGCCAGATACGACAGCACCGCCGGTCGCACGCCGGGAAATGCCTGCGCGGGTCCCGTCAGCGCCGCCCGCACGTCACCTTCGCGGATATGCGCCTGCACATACTGCGATTCGAATCGTCCGTGAAACCGATTGTCGGTGGTGTAGCCGTTGGGGTTCTCGCCCGTCCATCCGTTGTAGTGCTTGGTGGTGTGGTGCGGATTGGATCCGTCGGCCACGAAGTGTCCGAGAATGCCGGCATCCTCGATGATGCGCTGCTCGATCCACGCCCGCACCGTCGAATCGGGCGCAATACGCCACAAGCGAAAATCTCCACGCAATTTCGAGGTGTATTCGAGAATGGCGAACGGGAGAAAGCCCATGACCTGCGGCGATACGCCGGCTGCCCGCACGGAGTCGGCGTACCCCCAGCGATCGCGCGCCGCGAGAGCGCCCGCAAGCTGTGCGGGCGTTACCATGTCGCTGTCGATGAAATGATCGGGTGACGTGCCCCCTTCGAGCGCGGGATCGAGCTGACGCTCCGCGCGATCCTTCCACCGATCCGGTTCCGGATTGAGGTAGGCCAGGCGCGGGGCAGCGTCGCGGAAGAACGGCGGCATGTCGGATGGCAACGTCGTCGCGGCCACCAGCCCGATGATGCGGTGCCCCGCATCACCCCAGGCATTCACTGGTGTTGGGACAAAAAGCACCAGTGCGAGACCAGTCGCACACGAGAGAGCACTGGTACCAAGCCACGATGGAAGGCGCATGTATGGAATCCCGAGAGCGGGTGCGGGCGTACGGAAAACAGTGACGCCGCGCGCACCCTGGAGGTACAGCGAGTGGAGTGTCGTTACGAAGCCACGACGAACAACACGATGAGGAATATGTCCATGTTTGCGCGAACAGTCATGATGTCGGTGCTGCTGCTCTCGAGCGCGGCCTGCAGTGAACCCACTCGCGTGGTCGAACCGGAGACGACCGCCGCGTCGCTCTCGGTGACGACGCCACAGGTAGACCTCTCTGTGGGATTCAGTCAGCCACTGGGCACCCAGCTGCGTAGTGCCGATGGTCGCCTGCTGTACAACCGGCCTTTGGCGTACACATCGAGCAACTCCGCCGTCGTGAGAGTGTCGGCGCAAGGCGTCCTTACGGCGGTCGCTGTTGGGTCCGCAATCGTCACCGTCAACTACGGCTCGCTCTCCGCGCGCGCCGCGATTGACGTGATCGGAACGGCCACCGGCTATCGCATTACCAGCTACAACGGGGCGGCGCTCCCCGTCGTGGTTTCCGACGACACAGTCACGCGTGCAGATGGCAGCACGGTACGGCTCATTGAACAGTTCGAGAGCGGGAACGTCGCGCTGAATGATGCGTATCAGATCGAACTGCAGATCGGTGTATACGAGCGGACCATCAGCAACGGGCGCACGACCGACCGGTTCATCCGGCGCAACTTCCTGCGCGATCAGGGACAGCTGCAATACAACTGGCTCGACGGGAGTGCCGCACTCTTGTCCGAAAAGGTCGGTGGGCTCACGCATCGCCTGGAGAGCTCTCCGTCCGGCCCGCGACTCGCCTTCCGCATTGGCGGCACCTACGACGTGTGGAACCTCAACCTGCAGCTGCGACAGTAGCTCAGGCGCGGTCGATATCGACCCTTGGAACTGCTCACACGAAGGCAGCCAGTCCTCCGTGCGAGCAGTTCACAGGCCTACAGCAACGCCTCGATGCGGTCGCACGCCAACTCGGCACCGCGCTCACCGGCTACCACCGCGGCAAGCGCCTCGGCCTGCTGTCGATACCCCGGCGCCGACAGCAGCGTCGTGAGCTCACGCGCGACCGCACGACCGCGATATGCACGCGGCGATATCATGCGCGCGACCCCCAACCGACTGAGTCGCCACGCGTTGTCGGGCTGATCGTTGGTATACGGCACCGCCAGTTGCGGACGTCCCGATGCCAATGCCGTGCCCGTCGTGCCTATACCGCACGGTTGTACGATGGCCGCCGCACGCGGAAACAACAGCGAGTGCGGCGCCGCATCCACGACGAGCACGTTCGACGAAACGCGTGACTGCAACCGCGCCGATTGCACCGGCCCCGCCAGCAGGATCGCCCGGCACCCCATGCGGCGCGTGGCGTCGAGACACTCATCCCAGAACTGCTCGGCAATGAGCACCACTGAGCTGCCGAGTGTAAAGACTATCGGGGCATCGCCGGCATCGAGAAACCGTTCGACATCCGGAGAGAGGGTGGCGCCATGCGATGCGTCGTAACGGAGCTGTCCCGTAATCGTGACCCGCTGCGGCCAGTCCGCAAACGGTCCGCCGAACACCTTGGAATACATCGCGAGTGTGCCGTACGGCGAGTGCTGCCCATCGAAGATCGGATTGATGGCGCGCGGCAATCCCAGCGAGGCGCGGAACTGCTGCAACGGCTCCATCCAGCGTGACGTCACTTGTCGCCCCGCATCTGCGACCCACGGCGCCGTCTTGAGCAGCACCCACCACGGCAGATGACGCACCCAGGTTGCCGGCGGCGGCAGAATGGGATCGTACGCCGACATGAAGTTGAGCGGAGAGAGCACCGTCGACAGCCACGGGATTCCGGTCTGCTCAGCCACGATGGGCGCGGCCAGCGCCGCCGGATGCGTGACCATGAAATCGGCGCCCTGCACCGCAGCCATGAGCGTGGCGTGCGCCGCCGGTAAGTGCGGCAGCAGAATTTCGCGGAAGATGGCTTCGGTGCCGCGCCGGGGATCCATCACCTTGCGCACCAGCGCCGGATCGAGCGCCGGGTCGGCATCGGGCTCCACCGCGGCGAACTCGAAGCCGGCGTCGCGAACGGTGGCGCCATAAAACGAGGGCATGGCCATGACCGGCACATGCCCCCGCGCCCGCAGCGCCGTCGCCAATCCGAGATACGGATTGACGTCGCCGAATGATCCCCACGTCGTAATGACTACTCGTGCCATAGGCGCACAATAACCCATCGCACGGGGTGAGTGAGAGCGTCACGCGGCTCACGCACCGCGCGTGCACTCACCCGAGTTGCGCCGACGCGACGTCCCAGTTGATGCGCGCAAGAATCGCGTCGACGTAATCGGCGCGGCGGTTCTGATACTTGAGGTAGTACGCGTGCTCCCACACATCGATGCCCACGATCGGCAACTCACCTTCGAGTAATGGCGAGTCCTGGTTGGGGAGTCCGCGCACCGCCAATCGGTTCGTGGCCGTCTTCACCAGCCACGACCACCCGCTGCCGAACTGCCCGACCGCGGCCGTCTTGAGTGCAGTGTTCACCGCCGCCAACGTGCCGAAGTCGCGCGTGATCATGTCGGCCAATTGCCCGGTGGGCGCCGCCGCGCTCTTCGCGCCCGGCGCCAGCAGATTCCAGAAGAGCGCGTGATTGGCGTGCCCACCGCCGTTGTTGCGGATCGCAGTCTGGACCGCCGCGGGCCACCGGCGCAGCCCCATGAGCAGTTCGCCCAACGTGACGGCATGCAGGGTTGGCTGCGCTTCGAGCGCCTTGTTGAGATTCGTCACGTACGCCGCGTGATGTCGGTCGTGATGAATGGTCATGGTCTGCGCGTCCACCGCCGGTTCGACCGCGGCAGGGGCATACGGCAACGCGGGCAGCGTGAACGGATACTTCTGGCTCAGCACCGCATCGAGCGCGAATGGCGACGTGGTGTCACCCTTCATCCCGGCGCTCATGGCACTCGCCGCCGACAGCGGCACCAGCCCCGACAACGCGACGCCGGCAACGGCGCCGGCTCCGCTCTGCAGAAATCCTCGACGATCCACGCTGACTCCAGTCTGACGAAAACGGCTACCGACTGCCGGCAGCTGCACCTGCTGAATACTACGAAACCAGACCAAACGTTCGCTCAGTACCGCGCCAGGTACTGATCCAACTCCCACTGCGTGACCCGCTGGTTGTACTCGTTCCACTCCGCCCGCTTGGCGGCGAGGAACTGCTGCGTGATGTGCTCGCCCAATGCGTCGCAGATCACTTCGTCCTTCTCCAGCTCGTCACAGGCGTCGTGCAGCGACTGCGGCAGATCGTCCACGCGCAAACGGCGGCGCTCGCGATACGACATCTCCCAGATGTTCGTGTTGATCGGTTCGCGCCAATCCGCTTCGGTGGACAATCCATCGAGGCCGGCCGCGAGCATCACGGTCAACGCCAGATACGGATTGGCCGCCGGATCGGGAGTACGCAGTTCCAGCCGTGTTCCCGAGCCGCGCCGCTCCGGCACCCGGATCATCGGCGAACGGTTGCGCATACTCCACGCCACATTCACCGGCGCCTCGAACCCCGGCACCAACCGCTTATAGCTGTTCACGAGCGGGTTCGTGACCGCGGTCATCCCGCGCGCATGCTTGAGCAAGCCGCCAATGTAGTGCAGCGCCGTCTTGCTCAGCCCCCAGTCGCCCGACGGATCCCAGAACGCATTCTGGTGATTGCGGAACAGACTCTGGTGCGTGTGCATGCCGCTGCCATTCTGTCCGAAGACCGGCTTGGGCATGAACGACGCGATCAGTCCGAACTGGCGCGCCACCTGCTTTACGACAAACCGGAACGTCGCGATGTTGTCGGCCGTCTTCAGCGCATCCGCATAGCGGAAATCGATTTCGTGCTGGCCGTGCGCCACTTCGTGGTGCGACGCCTCAACTTCGAAGCCCATCTGCTCCAGCGCATCGACGATCGCCCGGCGGGCATCTTCGCCAAGGTCCATGGGCGCCAGATCGAAGTAGCCCCCCACGTCATGCGTATGCGTGGCCGGACGCCCGTCTTCGGTGGGCTTGAAGAGGAAGAACTCGGCTTCCATTCCGGCGTTCATCACGAAGCCCTGCGCGGCGGCCCGTGATAGCTGCCGCTTGAGCACCCCGCGCGGGTCGCCATGAAACGGCGTGCCGTCGGGCATGTTGATGTCGCAGATCAGGCGGCCTACACGAGCCGACGGGTCGCCCCACGGAAAAATCTGAAACGTGCTCAGATCGGGGGCGAGCAGCATGTCCGACTCTTCCACCCGCACGAAGCCGGCGATGCTCGAGCCGTCGAACATGATGTCCCCCTGCAACGCCTTCCGGAATTGCGAACTGGGGATTTCCACGTTCTTGATGACGCCGAGGATATCGGTGAACTGAAGCCGCAGAAAGCGCACCTGCTGCGCTTCGGCCAGTTCGAGGATGTCCGCGGCGGTCGCACCGGACAGGTTGGTGGGGACGAGGGAACGGCTTGGCGTGGCCATGCCATAAGGTACTAACTTTCAACGCACATGACTCCTCCGAATACTTCCGCCGGCGCTGGGTTCTGCGCCGCCTGTGGCGCCGCGCTGTCAGCCGGCGCCCGTTTCTGCCATCGCTGTGGCACCCCGCTCGGCCAGGGCCTGCCCGTTACCGCCAAGACCGTCCAGCCGGGTGGCGTGGCCGCCGTGCTCCCGTGGGGGGTGGCATTCGTCGCCCTCCTGGCGCTCATCGCCATGGTCGCCGGCAAGAACTTTGGCGCCGCGAAGGGCTCGGCCATCGACGGGTCGGCCAACTCCCTCCCCACCCAAGCCATCGACGGCCCGGCCGCCGCGCCGCAGGGCGCGCCGTTCGCCGGCGGAGCGGGCGGCGGGGCCGCGCCCAACATCGCCAATCTCTCCCCCAGCGAGCGCGCGAACCGCCTGTACACCCGCATTATGGAATACGCGGAGTTCGGCAAGGTCGACTCGGTCGCCTTCTTCGCCCCCATGGCGCTGGCCTCGCACGAAATGCTCGAAAGCCCCACGGCCGACGAGCGCTATCACTACGGCCGCATCGCCGAGGTGACCAACACGCCGGCCGTGGCCAAGGCGCAGGCCGACACCATTCTGCAGAGCCAGCCGGACAACCTTCTCGGCCTCCTCCTCGCCGCCCGCGCGGCCCGTCTCACCAACGACGAGACCTCCGCGCGCAAGTTCGACGCCCGGCTCCTCAAGGCGCTCGCCCCGCAGCTCGCGAGCCAACTGGAGGACTACCAGGTCCACCGTGCGGAAATCGACCGCGCCGTCGCCGACGCGCAGAAGAAGTAAAGGCACCCCCGGGATCGCCGATCGCCACATGAACGCCAGGCCATCAGCGATCCCCTGATTGCCACTCGCACCAATTGGTGGTACGCTAAGAGTAGGGGTGGGCGCCGTTCCCTCGGTGTCTGCCCCTTTTTCGCCCAGCGATGATGCGGGCGCTGTGTCCCAAGGGCAGACAGACCGTGACTGTGATCGATACACCGGTCACCAGCAGCAGCGCCCCATCTGACACGTCGCCATCAGTGCTCTCGCTCCTGACACGCTTTGCGCGTGAGCTGGCCGAGCAGCAGCTCACCGACGCGCAGCTCTTCGCGCATCTTGCCGATACGGCCCGCGCCATCTTCGCCGCCGAAGGGACCGCCGTCCTGCGGCTCGTCGACGCCGAACACTACGAAGTGCTCGCGCCAAGCGGGACCACCAAGGTCTTCAACGGGCAGCGGCTCCCGCTCAAGCAGGGACCGTCGTTCTTCCGTGATGCCATCGAGGAGCGGCGCGCGGAATACACGAATGACGCACCCAATGACCCGCGCATCTTCAAGTTCGTCGCCGAGCCGCTGGGCGTACGGCAACTGGCCGTCGCCCCTGTGCTGCTCGGCAATGAGGTCATCGGGCTGCTCGTGGCCGTCAATCCCGCCAGCGCGCACTTCGACGAGCAACAGCTGTCGGCGCTCGAGTTCCTCGCCGCGCAGGGCGCCGTCGTCATGCGTACGCAGCAATTGCTGCGACAAGCCAGCCTCGCCACCGCGGAGGCGCAGCGCAACGCCGAGGACGCCGCGCGCGCCGCACGCGCCAACGCCATCCTGGCGGCATCAGCCCGCGGGTTTGCGAACGCGCCAACTCGGGAGGCGCTGTACACAAGCCTTGCGTCGGTGCTTGTCACGGAGCTTCACGCCGTAGGCTTTGCCGTCTACGAGGCGGATCCACGCTTGAGAACGGCGCGCTTCGAAACACAGTGGGGCGTGCGCAACGCGAACGTCGAGACCATCGCCACGAACTTCTGGCGCACCGCCCTTGGCGACGTGGTGCAGGCCGGCGAGCCCGTGTTCATCAGCGAGTTCTCGAACCATCCCGACAACGTGCCGTTGTACGCGTCACTCAGCGAACAGGGCGTGCTCTCGGTCGCGCTGTTGCCACTCATGGTCGAGGAGTGGCCGCAAGGTTTGCTGTCGGTGCGCTTCGCCGGGGCACATGTCTTCGACGACGACGAGAAACGCCTGCTCGGTGATATCGCCGCGCAATTTGCGCTGGCGTTCCGCAACACCATGTACGTCGACGAACTCGAGCGGCGCGCCGATCGCCTCACCGTTCTCGCGCGCGCTCAGCAGCAGCTCACACAGCTCGCCAGCGAAGACAATCTGCCGCATGGCATTGCCGAAGCGGTCGAGCAGGTGTTGCCCAGTCGCAGTTGCGACATCTTCACGATTGCCGACGGCGAACTCCGGCGCGTCGTGCGACTCGAAAACGGCAGCATGGTGAGCAGCGAGCTTGCGCCGCTCCCCGATCTCACCCTCGCGAGAATGACGGCGGATACCGGTATCTCGCGGTTGGCCTGTCACCTCGAGGCTGGCGTCGATGCGCCGCTGGGATCGACCGAGATTTGCGCTGCGGTGCGCTTCGGCCATCGCAGCGCCGGTGTCATCCGGTTGTTGGCGACCGCCGCCCGCCCGTACGACGCGCAGGATCTCGACCTCATCACGATCATCGCGCGACACGCCGGCACTGCCGTCGAGACCGCACGCTTGTTCGCGCTGCAAGACCTGCAGCGGCAACGCGCCGAGGGCGCCGCCGATCTCGCGCGCGCCACGCTCGAAGCCAGCAGCGTCGAAGACGGGGCCGTCGAGCTGCTGGCGGTGCTCGATCGCAACGTCCCTTCCATTGGGAAAGCGATCGGGGTCGCCCGGGCACGCGACGGCGTGATGGAGTACATCGCGTGCAGCGGCACCCTCGATATTCTGCGCGGACGACACCCTGGTGGCGCACACCGACTGGCATCACTCTCACGCGACGGGAGGCCGGTGGAGCTCACGTCCATGCGTGAACAGGCGCACCTCGACACCCCCGACGAGCTGCTCGAACGCCTCCCCGACGAATGGGCGTTCGTGCTGCCCTTGCTCGCCCGCGACCGCATGCTGGGTGTCCTGGTCGTCTCCGCACCCAAGCAGGCGCCGCTGTTGCGCCGCGATCGCACCACGCTCGAACGGCTATCCTCGTCGCTTGCACTGGCCCTCGACGCCCTGCTGCTCGACGAAGAAGAGCGTCTCGCGCGCGAACGTGAACATCTGCTCGCGACCGCGCTCACGACCATCAATCACCCCATTTTCATTCTCGACCGGCTCGGGGTTCGCTACGCCAACCCTGCCGCCGCGCGCGAATACGAATGGTCGCAAGCGGAGCTCATGGACATGCGCTTCGAACAGCTCGTCGTGGGGAAGGACACACGGCAGGGGCAGGAGGTGGACAGCGGGGTCGTCGAGTCGGGCATTCAACTCTCCAACGACGTCCACCGCCGCAAGGACGGCACCGAGTTCCCGGCCGCCGTCACCGTCAGCCCGCTCACCGGTCACGATGGCGACATTCTCGGCCAGGTCGTGAGCGTGCGCAATGTCAGCCAGGACCGCCGCCTCGAAGAGCAACTGCGCAACACGGAAAAGATGGTCGCGCTCGGCGAACTCGTGGCCGGTGTCGCCCATGAAATCAACAATCCCCTCACAGGCATCTCGGCGTTCGCGCAGATTCTCCTCGAGGAAGAACTCGGCAACGAGCAGCGTGAATCGGTCGCGCTCATCAAGCAGGAGAGCGATCGCGCCAAGGGCGTCATCAACGACCTGCTGCTTTTTGCGCGCAAAACCGAACGCGGTACCGGCCCGGTCGACATCAACACGGTCATCGAACAAACGGTGCGCTTGCGGTCGTATCCATTGCGCAACGCCAAGGTCACCGTTTCGCTCGAACTCGATGACTCACGTCCGATGGTGAGCGGCGACCCGCAGAAGCTGCAGCAGGTGCTGCTGAATATCGTGAGCAACGCCGAGCATGCCATGCACACGACCGCGGAGCGGACGCTCACCCTGCGAACGGCACGCAACGGCGATGCGGTACAGATCACTGCCATCGATACCGGTATCGGCATGACCGCCGAAATCCGGCGGCGCATGTTCGAACCGTTTTACAGCACGAAGGCCGCCGGCGTAGGCACCGGACTCGGCATGAGTGTGGCATACGGCATCATCAACGCCTACGGCGGTACCATCGCCGTAGACTCGGAGCCCGACGTCGGGACGACCGTAACTATCGTGCTTCCGGCGACCAGCGCATGATTATCTCCATGGACCATTCGTCGTCATCGCTTCACCAGAGCGGACCTGTACAAGCCATCGAAGCGGCCGTCGCGGCATCGGTCGACCATTCGTTGCGGCGCATTCTGGTGGTCGACGACGAAACCACTATCCGCCTCGCGCTCAGCCGCTTCCTGCGTACGCGCGGTTTCGAGGTCGAAGTCGCCGACAGCGGCACCGCCGCGCTCGAGGCGCTGCAACGCCAGCGCTTCTCGCTCATGTTGTGCGACCTGCGCATGCCGGGCCTGAGCGGCCTCGAAGTCGTCCCGAAGGCGCTGCTCGCCGATCAGGATCTGGGCATCATCATGCTCACCGCGGTCAACGACGCCACCAGCGCCACCGAGGCGCTCTCCAATGGCGCGTTCGACTATCTCACCAAGCCGGTGGAGCTCCCCGATCTGCAGGCGGCGGTCGAACGCGCCATGCTGCGTCGCATGCGCACCATGGAGCGCCGGGCCGTCGACCGCATGATCCGCGAAGAAGTTGCGCTGCGTACGTTGCAACTCGAGCGCGAGAAAGGCGCGTTGCGCGAAATGACCGTGAGCGTCGCCGAGACGCTCATCAACGCCATGGAAGCGAAGGACCTCTACCTGCGCGGCCATTCGCAGCGCGTTGCCGAACTGGGCGCCGCGATCGCCGCCGAGCTGGGCGAACCGGATTACATGGTGGAGCTGGTGCACACCGCCGGCCGCTTGCACGACGTGGGCAAGATCGGCATCCGCGAATCGGTGCTGAACAAGAACGGCCCGCTCACCGCCGAGGAGTTCGCGCACGTGAAGGACCACGTGCAAATCGGCCTCGAGATTCTGCAGCCACTGCATCACCTGGGTGAGGCGCTGCACTTCATTCGCGACCACCACGAACACTGGGACGGCGGCGGCTACCCCTTCGGCCGTGCCGGCACCGACATCTCCCTCGGCGGCCGCATCCTGACCGCCGCCGACGCCTTCGATGCCCTCACCTCCAAACGCGCCTACCGCGATCCCATGAGCGCCGGCACGACGCTGGAATACCTCGGCACCCAAGTGGAGCGCCTGCTCGAGCCGCGCGTCTACCAAGCGCTCGCCGTCGTCATTGCGCGCGGAGTAGAAGGACTGCCCCGCCTTTGACTGCGGTTTGGGTTCCTACGGTAGGGGACCAACGGGAGGGGAACTACGGGAGGGGAACGACGGGAGGGAAACGACGGGAGGGCACCCACGACCCCGTGACGAAGACCCCTGCCGAGACCTCGACGAGGCAGGGTCGGAGGCGTGGTATGGGTCTGGGGTCGTTGTCACGGGGTCGGGGTCACGGGGTCGGGGTCGTTGTCGCGGGGTCGTGGTTGCGGGCCCGTGGTCGCCCTCCCGTAGTTCCCCTCCCGTAGTTCCCCTCCCGTAGTTCCCCTCCCGTAGTTCCCCTCGCGTAGTTCCCCTACCGTAGGAACCCAAACCGCAGTCAGGGCTTGACTATGGTTCCGCTTCTGTGTACTAGGAGCAAGTGAAATACGTGCACTCTTTCGCGTGCGCGTCTATCGAGTTCCTTAAGGCCTGAAGAGGAGGCGTCATGCCGCGTGGCGACGAGTTGGAGAAGCTCCATCTGATCGGTGACGAGATGCAAGATCTGAGGGGCTACGGACGCTCGTCGTACGACGAAGACGAGGATGACGACGGCTACGGCCTTCCGTCGGACGATGGCGACTCCCTGTGGGATAGCGCCGAGGACGACGATGAGGACGACGACGACGACGAGGACGACGACGGGTACGAAGAAGACGGCATGGTCGACGACGAGGACGACGAGGACGATCTGTTCGGTCGCCCCATCGTGCGCCGTGGTCCCGGCCGTCCGCCCAAGAATCCGGGCGCGCCCAAGCCGGCACCGAAGTCGAAGGCCCCGAAGGCCGAGCCCAAGATCGACATCCCCGAGCCCTCGCTCGAAGATGACGGCGATGACCTCATTCTCGACGACGACGAGTCCGTCGATTCGCTCGATTCCATCGACGCGATCGATGACCTCGACATCGGCGACGACGACATGCCTGCCGCGCCGCCCAAGGCGGTGAAGGCGCCCAAGGAGCCCAAGGCACCCAAGGCCCCGAAGGCGGAAAAGGTCGAAGCGGTTGCCGAAGCCCCCAAGGCCGAACCGGTCGTCGCGAAGGCGGCCCCGGTAAAGGCGGCGCCTGCGAAGGCCCCCGCCAAGGCGCCGGCCAAGGCCGCCAAGGCCGCCAAGGCCCCGGCCAAGGCGGACAAGAAGGCGGCGCCTGCGAAGGCTCCGGCCAAGGCACCGGCAAAGGCCCCCGCCAAGGCGCCAGCCAAGGCAGCCAAAAAGGCCGCGCCCAAGAAGGCGGCCGCGAAGCCCGCTCCGAAGAAGGCCGCCCCCAAGAAGGCGGCCAAGCCGGCGCCCAAGAAGGCGGCTCCCAAGAAGGCCGCCAAGCCAGCACCGAAAAAGGCCGCCCCCAAGAAGGCGGCCAAGCCGGCGCCCAAAAAGGCCGCCCCAAAGAAGGCCGTAAAGAAGGGCGCCAAGCGCCGGTGATGTCCCGGTGAGCAACACCACCGAGCAGCCGTCGATCGCACGACGGCTGCTCGACGCCCTCCCCTTCACGATCTGGTCGGTCGATCTCGAAGGGCGCATCACCGCGACCAATTACGCGTGGTCGCGGTTTGCGGTGGAGAACGGAGCACCCGCAATCGCGCCGGAATCGGCCGTGATCGGGTGCTCCGTTTTTGATAGCGTCGCCGACGACCCGTCGCGCCATCAGATCGAGCGCGCCATGGAGATGCTCAAGGACGGCCAGGTCAATACCGTCCGCTGGGAGTTTCCCTGCAGCTCGCCCGATGAGGAACGCGTCTTCCTGATGCAGGTCACCGCCATCCGTGAAGACGAGGAAGTCACCGGCTTCGTCTTCGCGACGGTGGATATCACGCCGAACCATCGCTCGCGGGAAGCGCTCATCAACACCGGCATCGCGCTCGCCGAAGCGATCTCGCTCGACCGGGTCTACGAGGAGGTCGCGCTGCAGCTCAAGCGCGCCATTCCCTCCACCGGCTTCGTCATCGCGATCGCCGATGACGAAACGGGACGCTTCGAGATCGCGCACCGGCAGGGGTACGCCGCCTACACCCCCGACGAAATCGAGCTGCGCCTGTCGCGCGCCTGGCTCGACGCGCTCGCCACCAGCAACGTGGTCCGCGAAGCGACCCCCAACGGGCTCGAAATCACCGCCCCCCTCGTGAGCGCCGAAGGGGTGCTGGGCGCGCTCACGCTGTACGCCGAACCGCTCGAATCCGAAAGTGCGATCGAGGAGACCGAGCGCGTGCTCGCCGTCATCGCGGCCCAGACGGCGGTGGCCATCGAACGCGCCTGGCTCGTACGCCGGGTGGAGTCCAAGCGTCGCCTCGAAGCCATCGGTGAGGTCGCCGCCGGCGTCGCGCACGAACTGCGCAACCCGCTCTTCGGCATCTCGTCCGCCGCGCAGTTGCTCCTCTTCCGCTCCCGCGAAGACCCGGTCGTCGAAAAGAACGTGGGGCGCATCCTGCGTGAGGTCGAACGGCTCAACAAGATGGTGACGTCGCTCCTGGAATTCGGCCGGCCCAACGCCGTACACCTCCAGCCCGCCGACCCCGAAGTCGTCTGGGACGACATCTTGGAGGGAGAGCGCGCGCGCCTCGATACACACAACCTCTCCATCCGCCGCCTGCGTCCCGCCTCCCCCGTCCGCAGCATGCTCGACGTGGAGCAGCTCGGGCAGGTGTTCCGCAATATTCTGGTGAACGCCTGCGACGCCGCCCCCGAAGGCTCCGAACTGGTGCTCGCCAGCCAGGTGTCGTCCGTTGGCGGCTGGCGCTGCCGCCTCACCAACGGCGGCCCCGCCATTCCCGCCGAAGTTCTCCCCCACGTCTTCGAGTTCTTCTATTCCACCAAGACCGGTGGAACGGGTATCGGCCTCGCGCTGTGCCAGCGCATCATGGACGAACACGGCGGCACGATCAGCATCGACAGCCAGCACGAGCAGGGGACGACGCTCACCCTCACGCTGCCGGCGACGGCGGCGACATGAGCACGATGCCGCGCAATGTTGCTCTCCTGTCCTAAAACTGGCGCATAAGTGCTCTCTATTTTGGTCATCGACGACGACGAGACCGTTCGCGGAACCCTGGTCGAATTCTTCGAGACGTTCGGCCACACCGCCCGCGGTGCCGCCACCGCCACCGAGGGACGCCGGCTCGCCAACGAGCACGCCCCCGACGTCGTCCTCCTCGACCTGCGCCTCCCCGACGCCAACGGCATCGTCGCCCTCGACGCCCTGCGCGCCGATGACCCCGAGCTCGCCGTCATCGTGCTCACCGGCCACGCCGACGTGCAAACCGCCGTCAACGCCATGCAGCACGGCGCCGTCGATCTGCTCGAAAAGCCCATGGACCTCGAGGCGCTCGCTGGCGCCGTCGAACGCGCCGCCAAGCGCGGCCGCCTGCAGCAGGAAGTCGCCGTCCTCCGCGCACATGCCCGCGCCGACGAGTCGTCCGCCCCGGCCCTCGCCCCCACGCTCGACGACCTCATCAATCTCGCCGCCCGCAACGCCGACGCCCCGGTCCTGCTCCAGGGCGAAACGGGAACGGGCAAGGGCTACGTCGCTCGCCAGATTCACGACCGTTCGGCACGAGACCAATCGCCCTTCGTCGAGATCAACTGCGCCTCACTCTCGACGACCTTCTTCGAGAGTGAACTGTTCGGCCACGAACGCGGGGCCTTTACCGACGCCCGCCAAGCCAAGCGCGGCCTCCTCGAAGTCGCCGGCGAGGGCACCATTTTTCTCGACGAAATCGCCGAGATGAGCACCGACGTCCAGCCCCGGTTCCTCAAGGTGCTGGAAGAACGGACCTTCCGACGACTCGGCGGCACGACCGCCCTCCGCTCCAACGCGCGCGTCATCGGGGCCACCCACCAGCCGCTCGCCGACGCCGTCGCCGACCGCCGGTTCCGTGCCGACCTCTATTACCGGCTGCAGGTCCTCACCCTCACCCTGCCCCCGCTCCGCGCCCGTCCCGACGAAATCCTCCCCATGGCGCGCGCCTTTCTCATGAAGGGCGCCACCCTCACCCGCGCCGCCGAAGACGCCCTCGTCGCCTACCGCTGGCCCGGCAATATCCGCGAGCTCCAGAACACCCTCTGGCGCGCCGCCATTCTCGCCGAGCACGCACCCATCGACGTCGTCCACCTTGGCCTCCTTGGCGGCTCCGTCGCCCCAGCCAGCAGCGAGCCGGCGAACCAGCTCCGCACCCTCGAAGAAGCCGAACGCGAAGCCATCCGCATCGCTCTCGACGCCCACGACGGCAACCGCTCCGCCGCCGCCAGAGCGCTCGGCATCGCCCGTTCCACGCTCCTCGAAAAGCTGAAAAAGTTCGGCCTCTGAGGACCGCCGGAACCCAAGGAAGAATTCTGCCCATTGCTCTTTAAAGGCAGTTCTCGGTGGCCTCCGTCCCTCCGTGTCTCCCGGACAGGCTGTTGACCACCATCTGGGAGGCACGGAGAAACAGAGGCAGGGAGAACCGACTGCACGGAATCAGTTGACTGGTTTTCGGTCTATATGGCGCCAGTCGTCGAAAATCGGACAGGGCAAAAGAATCAGCTTTGTGACAAAAAACTGATCCAAGCAATTCAATAGCAATCACTTAGGTGTTCCACTGCAACTCCGGCCCGCTTCTCGCACTACGGCAGGGCATGAAGACCGAAGCTGCTGTAAAGTCGGTGCTCGTCGTAGAGGACGAGCAGAGCATCCGCGACATCCTTGTCGAGCTGTTCGAAGTTGATGGGAACGTTGTGACCTCCGCCGAGCTTCTTCCTGAGGCATTGGAAAAGCTGCGGACTCAGCGCTTCGACCTCATCGTGACCGACCTCCGCCTCGGTGGAAAGCGCGACGGTGGGCTGCAGGTGATGGCGCTCGCCGGCATGCTCTCTCCCGATGCCATGGTTTTGGTGCTGACGGCGTATCCGGACGATTCCAACCGGCAGGCGTCCTTCAGACTCGGTGCACTGCATTTCCTCGAAAAACCGGTAGACCTGGCCACCATCGCCAATCATGCGGCGGCGGTCGGCGTCAAAACCGCTTTCGAAATCAGCGTGACGCAGTAATCAGCAGTCCTGAAACACCGTCCCCTCGGGGCGGGCACAATCGCGCAATCGCGTCGACAAAAATCGCTTGGTCGTTCCGGTGGGTGGTGGGTGATACTGGGGAGTGTCACACGGGCGGCCAAGCGAGTCGACATCGATCAGCGCGATTTGTGCATTCAGGACTCGGCATGCACAGCTTTTCGCACGCAGCATGCCACACATTTCGACGCCTTCCGGCCGGCCCAACATGAGCACCCTCCCGAATCCGCTTGGAGGGGAACGCCGCTTTTATGCGTGGCGGGGCTGGCAGGTTGCCTACGTCGTTCGCGGTCATGGCGACCCCCTCGTCTTCATCCACTCCATCCATGCCGCGGCATGGAGCGCCGAGTGGCGCCAGAACGTCCCGGCACTGGCGGAGCAGCACACCTGCTACGCCATCGACCTGCTGGGCTTCGGCGCATCCGACCGTCCGCCCATCGACTACACGGCGCCGCTCTACCTCGACCTCATCCACGATTTTCTGCGTGATGTGGTCGGAGAGCCGTCGCTACTCGTGGGGTCGTCGCTCGGTGCCACGTACGCCGTGGCGATCGCCGACACCCACCCTGAGCTCGTGCGCGCCGTCGTCGCGGTGGGTCCCGCCGGTGTCTCGCGACTCTTGAACTACGGCGGCAGCGCCGGGACGGTCGTACAGGGGCTCTTTCGCACGCCCGTCGTCGGCAAGGCGCTCTTTGGCGCGCTCGTCTCACGCGCCAGCATCCGCTTTTTCCTCAAGGACATTTACGCCTTCGGCCTCGACCGCACCGCCGAAGAGCTCTACTGGCTGAGCGCCAACCAGCCCAACTCCCGGTATGCGCCGTCAGCCTTCGTGGGGATGCGCCTCAACCACGATATCCGCAGCGCCATTGGCCGACTCCAGTGCCCGCTCGTCATTGCCTGGGGCACCGAAGCGTCGCAGACGCCGTACCGTGAGGCCAAAACGGTACTCGCCGCCGCGCCCAACGCCGAGTTCATGCCCTTCAATGCGGGCGACCTGCCGCACGAAGAAGCACCGCTCGACTTCAACATCGCCATCACGGCCTTCGCCGACCGTCTGGCGGCCACGGTCTGACTCGGCGCACGCCCATGGCCGGTGTAGCGCATCGTGGCAGCGTGAGGAAAAGTCCGTCCCCGCAAGGCTCGACCGAAAGACGTATATTTGCCCGTCCATGGCCGAGTCTCCTGTTCCGCTTCTGCGCGCTCATGCGCGCCACGCCCCGTGGAATGCCCGCGGGCTAGCCGCGCATGCCGCGGCGCTCGTCGATTCCGCTGGCGTCAAGCCGACCAACGCGTCGGCCCGTGCGATGCCGAGCGCGCGCGCGGTGCGTTTTTACGTTGCCAACGGGTTGCTCGATCGCCCCGAAGGCGCGGGCACCGCCGCCACGTATGGCTATCGCCATCTCCTGCAGCTGCTCGCGATCAAGATCCGTCAGCGAGAAGGACAAACGCTCGACGCCATCAAGATCGAGATGAAGGAGACCACCGGCGACGCGCTCGAACGTCGCGTGGCGGCGTCGCTCGCTCCCGCACTCGCCATCTCGCAGGACCCCGTGCAGAAGAATGGCAATCCGGTCGCGGCCTGGCGCCGCATCAGCATTGCCGATGGTATCGAACTGCACGTTCGTGACGATTCACCCGCCGCGCAGGACGACACACTCGTCACCCTGCGCGACACCATGCGCCGTCAGCTCGGCGTGTAACTCCTGGCAAACTCAATGTTCCGCGTTCTTGTTACAGACGAAGTCGATCAGGAAGGGCTCGCGCTCCTCGCCGCTGAGCCACAGCTGCAGGTAGATGAAGTCCCTACGCTCCCCAAAGACGAACTGCTCGCGCGCATTGGCGAGTACGATGCCATCGTGGGACGCAGCGCCACCCGCATCAGCGCGGAACTCCTCAAGGCCGGTACCAAACTCAAAGTCGTCGGCCGTGCTGGCGTAGGGATCGACAACATCGCACTCGATGTCGCGACGTCGTTGGGCATTGCCGTCATCAACGCGCCGGCGGGTAACACCGTCGCCGTCGCCGAACTCTTCTTCGGTGCCACCATCGGTCTGCTGCGTCAGTTGCCGCGCGCGGCCGAGGTGATGAGCAACGGCGGCTGGGACCGCAACAGCTTCCTCGGACGCGAACTCAAGGGCAAAACGCTCGGCATCGTCGGCCTCGGACGCATTGGCAGTGAAGTCGCGCTGCGCGCACACGCCTTCGGCATGACGGTCGTGGCATTCGATCCGTACATCGCCGATGAACGCTTTACTGCGCTGCGCGTACGCCGCGCGCCATCGCTCGATGCGCTGCTCGCCGAAGCGAATATCCTGTCCATGCATGTCCCGCTCACCGACGAAACGAAGGGGATGATCGGCAAGCGCGAACTCGCGCGCCTCCCCAATCGGTCGGTGGTCGTGAACATGGCGCGCGGTGGCATCGTCGACGAAGCGGCGCTGCTCGCCGCGCTCGAAGGCGATCAGCTGCGCGGCGCCGTGCTCGATGTGTTCAGCGCCGAGCCCCTCGCGAAAGACTCGCCCCTGCGCCAGGCTCCAAACCTGTTGCTGCTCCCGCACCTTGGCGCCAACACCGTCGAAGCGCAGCGCAACGTGTCGCGCGACGTGTGCCTCGCGGTGCGCGATGCGCTGCTGCGCAACGATCTCAGCAAGAGCATCAACGTCGCCGGTGGCGCCGGTGAGTGGAGTGATCTTCAGCCCGCCATGCTCGTCGCGCGCCGTGCGGCCGCGGTGGCGCGCGCCGTCCTCGCCGACCAAGGCATGCGCGCGGTGCGCCGTGTGGCGCTGCGCGTCAGCCCCGACCTCGCCCATGGTACCGGAGCATTGCTCGCGGCCGTCGCCGCGGGTGTGCTCGAAGGGGTCATCGAAACCGATCGTCTCAATCTCATCAATGCGCGCTCACTCGCCGAAGCCCGCGGTCTCGAGCTCAGCGTCGGCGAGTCGGCCGAACTCGGCGCGCGCACGGTGGAAGTCGCGCTCGCCGGCGGCATGCAGCAGTTGGCGGTGAGCGGTGTGGCCCCTGAAGGGAGCACACCGCGCCTCACGCAGATCGGGTCGTTCCACATCGACGTGAACCCGCGACAGACGCTGCTCATTCTCACCAACCACGACGTCCCCGGTGTCATCGGACGCGTGGGTACGCTACTCGGCGAGCAGTCGGTGAACATCGCCGAATATCACCAGGCGCGACTCGCGCAGGGTGGCGATGCCCTCGCTGCCGTGTCGGTCGACGGTGAAGTGAGCGAAGTGACGCGTAAGGCGCTGCTCGAACTCCCCGACGTCATCACGGCGAGTGTCGTACACTTCCGCGACGAATAACGGCGCGGTGCAGTCATGAGCGGCGTGCCATTTCAGCTACCCACTATCTCCACCGACGCCGATGTGCGTCTCGCGTTCGCGCGCGACGCCTCGGGGTTGGAGATGACCGCCGACGCCATCGCGCGGCCCATGACGATTGACGAAGTGGCCGAGCTATTGCGCGAAGCCACCGCCAACCGGACGCACGTCACGCCAGCCGGCGCTCAAAGCAGCACCACCGGTGCGTCGATTGTGGACCACGGGTTGCTGCTGTCGCTGCGCAATTTGTCGCGCATTCACGAGGTCAACACCGACACGCGTACCATACGCGTTGGCGCGGGCGCCATCGTGGCCGACGTGCGCCGTGCGGCCGAGGCAGCGGGGCTGCTCTTTACGCCGGACCCCACGAGCGAAGAAGAGAGCACCGTTGGCGGCGCGATCGCCTGCAATGCCAGCGGTGCGCGGTCGCTTCGTTACGGTGCCACCGGCCCGCACGTACGCGCGCTCACCGTGTTGCTTGCCAACGGCGATACACTCGAGCTGCGGCGCCCCGCGCTCGAAAAGAACACCGTCGGCTATCCGGTCGCGCACGATCCGGTCGAATGGTTCGTAGGCAGCGAAGGCACACTGGGTGTGGTGGTCGAAGCGGAGTTTGCGCTCTACCCGCTGCCGTCGCAGCTGCTGGGGCTCATCGTGCCCTTCGCACACGAAGCCGATGCCCTCGCCTTCGTCGTCGCGGCCCGGCGCAGCACCGTCGTGCATCCGCGCTGCCTCGAGTTCTTCGATCAGGGCGCCATGGACATCGCGCGGGACGCCGAGGGGAGCAGCAGCTGGGCCACCGGTGCCACGGCCATGGTGTACGTCGAAGAAACCGGCGCCGTCGAAGCGCACGACGCCGAACTCCCGCTCGACGAGTGGCTGGCCCTCGCCGAGGCGCACAATGCCATGGCCGAAGACATCCGCGTGTACGATTCGCCCGCCTCGCAGCACGAGGCCCGTCGCATGCGTCACGCTGTTCCCGCCACCATGAACGAGCGCGGCGCGGCGCGACGCCCCTTTGGCGGCCGCAAGGTGAGCACCGACTGGGCAGTCCCCTACCCGCGGCTGGCCGAGGCGCTTCAGGTGGCGCGCCGCTTTGCGGACGACGCCGGCATTCCACGCGGCATTGCCTACGGGCACGCCGGCAACGGACATCCGCATCAGAATTTCATTGCCCAGGACGCCGATCAGCTCCGGCAGATCGAGCAGGTGGTCTATGCTACCCTGCGTGAAGTGATCGCCATGGGGGGAACCGTGGCGGCTGAGCATGGCATCGGGAAGCTCAAGAGCCGGTGGCTCCCCCTGCAGGCCAGCGATGCCCAGCAGCGGGTCATGCGGGCGCTCAAGCGGGAGTTCGACCCGTACGGCTTGCTTGCCCCCGGAAACGTATTGGGCTAAGCAGTCCGGACGGACCGTTCCTACAGCGCGTTCGTGTACCGCCCACCAGATTGCATGAACAAGCAAGCTGGACACTCGGCGTCGCGCCGTGGAACTCACCGGAAACCGGAAGCACCGTATGCCCATGTCTCGCCGAGATGACGACGACCGCGCTGGCAAGCCGCTCTTCAAAACCGTCATTTTCGATGTCGACTCTACACTGGCCGATATCGAAGGCATCGACTGGTTGGCCGCACTGCGCGGCCCCGAGATCGCGGCCGAAAGCGAAGAGCTGACGGCGCGCGCGATGGCCGGTGAGATGCCCATCGAAGCGGTCTACACTCGGCGTCTCTCGCGCATCCGTCCCACGGCGGGTGAGCTCATGCTGTTGGCCGATGCTTATCAGCAGGCCATGCAGACCGGCGCCAAGAGTTTGGTTGGTGCGTTGCATGGCGCGGGGGTGCAGGTGCATCTGCTCAGCGGTGGTCTGCGTCCGTCCATCATTCCGTTCGCGCTGCAGCTGGGCGTGCGTGCCGATCGCGTGCATGCCGTCTCGGTCACGCAAGACACCGACGGCACCTACAGCCTGCTCGATGGAGACCAGCCGCTGGCCACGCAGCAGGGGAAGCCGCGGGTGGTGCAGCAGCTCCAGCTCCGCACCCCTATTGCGATGGTGGGCGACGGCAGCACCGACGCCGCAGTGCGCGGTGTGGTGGACAACTTCTACGCCTACACCGGCGTGGCGCGTCGTGAAAACGTCGTAGCCGTGGCCGACGCCGAGGCAGACAGCTTCGACGCGCTGTACGACTTATTATTCGAGTCACATCCGTCGCGCGTGTAGCGACCGTCGACTCCCCCTTTATGTAGACTCCCATGGCATTCGGCACCTTTTTTCTTCCCGGCCCCACCGAAGTCCGCCGAGAGGTGCTCGAATCCATGGTGCAGCCCATGCTGCCGCACCGGGGCGCCGTGTTCGAAGCGCTCTTTGCGCGCGTGCAGGCGGGGCTCAAGCCCATCTTCCGCACGCAGCGCCCCGTTTATGTGAGCAGTTCGAGCGCCACGGGGCTCATGGAAGCCGCCATTCGCTGCGCGCGCCCGGGCGCCATTCTGTGCCTCGTGAACGGCGCCTTCAGCGAGCGCTTTGCCAACATCGCGCACAGCTGCGGCCGTGAGTCCACCGTCATTGGTGGTGACTGGACGCGCCCCGTGTCGCTCGACGAAGTGGAGACCGCACTCAAGGCGCGCCCGTATGCGGCGCTCACGGTCGTGCACAGCGAAACGAGCACCGGCACGCTCACCAGCTTGCCCGAGCTCGCGCAGCTCGCGCATCGCTACGACTGCGCGGTGCTCGTCGACAGCGTAACCGGCCTGGCCGGCGTGCAAGTCGAGACCGACGCGTGGGAGCTCGACTTCGTCCTCACGGGTTCGCAGAAGGCGCTCGCGTTGCCGCCGGGATTGGCCTTTGGCGTGGCCAGTGAACAGTTCATCGCCACCGCGGGGCAGGCCGGCGCGCGCGGGTTGTACTACGACCTCGTGGAGTTCGAGCAGTACATCCACAAGAACCAGACGCCCAACACGCCAGCGCTGTCGCTGCTGTACGCCACCGCGGTGCAAGGAGAATACATCGCGCGCGAAACGATCGAGCGCCGGTGGGAGCGTCACACGCAAATGGCGGAGCATACGCACAGCTGGGTGCACGAGCTGCGGCAGCGGGTGGGCGAGCCCTTCGGCATTTACGCGCCCGATGACCATCGCAGTCATACCGTGACCGCGGTGACGGTGCCGCCCGTGCTCACCGGCGACGCGATCGTGAAGGCCGTCGCGAAACGCGGCTTCGTCATTGGCGGTGGTTACGGGAAACTCAAGAACAGCACATTCCGCATTGGCCACATGGGTGACCACACCATGGAAGGGCTGGAAGCTGTCCTCGAGGCGACGGCCGAAGGGATCGAGGAGTTGTTGGGGTAAAGACCGATAGGTGCGGGAACGTGCTATTCTACGGTCAACCCTAGAGACCGCACGCAGAGAGATGATGCTCGACGACTCCCGCTGGATCCCCCGCCTCGACCCGGCCCGGTTGGCCGTGTTGCCCCCTGCCCCGCCCATCGACGCGCCCGATCTTGCCGACAGGGTCCGCGGCATGCTGCTGTGCGTGGCCATTGGCGACTCGTTGGGGAATCGCACGGAGAGCATGCTCCCGACCGAGCGCGACCTGGAGCACGGGCGCATTACCACCTACCTGCCCACGCGCTACGCCGGCGGCGCGCGCGCCGGTACGCCCAGCGACGACACGCAACTCACCTGTCGCGCCATCGAGCAGCTGCTCGCCGATGGAGCGCTCGATCCCGACGAACTCGCCTTCCGCATTGCCAACGACCGCATCTTCGGCATTGGCCGTGCGACGCGCGACTTTTGCGACGCGCTGCGCACCGGTGTGCCCTGGTGGGAGGCCACGCAGCAGAGTGCCGGCAACGGCGCCATCATGCGTATTGCACCCACGGTGCTGCCGCATCTGCACAAGGGTGGTACGCAGCTCTGGATCGACACCGCCATCAGCGCCGCGGTCACGCACAACGACCCGCTCGCGATTGCCAGCAGCGTGGCGTGGGTGGCGTTGTTGTGGCGGTTGCTCAACGGCGACCTCCCCGAGACGCCCGCCGAGTGGCTGGAGACGTACACCGAAGTGCTCCGCGTGCTCGACAGCGATCAGGAGTACGACACGCGCGTCACACTCGGTCCGCTGCACGAGTGGCGCGGCAGTCTGTCGCAGTTGCTCGATACGCATGTGAAGAACGCCATTGAGCGCAAAACAACGGTGCGCGCGACCGGCCCACTCTGGCACAGCGGCGCCTTTTTGCTGGAGACGATGCCCACGGTGCTGCACATCGTCGCGCAACACGGCCACGACCCGCGTGAAGCGATGCTGGTGGCGGTGAACGATACGCGCGACAACGATACCATTGCCGCCATTGTGGGCGCCGCGATGGGCGCCGCGCATGGCACGTCGTGGATTCCCACCGACTGGCGCGACGGACTGCTCGGGCGCGTAAACGGCGACGATGACGGCCGGTTGTTCACGCTGATCGATGAAGCGGTGGAGCGGTTTGTGGGGTAAGCACGGGAGCGAGTGCCCCCTACTTCATCATCGCATCCAACACGCGCTTCGCCAGATCCTTGTCGTAATCCACCACATTCTTCTTCGCGGTCACTTCCACCGCGGCGACACTCTCGCTCGAACGCTTCACCTCCACGGTGATTTCCTGTTCGCCGAGCGTGCCGACCAACCGACGTAGGTCGCCGCTGTTCTCCGTCGCGCGGCCGGTCTCCGTTATCTGCAACGTGACGAACGCGCGCACCGCCTTGTCGAACACAGCGGGGACCGTCCCTTCGATGTTCGCGGTCGCCCCGCGATTGGTGTACGCCACGGCCGCACCGGCACCGGCGCCGGCGGCAACGAGAAAGCAGCCACTGCTGGTCGCGGCGGCCGCGGCGAGCGCAACCGTAGCAAAAACGCGGATGGGACGGGGCATGGTCAGAAGCCTGATTTGGGGCGTAATTGGTCGATCATGTTGGCACGGTGACGACGTTGCACGAACCGTGCTCCTCGCCTCGAAGGTCGCCCTTTCCACCTGCATTCCCCGACATCCATGAACGGTCTCGACTTTGCCGGCCAGCTCGTTGTCATCACCGGCGTCGGCCGAGCCGGCCAAGTGGGTGAAGCCATTGCCCTCGGCTTCGCCCAACGCGGCGCCTCCTTGGCGCTGCTCGATCTGTCACTCGACCAGGTCACGGCGCGCGCCGAGGCACTCACCTCGGCAGGATTCGCCAACGTCTCGGCGCACGCCGCCAACCTCGCCGATCCCGCCAGCGCCGTCAGCGCGGCGGCCGAGGTCATCTGGGCGCACCGCGCCGAAGGGGTGAAAGGGGTGCGGGCGGTGGTCTGCGTGGCTGGCGGTTTCGGCATGACGGGCCCGCTCGACGAGGCCGACCCCGAGGCGTGGGCCAAGCAGTTCACCATCAACCTTTCCACCGCCTTCGCCACCACGCGCGCCTTTCTCCCCGCCGTGCGCGACGCGAAGGGGAGCTTCGTCTTCTTCGGCTCTGTGGCCGCCACTGCCGGCGGTAACCCGTCGGGAATGGCCGCCTACGCCGCCGCCAAAAGCGGGGTGCTTACACTCATGCGCACCCTCTCGCTGGACGAGAAGGCGCACGGCGTCCGCGCCAATGCCGTCGCCCCCACCGCCATCCGCACCGCCAGCAACGTGGCCGACATGGGCGACAAGACCGAGTACGTGGAGCGCGAGTCCGTCGCCGACGTGGTGGCGTTCCTGGCCAGTCCTCTCGCCCGGAACGTGAGTGGGCAGGTGATCACGCTGGCGTGAGTGGCGGGCATATCTAACGCCGTGCGGTGGAGCCGCAGCTCATCTGCTTGTATTAAACTCTGCACTTAACACAAGGCGATTTAGTCACTTATATTACACTCTACATATAACACAAAGTCATTTTGGAGCGGTATTATGCGGAGGTAGCAATGCAGCAGCTTCAGGAAGGAAGAGCTGGCCGTTACGTGAGCCAGCCCACTGGGTACCGTGCGTTCGTTCCAGCCCCGCTCCCTCCGGTCCCGCCAATCAGGCTGGACGGGGAGCTGCCCGTGCTTCTTTCGGCCGCTGATCGTGCGCTGGGCAGACTCGACGGGTCTATCCTGACTCTCCCAAACCCTGATCTGCTCGTCTTCGGGTACGTTCGGCGCGAGGCCGTACTTTCGAGCCAGATCGAAGGCACGCAAAGCTCTCTGCAGGATCTGCTACGGGCTGAAGCCGAGCTGTTGGACGAATTGCTGCCGCGCGACGTAGATGAGGTCATCAACTATGTCCGCGCGATGAATGTCGGGCTGCTGCGCCTCCGCGAGCTTCCCGTGTCAACGCGTCTCATCAAGGAGATTCACACCATCCTGCTCGAGGGAGTGCGCGGTGGTCGCTTGCAGCCCGGCGAACTCCGGACGAGCCAGAACTGGATTGGCCCGGGTGGCGCGCCACTTTCACGAGCGACCTTCGTGCCGCCACCGCCGCACGAGGTACCACCGGCGTTGGGACATCTCGAGCAGTTTTTGCACGCCACAGACGCGATTCCTCCACTCGTGCGCATCGCGCTGGCGCATGTGCAGTTTGAGACCATTCACCCCTTTCTTGATGGGAATGGTCGCATTGGCCGACTGCTCATTTCGTTCCTGCTTGTTGAGATGCAGATCCTGCAGAAGCCGGTGCTCTATCTTTCGCATTACCTCAAGGCACACCGCGCAGAGTATTTCGATCGACTTCAGGCGGTGCGCGATCAGGGTGACTGGGAAGGGTGGTTGGCCTTCTTCCTGCGCGGTGTTATCGAAGTGGCCACTGATGCCGCCGATGTCGCGCGGCGCATCGTGCAACTCCGGGAAGCGCATCGCGCGCTTATCACGGAACAGACCGGTCGCGCCGCTGCGAACGGGCACCGCCTTCTCGACGCGCTGTTCACCAAGCCGATCGTCACCATTGCCAACGTGATGGAGATAACGGGGGCGCAGTTTGTATCGGCCAACAATCTGGTCGCCAAATTGACAAAGGCCGGCATCCTCGAAGAAATGACCGGCTTTTCAAGAAATCGTCGCTTTCGATACGCGCCCTACATCGCGCTGCTCATTGACGAGAACTAACCGTGACCACCCCCATGTCCGTCCCCTCGCTCCACGACATCCGCGCCGCGCGCGCCCGGCTGGGCACGCGCGTGGTCACCACCCCCGTGCGCGAACTGGTCGACGACGCCGTCGCCGCCCGACTCGCGCCGCAGACGCGCGTGTGG
This sequence comes from bacterium, assembly GCA_027484025.1. Lineage (GTDB taxonomy): Bacteria > Gemmatimonadota > Gemmatimonadetes > Gemmatimonadales > Gemmatimonadaceae > Gemmatimonas. The sequence goes on from JAIXTI010000058.1 coordinate 40,673, forward strand.
CTCAAGGAAGAGCTCTTTCAGCGTACCGGCAGCTTCAAGCCACGCGGCGCTCTCACCGTGATGCTCGACCTTACCGCGGACGAACTCGCGCGCGGCGTCACCGGTGTATCGGCCGGCAACCACGCCATCTCGCTCGGCTACTGCGCGCGCGAACTCGGCACCACCGCAACCGTCGTCATGCCGCGCACGGCCAATCCGTATCGCATTGCGCTCTGCAAAGAACTGGGCGCGACGGTGGAGCTGGTGGACACGGTGCACGATGCCTTCACGCGCGTCCACGAGATTGTCGCCACCCAGGGGCGCACCTTCGTGCACCCCTACGAAGGACCGCGCACCGCACTCGGCACCGCCACCGTGGGGCTCGAGTTCGTCGAGCAGCTACAACACGAAGGCGCACAGCTCGACGCCGTCATCGTGGCCGCCGGCGGCGGTGGACTCACCGGCGGCGTGGCGTGCGCAGTCAAGCAACTCTCGCCACACACTTCCGTTTATGTGGTCGAGCCCGAAGGCGCCGACACCATGTATCGCAGCTTCGCCGCCGGATCGCCGCAGAGCATCGACAAAGTGCGCACCATCGCCGACTCACTCGGCGCTCCACGCTGTGAGCCCTACTCGTACGCGCTCAACCGGCAGTTCGTCGATGACGTCGTGCTCGTGACCGATGAGCACATCCGCGACGCCATGCGCCTGACCTTCCGCGCCGCCAAGCTCGTGACCGAGCCCGCCGGCTCGGCGGCGCTGGCGGCATTGCTGTATCCGTTGCGCGACCAGCTGGCCGGCAAAACCGTGGGGCTCGTCGTGTGCGGTGGCAACATCGACGCCACCACCTTCGGTGCGCTTATCGCAACTCCGCCAACCGCAGGTGCGTGAACAGAAACTCCCGCAGCGGCGGCCAGTAGCTGTTCCCCAATGACAGATCCACGGTGTGCGTCATGTTGGGCTGCGGGACTACGGTGCACACGTTTCCCGAGCTGGTGATGCGCTGCTGCGTGGGCAACACGCTGCCAGTCCACGTGGCGCCGGAGCTGCTGTCGGTTTCTTTGGCGTGATAGAGCAGAATGGGCGAATCGGTGGCGTCGAACGACAGCAACGCCTCGATCTCCGGCGACGCCCCCTGCAGTGACGCGCCAGTCGTGACCGCACCATTCACCCGCGCACTCACACCGGCCCAGTCGGAACGCGCCCGCGGGTCATCGGGCTGTAGCCCCAGCATGAGCGACACTGCGCCGCCGGCCGACGACCCCACCGACACGACTCGCGTGGGATCAATGCCGTATCTCGCCGCATTGGCACGCAGAAACCGCACGGCGTTCATGGCGTCCTCGGTGGCGTGCAGCACCGCCTGCGTGCGAATGGAGTCGCCGCCGGTACCGCCCCCATTCGTGAGACGGTAGTTGATCGTGGCCACCACGTAGCCCGCGCGCGCGTACGACTCCATTTCCGGATAAAAATCGCTCTTGTCGCCGGCAATGAATCCACCGCCGTGCACGAACACCAACAGTGGCTGCCGAGTCGCCGCCGTCGCGTTGGGGGGCACCGCGATGTCCATGCGCAATGTCAACGCGGGCTGCGTGCGCTCGACGGCCTCCGTGCGCTGACTCGTATACTGACCGCCCGCGTTCGGGCGCACGCTGTACGCCACATTGAGCGAGGTCGTCACTGCGGTGGCCGCAAACTGCTGGCTCACATAGAGCCCAGTCGTGGGCGCCACGTTGTCATCCGGCGCGGCCGTCGACGAATCGCCGCAGCCCCCCACGAGCAGCCCTCCAGCCAACAATCCACCGTACAGCACCCGACGTGTTATCGTCATGAAAATTCCTCCATCCATTTCGACGATTCTTCACGCCATTCGTTAGTGCCGCGCGTCGCGGCGTCCCCCTCCGCTTTCTTCGGCGGCGTACGCTCGCATTCGCGGAGCGCCGTTCTAGCTTTCGGCAGAACCCCCTGCGCTCACCCACGCCATCATCATGGATCGCAACGCCCCCTGCCCCTGCGGCTCCGGCAAGAAGTTCAAGAAGTGCCACGGCGCCGCCGTGCCCCCTGAAGTGGCGGCGCTTCCGCCGGACGTACGCGCCGAATGGCAGCGCGCCGAAGTGCTGCTGCAGCGGCAGAAGCGGGTGGGCCAGGAGATCCTGGACTGGGCCACGAAAAAAATGGGCGGTGACTGGATAGACGGGGCGCTCGACGCGTGGGGGATCGCGCGGGAAGACGACCTGAGCGACCTCGAAGGCGACATCTACATCGGCTGGGTGCTGTTCTCGTACGTCCCGGGCAAGCTTGGCAAACCCGTCGCTGCCGCATGGCTGGACGACGCGGGCAAGCGCACGACCGCCGATGACCAGGCGTTCGTCACCGCCGGACTCGGCCTCCGCATGGGCATCTGGGAAGCCGAAACCGTCGAGGAAGGGGTAGGCACCACGGTCACGGACAAGCTTACCGGCCGCACAGTGTTCGTACACGAACCAGATCTCACGCACATGTTGTCGCCGTCTGAATTCGTGTGCGCGTACGTGCTGGAAAGCGACGGTATCCACGTGTTCGCCGGGATGCACGAAGACACACTCATTCGCCAGGACGGGATGCAGTTCGTGTCGGAACTACTGGCCGAAGCGGGTAGCGATCCGGTACCAGACGCGCTGCTCACCGACGCGGCGTGGCAGGCCCGCACCGCACGGCGATGGCATACGCTCGCCGAGACGCTCTACGCCGACGACGCTGACGCTGACGGTGACCCGCTGGATGAACTCCCCGACGAACCACAAAACGAGGTGCGCTGATGAACCGCAGGGATTTCGTCGCCACTGGTGGCACCTTCGCCGCCGCCGCCGCATTGCCCGCCTTCGCCCAGCCGCTTCCTGCCACGCCCGCCCCGCACATGACCGACTCCAACCTCGCTGCCCCCGACGCCCGCGCCACGCGCAAGATTCTTATCGCCGGCGGCGGCTTTCGCACGAAGTTCATTGGCTACATGGCGCAGCTCACCGGCAAGACTCGGCCGCGCATCTGCTATCTGCCTACCGCCAGCGCGGACAGCCCGGCCGGCTCGCTGGCGTTCTATCAGTCGTGTGCGCCGCTGAATGTCGAGCCATTCGTGCAGAACAGCTTCATCGAAAGCCTGTCGCAAACGCAGGGATGGGATGAAGTCCTGCTCAGCATGGACGCGATTGTCGTGAGCGGCGGCAACACCCTCAATCAGCAGGCCATCTGGAAGGCGCAGGGGATCGACGTCATTCTCCGGCAGGCGTGGGATCGCGGCATCGTCCTCGGCGGCGCCAGTGCTGGCTCCCTCTGCTGGTTCGACGAAGGCACCACCGATTCGCGCCCCAAGGCGCTCTCCATCGTGAAGTGCATGGGCTTCCTCAAGGGCAGCCACTCGCCGCATTACGACGCCGAAGCCGGACGTCGTCCGCTGTATCAGAAGCTCATCGGCAGCGGCGAGATGCAGCCGGGATACGCGTGTGACAACGACGCGGGGCTCTACTTCGAAGACAACACCATCAAGCGGGTCGTCGCCACACGCGCGGGCGCGAAGTGCTATCACGTGAAGCTGGTGAACGGCAAAGTCGTCGAAGAGACAATGGAACCGGAGATGCTCTGACGGTTCTGAGCACCGCACAATGGGAGGCGCGCGCGGCGGCACACTATGATCGTGTGCAGCCGTGGGCGCGTCCGCGGCGTGAACGTCGGGCGCGCGGTGAAGCGCATCCGGTGTACGACTTCCTCTTCCAGTACTACCCGTACTCGGCGGGGCAGCTCGAAACGTGGCACCCGGCGCCGCATGAGGCGCTCGAAGACAGCGCGCCGGCGCGCGAACGTTTCCACGCGCCCGTGTACGTGGCTGCCAACGGCGTCATTCAGCGCGACGTCCGCGCCATGTCCCACGACGTGCGCACCAAACTCTCCGGCGTGCGCGAGATGCTCCTCGCCACCCGCGAGCGCGCCCCCAACTTCGGCTGCTTCGGCATGCACGAGTGGGCCATGGTGTACCGTGGCCACGATATCCGTCACGCGCACATCGCGCCGCTGCGACTGCCGCAGCAGGAAGTCGACGCGCTGGTGGAGAGCCGGCCGGTGGCGTGCAGCCACTTCGACGCCTTCCGCTTTTTTGCCCCCGAGGCCAAGCCACTCAACCGCTTGCCGCTCGCCTATGCCACGCGCTACGACCGCGAACAGCCCGGGTGCATTCACGCCAACATGGACCTCTATCGCTGGGCATTCGGCGCGATGCCGTGGATAGGGAGTGACCTGCTCTTTGCGTGCTTCACGTTGGCGTCGGATCTTCGCGTGCTCGACATGGAGGCGGGACCGTACGATTTGCGCGCTTTTGGCTTCGAGCCGGTGTGCATCGAGACGGCCGAGGGGAGAGACGAATACCAGCGTCGTCAGCAGGCGTTCGCGGAGCGGGCCGCGCCATTACGCGACGAGCTCATAGAGTGCCTCGGCGGGCTTGGTTGAAGCGCGGCTATGTCGTGAGGCCCACGGGTTGCACTGGCGCATCCCCCCTCGCTCCATCAACTTCCCCGCCGTGACTCTCGCCGCTCGCAAGCGTCCCGCCGTGCGCGGAGTGGTCCTCGACCGTTCGCTCGAGGAGCTCCCGCTTTTCCGGCTCAGTGATTCAGCCGATGATGCGCCCGTCTCGTTCACGACCGAGAACGGCGGGCGCTGGCGCGTCATCCCTGCCCCCGGCGATCGGCTCCCAGGCACGTTCGACCAGGATGTCTACGTCGAACTGCTGCACCGCTATCACGAGGCCGGCTCGCCCGCTGACGGCGCGGTGACGTTCACCCTGCACTCGTTCCTGCGCTCCATGGGACGGCGGGCCGACGGGCGCACCTACGAGCAGCTCCGCGCCGCCCTGACCCGCCTCGAGCGCACGACCCTCGAGAGCACCGAAGGGGCGTACTGGTCGGCACCCACGGGCCCGGCCGATATCAGCTTCACCGTGCTGAGCACCGTGTCGGTACAGCGTCGACGCGTGGCCGACCGTGAGCAGCTTCACCTGTTCGGCAATCTGGCCGCGGGCGAACCAGGTGACGCCCGGGTGACGCTGTCGGCTACGTTGCGCGCCAACCTCGCGGCCCGTCACGTCATTACGCTGTCGGCCGCCCGGTACCACGCCCTGTCCAGCCCCGTCGCCCGTCGGCTGTACCGCATTCTCGAAGTCGCCCGCTCCGACGGGCGCCTGTCATGGCGCATTACGCTCGAGCGGCTGGCCGAGCAGATGCCGCTCAGCCAGCGGTACCCGAGCCACCTCACCCGCGTCCTGCAGCCGGCGCACGAAATGCTGCTGTCGGCGGGGCTGGTGCGCGACATCGCCATCCGGCAGTACGAGAAGGAATGGCACGTGGACTATGTGCTGGGGTCGCGGCCAAGGGATGAGACCTGAGGTCTGATTGGGAACAGCGGCGGGCTGGCGACGTACGTACATAGTGGTAGTCTTCAGTTCCTCCCTTTCGTGAGACCCGCATGACCCGCAACCGCAAGGCCGTCCTGGCCAGCCTCGTGCTCCTTCCCTTGCTCGCCTCGGGCTTTGCCCTGCAGGCGCGCTCGACACGGGGCGGCGCGCAACTCCTCGACCAGGTGCTGACCTTCGTCGCCCTCCGGTACGTGGACACCCTCGACGCGCAGATGTTGTACGAAAAGGCCGCGCGCGGGCTCGTGAAGGAACTCAACGATCCCTATACCGAGCTCTTCACCCCCAAGCAGCTCGAAGAGTTCTCGCGCAACACCAACGGTCGCTACGCCGGTATCGGCATGGAAATCGTGAAGGTGGGCGACTACGTGACGGTGAACAAAGTCTTCCCCGGCTCCCCCGCAGAACAGGGCGGCGTGATGGAAGGGGACAAGATCATGATCATCGACACCACCAACGCGCGTGGCTTCAGCACGCAGCAGGTGCAGAACAAGCTCCTCGGTCCCGTCGGCACGCCGGTACAGGTGCAGTTCATCCGCATTGGCGTGAACCAGCCGGTCAAGCTCGGCTTCAAGCGCGCCGAAATCCATGTGCCCGCGGTGCCGTACGCCATGATGCTCGATGACCGCACTGGCTACGTGCCGCTCACGCGCTTCTCCGAGCAGACCACCGAGGACATCGCCAACTCGGTCATGATGCTCACCAAGCGCGGCGCCAAGGGCGTCATCATCGACCTGCGCGGCAACCCGGGTGGCATTCTCGAAGAAGCGTTCGCCATGTCCAACCTCTTCCTCCCCAAGGGGAAGGAGCTGTTGTCGGTCCGCGGCCGCGCCGAATTCCAGAAGTTCGTCTCGCAGCAGGATCCTCTCGCGCCGGACATCCCGATCACCGTGATGGTCGACGGCGGCTCGGCGTCGGCGTCGGAAATTGTGGCCGGCGCGCTGCAGGACTACGATCGCGCGCTGGTCGTGGGCACGACGAGCTTCGGTAAGGGACTCGTGCAGAGCGTGTACAACCTCGACGGTGGCTACGCGCTCAAGATCACGACGGGCAAGTGGTATACGCCGTCGGGTCGCTCCATTCAGAAGGAGCGCAAGATCAACGCCGAGGGCCAGTTCGTCGAAGTCATGCCCGACAGCCTCGAGACCGATTCGGTGCGCAAGGCGCGTCCGGTGTTCAAGTCGGCCAGCGGCCGCACGGTGTACGGCGGTGGTGCCATCACCCCCGACGTGATCGTGCAGTCGGATACGCTCTCGACCGCCGAACAGCAGCTCCGCCGTGCGCTGCTGCCGGTGTACGGCAAGTATCTCGCGCACGTGGCCTACGTGGCCGAGCAGCAGAAGGGAAAGATCACGCCCAACTTCGAAGTGCAGCCGGCGTGGCGTGACGAGGTGTACAAGCGCCTTGTGGCCGATACGGTAAAGATCGACAAGGCTGTTTGGGATGCCGGCTCCACCGACGTCGACCGCAGCATCGAAGAGCGCGTCGCCAAGATCGCGTTCGGCGATACGCTGGTGCGCCGCCGCAGCCTCAAGGACGACAATCAGCTGCGCCGCGCCATGGAGATCATGCGCAAGGGCAACACGCAGAAGGAGCTCTTCACCGCAGCGGCCAGCATGCCGACCGCCAAGCCGGGTGTGGCGCGCCGAAGCGGCATGTAAGCACACGGCCTCGCCGGTGTGTCGACAAGAAAGGGCCGCCAGATGCTGGCGGCCCTTTTTGCGTCGTGTTCACCCCATCGGCAGTCGATCCCGATAGGTTCGCATGACCGGCAGCGCCACATCGGTCGTCAGTCTCAGTTCGTATTCGCCCGTCCCCAGCTGTACCAGTTCCCGCACCCGATCGAGCGGTACGATGTACGACCGGTGAATGCGTGCAAAGCGGGACGGATCCAGGCTCTGCTCGAGCTTCTGCATGGTCGTGCGCACCAGGTGCGTCTCGCGCCCCACATGCAGTCGCACATAGTTGCCATCCGCTTCGAACCAGTCGACCTCATCGACCTTCACGAAGCGGGTGCGACGCCCCACCGTGACAGCGAAGTGCACCAGCGACGGTGGCGTGTCGCGGTGTGCCGCGACCCCGCGCACGAGGCGGGCCAGCTCCGCCCGGATTTCGTCGTCGAACAGCGGCTGCGCGGTCGCGCGCGACTCCATCGCATCCACCGCACGACCCACGGACTCCGTGAGGCGCTCCACACGCACCGGCTTGACCAGAAAATCGGTGGCGCGGGCATCGAAGGCCCGTACGGCGGCGTCGGCGTGCGCCGTGACGAACACCACGAACGGGCGGAGCTCCGGGGGTAAGTCCTGCAAGAGCGCGAATCCGTCTTCGCCCGGCATCGACACGTCGAGAAACAACAACGTGGGTTTGAGCACCGGCAACTGCAGGCGTGCCGTGGGAACATCGGCGGCTTCGCCGACCACCTGCACGCGACTGTCTTGCGACAGCAGTCGCTTGAGACGCTGGCGCGCGAGTGATTCGTCATCGACGATCATTGCACGCAAAACCGGCGATGTCTGCATCACGCTCATGCGTACTCCATCGGGAAACGCAGCACCGCGCGCGCACCGCCGCCGGGAAGCGTCATGAGCTCTGCGGTCGCCCCCTCTCCGTAGAGCGCTGCCAGTCGCCCCCGCACATTCCGCAGCCCGGTACCGGTCCCGCGATGCGCCGAGCCGCCGGGACCCGGTCCGTCGTCGTCGACCTCCACCTCCACCATGCCCGCGTTGGCGCGAATGGTAATCTGCAGCTGGGACGCGCCGACGCGGCCTTCGATGCCGTGTACCACCGCATTCTCCACCAGCGGTTGCAGCAACATGGGCGGAATACGCGCCGTCATCACCAACGGCTCGATATGCGACGTGACCTGCAAGCGGTCATCGAATCGCATGCGTTGTATCGCCAGGTAGTCGTCGAGCAATTGCAGCTCCTCCGCCAGAGGGACCGTGCGTTGCCGACTCGTCGTGAGCGTCGCCTGCAGCAGCGACGACAGATGCAACAGCATCGCCTCCGCCCGCGCCGGATCGTGATGCACCAGCTCCGCAAGGTTGTTCAGCGCGTTGAACAAAAAGTGCGGCTGCAATTCGGCGGCAAGCGCATTGAGCCGTGCTTCGAGCGTCAGCCGCTGCAGTTCGGCGTTGCGCTGCTCCAGGTCACGTGCGCCATGCAAGCGCCGCAACACCAGATACGCAATCGATACGCCGAACACCGCGCACGCCGCCCAGAACAGTTGCTCCGGGTAACCCGGCGCCATGACGGCGAGCACGTCGGGACGTACACCGAAGGCATCGCCGGCAAAACGCAGCGCCATCGTGGAGATCCACGACGACACGAACAGCAGCAGCGCGGCAGCCAGTGCGCGTAGCACCGCATGACGCACATGCTTCGCACCACCTAAGGGAAACCGGTCGTACCACGCGAAGAGTGGCACGGGAAGCCACGCCAGCGACACGAAGTCCACGGCAACGAGGCCAAAGGCCTGCTGCCACGAGTACGGGCTGTTGTCCCGGTTGAGGACCGCGACAATCCACCCCACCGTGAGCAACTCGGCGAAGATGCCCACCGCCAGCAGTGTGAGCAGCTCACCCTGTGAGATGCGCGACAGCACGGTCCGCGAGCGCGCGGGTGCAGCGTTCGGCCCGTACTCGAGAGGTAAGGTCACACCAGGCCCTCGGTGTTCATTGGTCCGTGTGGCGTCGCGTGATGCAACGCCTGTCCGGAAGGGGAGAGAGACCGGCCGCTGACCCGCTGCCGCACACCATCGAGCAGCGCATACACGACCGGAACAACCAGCAACGTGAGCGCAGTGCTGGTGACCGTCCCGCCGATCACCGCCACACCCAACGGCGCCCGGAACATCGCGCCTTCACCGCTGCCAATCGCGACCGGCACCATACCCGCGACCAGCGCGACCGTGGTCATCACGATCGGTCGCAGGCGCGTCGCTCCTGATTCCACCAAGGCGTCCGTCAGCGTCCATCCTCCTTCGCGTAGTTGCTTGGCATAGTCCAGCAGCAGAATGGCATTCTTCGCCACCACGCCGGACAGCAGAATCACGCCGATGAGCGACATGATGTTGATGGTCATGCCGGTCATCCACAAGGCACCGACGACGCCCACCGCCGAGAGGGGCAACGAGGTGAGAATGGCCAGCGGCTCGATCCACGAATTGAACTGCAGCACGAGCACGAAATACATCCCCACCACGGCCGCGACGAGCGCCAGCAGAATATTGCTGAACACTTCCTGCTGGTCCTTCACGTCGCCGGCGTAGGCCACCGTGACACCAGGCGGGAGCGACATGGATGAGAGCACCCGATCGATGCCGCTCGCCACATCTCCCAGCGGGCGCCCGAGGACGTTCGCCGTGAGGGTCACGGTCGCGGCCCCGTCTTCATGCTCGATCTTGGTTGGGGCGCTAACCGCAGTGGCCGTCGCCACCTGCGCGAAGGGCACGGCCTGCAGGCGTGCATCCGGACCTGGCACCTGCAATGGCAGGGCGCCCAAATCGGCCACGGACTGACGCTGCGCCGATGGCAGCTGAACGCGCACCTTCCGGAGCTCCCCGTCATTGTCGAGCCAGCGACCGGCTTCGACGCCGGCGAACGCGACGCGCATGGCACTCGCCACCTCAGCCGGCGTGAGCCCCATCGTCGCTGAAAGGGCCCGTTGCAATCCGATATCGACAGCGGGCGCCCCCGGACGGCTCGACAGCGACACATCCACCGCCCCCGGCACAGTGCGCACGCGCGCCGCGATGCTGGCCGCCACTTGTGGCAGCGTGCTCGCATCCGTGCCTCGCACCTGGAGTTGAATGGGCTTGAGAAACCCGTTCAGTCCAAGGTCCATGACGGCAAAGGTGGCCCCGCGCAGTGGCTGCATGTCATCGCGGAGCGCCGTCGCGATCTGCCGCGCCGTGCGGTCGCGTGTGGCGCGCGCGGACAACAGCACGAGCACCTGGGCCTGCGACACGTCGCCCTCACCACCTCCAACCGTGGTGTACACCGTGCGTACCTCGGGGAGACGACGGGCGATGGCGGCGGCCGCCTCGGCGCGCGCGGTGGTGTATGCCAGCGACGCACCCGGGGGGGCTTCCACCAGAATACCGACTTCCCCGCGATCGTCCTCCGGGAGAAACTCGGCGCCCACAAGCCCCGTGGCGGGCAGCGCCGCC
>JAIXTI010000020.1 GCA_027484025.1 bacterium
CGAGGCGACCTGCGGATTGAGAGCCGCGATGACGGCGGCGTGCAGCTCGGGACCGGCGGCGATTGTGGAGGCGGCCGGGTAGGCGGGGCCGCCCTGCCAATCGGAAATCACGCCGCCCGCGCCGCGGATCACTGGGACCAACGCGGCGATGTCCCAGGGATTCATGATCGGATCGAGCATCACGTCGGCCCAGCCCGAGGCGACGAGCAGGTAGCCGTAGCAGTCGCCCCACGTGCGGCAGACCGCCACTTCGGAGGCGAGTGCACGCCACGGCTCGCGACGGTGCTTACGCTCCAGAAAACGATCGTCGGTGGTCAGCAGCGTAGCCTCACGCAGCGTGGTCACCGTGGAGACCTGCGCGCGGTTGCCGTTCCACCAGCATCCTTCACCCGGTGCGGCAACCACCAGCTCATTGACTGCCGGATAGCAGGCGGCTCCGGCCAGCACGGTATCCCCTTCGCAACAGGCCACGAGTGTGCCCCAAAGTGGCACACCGCGCACGAAGGCCTTGGTGCCGTCGATGGGATCGAGAATCCAGCGGCGCGGCGCGTCGGCACGCACCGTGTCGAACTCTTCGCCAAAGAGGCCGTAGGCGGGGAAGCGCTCTTCGAGCCACGCACGCGCCTGTCGTTCTGCTTCACGATCGGCAATGGTGACCGGCGAACCGTCGCCCTTGGTCTCCACCGACACACCGGCGTTGTACCACTGCATGGCTACGCTGGCCGCAAAGCGCGCCACTTCGGCGGCTGCCTGCATGAGCGACGCCGGCGATTCACTGAACTGTGCGCTCACGCGAGTACCCGCGCGGCGGCGTTGCGCACGTTGAGCCCGGCATCACGCATGACCTGCTTGAGGGCGTGCACCGTCGTTACGCCATCGTGCAGAATGCCGGCGACCAGCACGGCGTCGGCATTGGCCTGCTGAACGGCATCGACAAGATGCTGCGCCGTCCCGGCACCGCCGGAAGCAATGACGGGAACGTTCACGGCGTTGGCGACGGCGCGTGTGATGTCGAGATCGTAGCCAATGCGCGCGCCGTCACGATCGATGCTCGTGAGCAGAATCTCTCCCGCCCCACGCGACACGCACTCCTGCGCCCACGCCACCGCTTCGAGCGGTGTCTCTTCGCGGCCACCCTTCACCCACACCTTGTACACGCCGTCGGCGTTTTTCTTGGCATCGATGCTTGCCACGACGCATTGCGAGCCAAACCGGTCGGCCGCCGCCGTGAGCATGGCGGGGTTGGTCACGGCGGCCGAGTTCACCGACACCTTGTCGGCACCGGCGCGGAGCGCCCGCGCCACATCGTCGGCGGTGCGTACACCACCGCCAATGGTGAGCGGAATGAACAGCCGTTCGGCCGTCCGGCGCGCGACATCGAGCAGGGTCGCCCGCTCTTCGGCGCTCGCCGAAATGTCGAGGAAGGTGATTTCGTCGGCGCCTTCGAGCTCGTACCGCTCCGAGAGCGACACCGGGTCGCCCACGTCGCGCAGCCCGACGAAGTTCACCCCCTTCACTACACGCCCGCCTTTGACATCCAGGCAGACGATGACACGACGCGTCAGCATGTCACCCGTTCCCGTTGATCTCGAGCTTCACGGACCCCTTGGTGCTGAACACCGCGCCCGTCTCGACGAGCGCCTCGCGCAGCGCGAAGCCCAGCGCCTTGAACGCCGCTTCGATGATGTGGTGCTTGTCGGTGCCGCGCAGCACGCGCACGTGCAGCGTCGCCTTGGCGTTGTCGGCAAAGGAGCGCATGAAGTGATCGTAGATTCCCGACGGCAGCGGCCCGCGATAGTACGGACGTCCGCCAAGATCGAGCACGACCTGAACGAGCGCGTCGTCCATGGGCACCGTGCGCTCTCCGTAGCGCGCACAGGTGGCCGGCGCATGCACCGCAAAGGCCTGGCCCAGCGCAATCGCCACATCTTCAATAAGATGATGCCGCAGATCGCCCTTGGCCTGAATGTCGAAGCGCACCCCCGAGTACTTGGAGAGCGCGACGAGCATGTGATCGAGAAACGGCTCGGTAGTATCGATGGACGGCAGCGCCGGCGACGGCTCGTCGAGCGCAATGCGGATTTGCGTTTCCTTCGATTCGCGAACGACAACGGTCATGCGCCAAACTCCTCTGCAAGTCGACGCGGATCGATCGCGCCCGTGTACAAAGCCATGCCCAACACCGCACCGGCCAGCCCGCGATGTTCGAGCGCCCGCATATCTTCGAGACTGGTCACGCCACCCGATGCAAACACGGGCCAGGCACTCGCCTCGGCGACGTCTTCCATGAGCGGCAGGTCGGTCCCCTGCATCTTGCCTTCGAGATGTACTGCCGTCACCAGCACTCCCGCCAGCGGCAGCACCGACAGCTCCTCCACGAAGTCGACCACGTTGAGGCGCGACGTCTCCGCCCACCCCTTGGTGACGACGTATCGCTCGCGCACGTCGGCGGCGATAATGAGACGTCCCGGAAAACGCGTGGCCATCTCTTCGCGCCAGTCGGCGTCTTCGACCGCACGCGTGCCGACGACCACCCACGACGCGCCTTCATCGAGCAGCCGCTCAATGCGCCCTTCGTCTCGCACACCGCCCCCAACCTGCACGGGGACGTCAGCGGTGCGCAGGATCTCGCGAATGATCTCCATGTTCTGCCCGCGCCCGGTCGCCGCGTCGAGATCGACGATATGCAACCGCGTGAACCCTTCGCGCACCCAGTCGCGCGCAACCGATGGTGGGTCTTCGAGCCGGATCTTTTCGGCATCGTAATCGCCGCCCACCAACTGCACGCACTTGCCGCCGCGCAGATCCACCGCCGGAATGGCGATCATGTCGAGCTCCGTTGCTGAGTGGCCACCGACGTGGCAAAGTCGAGAAACGCCTTCACGAACGTGACGCCCGGTGTACTCGATTTCTCCGGGTGAAACTGCGTGCCGATCACATGGCCGCGGCGCACCGAGGCGACAAAACGATCGCCCTCGTGCTCGCTCCACGACGTGACGTACTGCTCGCCATCGGCGGTGGGACGACAGACGAACGAGTTGGCATAATACGCCACATCGAGCGATGCCGTATCGAGCAGCGGTTCCGAGGCGTCATCGAGACGATTCCAGCCGATTTGCGGCACGCGTTCCGCCGCCAAGCGTGTCACGCGGCCGGGGACAATGCCGAGGCCCTCGCCCGGCCCTTCGTCGCTGGCGTCGAACAACAGCTGCATACCAAGGCAGATACCCAGCGCCGGCAGCCCACCGATCAGCGCGTCGCGCATGGCGTCGCGCCCGCTGGCCAGACGCTCGGCCGCCGGCGCGAAGGCACCGACACCCGGCAGAATGAGTGCGTCGGTATTCCGTACCGCCGCCGCCGGATCGGTTTCCACCGTGACCGTGGCCCCACCCGCTTCAACGGCTTTCACCAGCGAATGAAGATTGCCGGCGCCGTAATCGAACACCGTCACGCGCAGTAGTGCTGTCATGAGGTCACTCCTGTATACACATCGGCAGTCGCGTCGTCGAACGCCACGAGGAAGCGTTCGAGCATCTCCCACGGCCCTACGCTGATGCGCAGCGTGTCGCCTACGTGCGGCAGCCCGGCAAAGGGACGCGCCGCCACCCCGCGTGCGCGCAGTGCCTGTCCGACTTCAACGGCCCGCGCCACCGGCACACAGACGTAGTTGGCGTGCGACGTCAACGGGGCATAGCCGCGATCACGCAGCGCCGCCGCCAAACGTTCACGGTTCTCCACCGCGAGCGCCACATGCGCATGTACCCATGCCATGTCTTCGCGCAGCGCCGTGAGCGCCACCTGCTCGGCCATCGCATTCAACTTGTACGGGCCGCGCGACTTCTCCACGTCGCGGACCAGCGCCGGCGCGCCGATCCCGTAGCCCACGCGCAGGCCGGCAAGTCCGAACGCCTTCGACATGGTGCGAATCACCAGCAGGTTGTCGACGCGCATGGCGAGCTCCACCGCCGACACGCCACTGAACTCCGCATAGGCTTCATCGACGAACACCACACCGGGAGCTTCACGTACCGCCCGCTCGAGCGTTTCCTGCGTGAGCAGCGCACCGGTGGGATTGTTGGGCGTGCACAGATATAGAATGCGCGGCTGCGCGGCGAGCAGGGCGTCGAGATCGGGCTGATGGTCAGGGCGTTCGGGTACCCCGACATAGGAGAGGCCGTTCATCTGTGCGAAGATGGGAATCATCGCGAAGCTCGGCTCACTACTGGCCACCACCGAGCCCGGCTCACCGAAGGCGCGCATGGCGCTGTCGAGAATGTCGTCGGAGCCGCACCCCGTTACGAGGTACTCGGGCGTGGCGCCGACGAATGACGCCAGTGCTTCCTTGAGTTCGGCCGCGTATAGCGATGGATACCGCGTAATGCGCGCGACGGGAATCTCGCGCAGCGTACGTTCCGCATGCGGCGGCAGACCCCACAAGTTCGTGTTGTCCGTGAGGTCGAGTTCGACCGGTGCACGCTTGGGATCGTACAGGGGCACCGCGTCGTAGAGCGCGCGCGCAAAGGCGAGCCGGTCGGTCGTCATATCGATGTTGCCCATGCTCATACGGTGCTCCCCGTCTTGGCCCACGCGCGAGCAGCCGCCGCGTGTGCCGGCAATCCTTCCGCGTCGGCAAAGCGTCCGACATCTTCGGCCAGACTCGCGGCCGCTGCGGGCGTGACTTCCTGCCATGTGGTCCACCGCACGAAATCGAGCGTGCTCAACCCGGAGTAGCTGCGGCCAGCGCCCGCGGTGGGCAACACATGGTTGGCACCCGTCATGTAATCGCCGTACGCCACACTGCTGGAAGCGCCCACGAAAATGGTGCCTGCGCTGCGCAACGCCGCGAGTGTACTGTCGCGCACGTCATCGCGCACCACCAGGAGCAGATGCTCTGCGGCCCACTCGTTGGTGAACGCGATGGCCTCACTGAGCAGTGGCACGGTGACAATGGCGCCGCGGGCCGCAAGCGACGCACGTACGACGTCGGCGCGCGGTGCCTTCGCGAGTTGCGCGGCGAGGGCGGTGCGCACGTCGTTCGCGAGCAAGTCGACATCGTCTCCCGCGAGGATCGTGACGACGGCGGCATCGGGATCATGCTCGGCCTGCGCCATCATCTCCCGGGCAACAGCATCGGCCTTGGCAGAACTGTCGCCGAGGACGAGCAATTCACTGGGACCTGCTGGCGAATCGATGGCGACGGCGTTCACGAGTTGCAGCTTGGCTTCCGCGACATACGCATTGCCCGGTCCCATGATGCGATCGACGCGCGGCACACTCTCCGTGCCAAGCGCGAGCGCGGCAATCGCGCCGGCACCGCCCAGCGAGAAGACGCGATCGACGTTGGCGAGGGCTGCGGCCGCCAGCACAACATCAGAAGGCTTGCCATCGGGCCCCGGCGGCGAGCACACGATCACTTCACCCACACCGGCGACACGCGCCGGAATGGCACCCATGAGTAACGAACTCGGATAGGCTGCGCGTCCGCCCGGCGCGTAGATACCCACGCGCTGCAGCGGATCGGGACGGCGCCCCACCGTAATGCCGGGTTCCGGCGAACACACGGTCTCTACCGGACGAAACGCCGCGTGCACCGACGCGATGTTACGCGCCGCGCGCTCGAGCGACTGCCGCAGCGCCGGATCGAGTGCTGCGAGCGCCGCATCCCACTCTGCGCGCGGCACTTCGAGCGCGGTCAGGTTCACCTTGTCGAAGTCGCGCGCAAAGTCGACGAGCGCCGCATCACCTCGCGTGCGCACCTGTTCGATGATCGCTGCCGTCCGCGTACGGACGGACTTGTCCGTCGTCGAGGAACGATCGACGACCGCTTGCACCGTCTTGCGGTCCAGCCAGGCGAGTGCGCCGAACGCCCGCAGTTGCACTGGCAACATGCTCACGGCACGAGCCTCTCGATTCGCGTGACCAGAATGCCTTCACCGCCGAGTGCGCGCAGCTGCGAGATAGTGCGGTAAATGGTGCTCGCGCTCACCACCGCGTGTACCGCCACGAACGTCGACGACTCCGCGATCTCGATGACGGTGGGACCATTCAGCCCAGGCAGGACCTCGCGCACCTGGTCGAGTGCGGCACGCGGCACGTTGGCCATGAGGTAGCGTTGCCCACGCGCACGGATGACCGACGCGAGGGCGGTGACAAGGTCGTCGAGCTCCTGCCGACGCGCCGGATCACCGTTGCGCGGACCGCCCTCGGCTGTAATGAGGTGGGCGCTCGAGCGCAGCACGGTATCGATCTCGCGCAAACCATTCACGCGCAGCGTGGAGCCGGTGGAGGTGAGGTCCACCACGACATCGGCGATGCCCAAGTGCGGGGCGATCTCGGCGGCGCCGGACACTGGCACGACGTCGACCGGGCAGCTGCGCGACTCGAAGAACTTGCGTGTGATGTTGGGGAAGACCGTCGCCACGCGCATGCGGGTGCCGGTACGGCCAATGTCTTCGACCGAGCGAATGCCCGACTCTTCGCGGGCGGCCACGACCAGGCGGCACTTGCCGAACCCGAGGTCGAGATGCGAGGTGAGCGGCCGTCCCGATTCATTGACGAGGTCCCAGCCGGTCACGCCCACGTCGGCCGCGCCGTCGGCGACGAACTCCGGGATGTCCTGCGCCCGGACGAAGATGGCCTCGAACTCCCCACCCAACGAGGCGGTCAGGGCGCGCTCACCCGACGAGCGGACCTCGAGCCCGGCGTCGTTGAAGAGCTCGCGGGTGTCTTCGCTCAGGCGGCCTTTATTGGGGAGGGCGATTCTCAGCATGGTGTTCTATGGATTGGAAAGCGAAAGCGCTGGTAAGGCGGGCAACAAAAAAGGCCCGTCCGGAGAGGACGGGCCGCAGGTCGCTGTGGTGCAGGGGATTCGGTGCTGCCGTTACCCCATCACGCACGAAGCGCCCCGACCCGTCGGGCCGTGGCCATGATGCGCATGATGGTGGGTGGGGCAGGCGAACTTCATAGAACTGGAGGCTAGCCGAGCAGGGCGGGGTCGTCAAGTGCGGAATTCCCTGACTGGGGGCTTTGCGCCGGGCCCTTTTGTGAATAGTTTCACAAGGTTCGCAGGGCCCTGCGAACCCAGAGCACTCTTGCCCTGGTTGAAAGGAATTTTCCGAATAGGCTCTGGAGGCCTACAACATGCGGTTTCTCGGCTTTGCAGTAGTGACTGGCGCGGCGATCCTGCTCGGCGCTTGCGGTGGGGACAAGGCGGCTACGGCCGACACGGCGGCGGCGGGCGCTTCGGCGGCTGCGGCGGCCCCGGCGGCCCCGGCTGCTCCGGCGGCTGGCGCGATGGCCCCGATCACGGGCACCACGCACACGATCAACATGATCGGCGACGGACAGGGTTATCGTTTTGAGCCCGCCGATCTCACGATCGCGGCCGGCGACGGCGTGAAGTTCGTGATGGTTTCGGGCGGCCCGCACAACGTGGCGTTCGACCCCGCTACGCTTTCGGCCGAAGCGAAGACGGCCCTCACGGCGAACATGCCGGAGCAGGCTGGTGAGCTTTCGGGCAAGATGCTCCTCAACGCGAACGAAGAGTACACGATCTCGTTCGCCGGCGTTCCGGCTGGCTCGTACGATTTCCATTGCACGCCGCACCTCGCCATGAACATGAAGGGCAAGATCACCATCAAGTAAGTCTTGATGTGATATGCAGGACGGCGGGGGCTGGCGCGATGCGCTGGCCCCCGTGTTCGTTTGTAGCACAATGATTTCTCCGCGCGCCCGTTGGCTCGCCGCCCGCACTCGCAATGCCGCGCGGCACGGTCTCCTCATTGCCGGTTCCGGCGCGATCGTCATGATCGCGACTTTACTGGCGTTCGTGCTGTTGCCACGACAGGCCGATCGCGCGATCTCCGCCGCCATTGCCGACCTGCCACCGCTGCGCGATACGCTCGTATTGCGTTCGCAACGTGAGCGCGCCGACACGGCCAGGCAGCGCGCCGAAGAGCAGCGTCGTTCGGCGCAGCAGGCGCTTGCCGCCGGCCTCGGGATTACCGACTCCATTGCCGATCGCACAGTCGCCGTGGCGGTCTCGCGTGATTCGCTGCTGCGTGACCTGTTGCAGCAGGTGGTGCGGGCGCGGCAAACGCCGCTCGCCGAGAGTTATCTCGCGTTGGCCGTCGCACCGGCGCTCCAGCGCGACGAAACGGCGCGCACGGCGGCGCTCGCGCTGCGTGACAGTATCGAGCGGCTCAATCGCGAACGCGAAACGTACGCCGCACTGAGCGGCCCCGATGCCCTCTACGCGCTCATGACGTCGCGTCTCACGCGCATGGGGGAACGGCTGGTGTCGGTGGCCGAGCGCGCGCTGTCGGGCGCGGCAGCCGCGGCGGCGGCGCGGCCGTCGACGGATAGCGCGTCGTTGTCGCGTCCCGATAGCGGGAGCATGCCGCTGCTGACGAGTGCGCTACTTGCCGATACGTTGCTCGAAAATGCGGTGCGGCTCGCCACGGACTCGCTCGTTCGCCTCGATACGGTGCTGGCGCAGGCGCGACGCTACAACGATTCCCTGGAACTGGGGAAGGCGTCGCTGCGTGCCCGCATGCAGGTGAGCATTCCGCCGGTCGCGATGCTGCTCGCCTCGCTGGTGTTGGGGTTGAGCGTAGGCTTCAGTGTGGCCCTGCTTCGCGAACTGCGTCGTCCCACGGTTGGTGATGCGCAGGAGCTCGAAGCGGTCACGCGCGCACGCGTAATCGTGCATGCGCGCAACGAGGCTCGTCGCTTTGGTCGGCGTGCGCGCAGCGGTGAAGCACCCGTTCCGGTGCTTTCGTTCACGGATGATGCGTGGCCGCTTTTGCACCTGACGTTGTCGAACATCGGCGACATGGCGCGCGAGGTGCAGCTGCTGGCCGATCAGCCGCTGGTGGCGGGCGCGGTGGGGCTCAACCTCGCATCGGTGGCGGCTCGGGAATCGCGTGCCACGGTACTGGTGGATGCCGCGCAGCGTGCTGGTGCGGTGGTGCCGCTCGTGCCCGCCACCTCGCTGGTGCCGGCAACGTCGTACAGCGACACCGCGCTCGATGACCGCTGGGATGGCAGTCGGGCGCTGCCGTTGGGGCGCGACGCGGCGGTCGACCTCCTGCTGCCGCGCCGCGCACGCCAGCATACGCGCCGCGAGGCGCTCACGGCGACCGCTGAGGATACGGCGGCACAAGCGGGGCTCTCCAGCTATGTGGCGCAATACGATTTCGTCGTCTACATCACCGACGCGGCGGCGCCGGAGATGGTGCCGGCCACTGTGGATCTGGTGCTGTGCGCGCGACTGGGCGTGACGCCACTGGCGTGGGTCACGCGGGCGGTAAAGACGGCCGAGGCGGGTGGCCGACGGGTGCGCGCGGTCGTGCTCTGGGCCGACGATCTCCCGCTGGCCGGTTAGCGCGCACTCGGCTAGTCTCCGCGTATGTGGGCAGATACGCTGTATGCGCTCGAGCAGGGCCATCTTCTCCGCCTCGGCGTGTGGGCCGCGGCGAGCATCGTGGGAGGCACCGCGCTGCTGGCGTGGTTGACACTCCGCCAGGTCGCCGCGCCGCTGGTGCGGCACTTCGCCATTCAGACCGCCGCGTGGGGAGCCGTGAACGCGGCTATCGCGCTGTGGGCGTGGCGCGGGCTCACCATGCGCGACTTTGCCGGCACGCAGAAGTTGCTCAGCATCCTCTGGCTCAACACCGGGCTCGATCTGGGGTATGCGGCGGTGGGGCTGACGCTGGTAATCGTCGGATGGCAGTGGGAGCGCCGGATGGGAGCCGTTGGGGCAGGGTTGGGCGTTGTCCTGCAGGGGCTGGCGCTGGCGCTGCTCGATCTCCGCCTCATTCTGCTCATCGGTCCGCTTCGCTGACCATTCGTTTTCGCATCGCTTCATCCTGACCCGTCATGGAACCCGTCATCCCCGACCTGCGCGACGTCCCGCGCGCCGACGCGTACGCCCGTCTTCTGGACATGCAGGAGCTGCTGCTGCATGACAGCACCGACGCCATCGCCGGGATGGCCACGTTGAGTGCGATGCTGCATCACGCGTTCGGGCATCTGTGGACGGGGTTCTACCGGGTGGTGCAACCGGACACGCTGCTCCGCGTTGGTCCCTACCAGGGCTCGCTTGGCTGTCAGGATATTGCCTTCGGCCGCGGGGTCTGCGGCACGGCGGCCGCGGAGCGGCGCACGGTGGTGGTACCCGACGTGCATGCGTTTCCGGGGCACATTGCCTGTGACGCGCGTTCCCAAAGCGAGATCGTGGTGCCGGTGTTCGACGCGCAGGGCGCGCTGATGGCCGTACTCGACATCGATTCGCCCGTGCTGGATGCCTTTGGCGACGCCGATGTGGCGGGACTCGAGCAGTTGGTAGCTTGGTTCACCCGGACGACGTATGTTCCCGTCCCTGCCTGACGCCTGCGCTCCCCGTCAGATCCGCCATTGCCCGTCGCCGCCTTGCCGACCATGACCGGATACTCCGATCGGATCAATCATGCCTTCGCCTTCGCCGCGAAGCATCACGACCAGCAGGTTCGTAAGGGTACGCGGTTGCCGTACCTTACTCACCCGGCCAATGTCGCGATCATTCTCACGCGTTACGGGTGCAACGAAGAGACGATCGTCGCCGGCATCCTGCACGACGTCATCGAAGATTGCGTGCGCGAAGGGATGACACGCGAGATGCTCGAAGAGCGCATCGGCCGCAAGTTCGGCAACAGCGTGCTCGCAACGGTGCTGGCGGTGACGCATCGCAAGGTGGACGACGATGGCATCGAGATGTCGTCGGACGAACGCAAGGAGGATTACCTCCAGCGATTGTCACTCGCCACCGAAGACGCGCTGTGGGTGTGCGCGGCCGACAAGGTGCACAACGCCAACTCCATTCTGTCCGACCTGCGCCGTACGGCGTTTCCGGAGACGGTGTGGGGACGGTTCTCGGTGGGACGCGACGGGACGGTGCGCTGGTACACGCGCGTGGCGGAACGGCTGCGTGAACTCAAGTTCGACGCGCCCATCGTGGCGGAGCTCGAAGCGGCGGCGACGGAGTTGGCGTCGGCGTAAGCGGGCATAAGCAGGCGTGGGTCTTCACCTCTAACGATTATTGTCATGTTGCTGTCTCTCTTCACTGCAGCGACGGTAACGTCGTTGCAGGCTCAGCCGCCGCGCGCGGCCACCCTCGAAATCTCGCCGGCCAATCCGGTCGTCGTCGCCGAAGACACTCTTCGCCTGTCGGCGCGCGTGCTCGATGCGAACGGGCAAGTCGTGCCTGGCGCGACGATTCGTTTTCTCGCGGCCGGTGGCCGCTTTGAAGGGTCGGTAGAGCCCTCTGGCCTCGTCCGCTCGGGCAGCACCGGCACACTGCCGGTGACGGTCGTGGCGCAGATGCCCGGTCAGCCTACGCTCACGCAGCGTGTCGAACTGCGCATGGTGGCGGGTCCCGCCGCGAGCATCACGATTGACGGCGCCCCCACGCGTCTCGTGGGTGGTCAACGCATCGTGCTCGTCCCCACGGTCAAGAGCGGCGCCGGCGATGTGCGCGACGATCGTGTGCAGTGGAGCAGCAGCAACCCCGCCGTGGCGACGGTGAATGCCGACGGTCTGCTGACCGCCAAGGCCGTAGGCCGCGCCGTGCTCACCGGCCGCGCCGATCGCGCGACGGTGACGCACACGGTGCAGGTGGTCGCCGCACGCGTCGGTGCGCTGAGCCTCACGCCGAGCGCGACGAGCGCGCGCACTGGTGACGTGATTCGCTTTGCCGTCAATGCGAAGGATGCCGCCGGCAAAACGATCGCGGGGTTGACGCCGAGTTGGAGCTTCAGCCCGGGTCAGGGTGTCATCGACGCCGACGGCGCGTTCACGGGCTACGAAGGCGGCACCTATGTGGTGACCGCCACGCTGGGCACACAGAGCGCGCAGGCGATCGTGCGACTCGCACCACGTGATGTGCGTCGCCCGGCCACCGTGGTGGGGCGGTTGCCGCGTACGGGATTCACCACCGAAGAAGTGTGGCTGCATCCCACGCGTGAGATCGCGTACCTCGGCACCGGCTCCGGTGGCGATCGCATGTTCACCATCGACATTACCGACAAGAGCAAGCCGGTAGTGACCGACAGCATCGTCGAGAACACGCGTCGCGTGAACGACATCATGACGTCGCCCGATGGCAAGCACTTGGTATTCACGCGCGAAGGCGCGAGCGACCGCAAGAACGGCATCGTGATCGCCTCGCTCGAAGATGCGCTGCACCCCAAGAAGTGTGCCGACTTCACCGAAGGCCTCACGGGCGGTGTGCACAGCACGTTCGTGTACAAGCAGGAGAAGTACGGCACGCACATCTATCTCACGAACGATGGTACGGGTGCCATTCACATCATCGACTGGAACGACCCGTGCAAGCCCAAGACGGCCGCGGTGTGGAAGACGCCGCGCCCTGATGCCGGCCGGTCGTTGCACGACATCGACGTGCAGGATGGCCTCGCGTATCTGAGCTACTGGAACGATGGACTCGTCATTCTCGACATCGGCAATGGCATCAAGGGTGGAAGCCCCAGCAATCCGCAGGTGGTGAGCCAGTACAAGTACGACTTGAACGACATGTACCGGCAGGTGGAGGCCGCGGGTGGCCCGGGCTTCATTCGTGGTACGCACACGGCGTGGCGTCACAAGAACTACGTGTTCATTGCCGACGAAGTGTTTCCTGCCGCGCCGGTGAAGGGCGCGAAGGATGCGTCGGCCGGTCGCGCGTATGGTCGCTTGCAGGTGATCGATGTGAGCGACATCGCGAAGCCCAAGAGCGTGGCCTTCTACGAGCCGGAGTACGGCGGCGTGCACAACGTGTACGTGGCGGGCGATACGCTGTACATGGGCGCGTACAACGCGGGCTTCCGCACCTTCGACATTTCGGGCGAACTGCGCGGCGACCTGCGTGCGCAGCAGCGCGAGATGGTGCATGTGAACACCGCCGACATGGACGGCTTCGTGAAGAACGCCGCCATGACGTGGGGTGTGGTGGTGCGCAATGGTTTGGCGTACGTGAACGACATGTACAACGGGTTGTGGATCGTGCGCATGGATCCCAAGCCCGAGCCCAAGAAGAACGCGATCGTTCCGTGACGCCGATGCGTGCGTTGATCGCTGGAGTGTTGGTGTCGACAGCGGTGGCTCTGCCGCTGTCGGCGCAGTTTCCGTCGCGCACGTACACCGCGCTGGTCGCAAGCGAGAGCGTGGATCGCGTGGCGGTCATCGAGCTGGGGCCGCAGGGTGCCCGCGTGGTGCGGCAGCATGACGTGGGTGTGATGATCGCCGACCCCGATGGCCCGCACGGTCTGGCGGTATCGCCCGACGGCAAGTCGTACTACGTGAGCACCGCGCACGGTACACCGTATGGGGTGCTCTGGAAGTTCGACACGCGCAGCAACACGTATGCGGGGCAGGTCATGCTCGGCAACTTCCCGGCGACGGCGCAGGTGACCCCCGATGGCAGCAAGGTCGTGGTGGTGAACTTCAACCTGCACGGCGACATGGTGGCGAGCGACATCAGTGTGGTGCGCGCCGACAGCATGCAGGAGATCGCGCGCATCACCACCTGCGCCATGCCGCACGGGTCGCGCGTGAACGGCGCCGGCACACGTCACTACAGTGTGTGCATGATGGACGAGCAGCTCGTCGAGATCGATCTCGACGGGCTGCAGGTGTCGCGTCACTTTGCGCTCACCAAGGGCGCCGAGCAGGGGATGTCGGGAGCACCACCCGTACGTGGCGCCGATGCGGCGCACGCTGGGCACGACATGAGCGGCCACGGCCTCGCGCAGCCGGCAGCGGGGAGCACGCAATGCTCACCCACGTGGGCACAGCCGAGCCCCGATGACAAGACGGTGTGGGTGGCGTGCAACGGCACGAGCGATCTGGTGGAGATCGATGTGCCCTCGTGGACGCTGCGTCGCCGCATTGCGGCGGGGAACGGCGTGTACAACCTGGCGGTGACGCGCGATGGCACGAAGCTCGTGGCCACCAACAAGCGTGCGCAAAGTGTGTCGATCATCGATACCCGCACGGGCGCGACGCTCGCCGTGCTGCCGACGCAGCGTCGCGTGGTGCACGGCGTGGCGATCACGCACGACGATCGCTATGCGTTCGTGTCGGTCGAGGGCGTTGGCAGCGAGCCGGGCACGGTCGAGATCATCGACTTGGTGTTGTTGCGTACCATTGCCCGCGTCGATGTCGGTCAGCAGGCGGGCGGTATTGATGTGGTGCCGCCTGTGTGAACGGCGGTTGGGGGTGGTGCGTTCGACCCGCGGGGTCGTGGTGCCGCCCGGCACCATGCGCGCGCACGAAAGCGGCCCCGACCCGCGCCCCGACACCGCGGCAACGCCGCGACCCCCGACCCGCGCGCGCCACACCCGAATGGTCCCCATCGCGGCGGCGCCACGGCGTCGCGGGTCACACAGTTGCGAGGCGTCCGGGCGGGACACGCCGGGCGGGAGCATCTGGCAGGGGCGACGCCGGCGCGCTGTGCGCGCCCGGCCGCCCCGAAGTGGCGAACGCCCGGCGTGTCCCGCCCGGGCGCCGGTCGCTCACACCGAACAGCGACCCAGACTCAAGCCCAGACTCAGACCGAAGCCAGCGACCCGTACGTCCGCTCGACGTAGTCGTTGAGAATGACGAGGAACTCGGGCACGATGTTGTCGCCCTTGAGCGTCGTGAACAGCTTGCCGTCGACGTACACCGGGGCCTTGGGCTCCTCGAAGGTGCCCGGCAACGAGATGCCGATGTTCGCGTGCTTCGACTCGCCGGGCCCGTTCACCACGCAGCCCATCACGGCGACTTTCATTTCGACCACACCCGGCTTCGACTCGCGCCACACCGGCATCTGCTCGCGCAGATAGCCCTGAATATCCTCGGCCATGCGCTGGAAGAAGGTACTCGTCGTGCGTCCACACCCCGGGCACGCCGTCACCTGCGGCGCGAACGAGCGAAGCCCGAGCGACTGCAGAATCTGCTGCGCCACGAACACTTCTTCGCGGCGGTCGCCGCCGGGCTTGGGCGTGAGCGACACACGAATCGTGTCGCCAATGCCTTCGCTGAGCAGAATGGAGAGCGCGGCGGCTGACGCAATGACGCCCTTGTTGCCCATACCGGCTTCGGTGAGCCCCAGGTGCAATGGGTAGTCGCAGCGCGCCGCGAGACGGCGGTAGCACTCCACCAGATCCTGCACCACCGAGATCTTGGCGCTCACGATGATCTTGTCGTGCGCGAGCCCTACTTCTTCGGCCAGCGCGGCGGAGCGCAAGGCGCTCTCGAGCATCGCGTCCATGTACACGTCCTTCGCGTCGCGCGGCGCGGCCGAGCGAGCGTTGGCGTCCATCATGTCGGTGAGCAGGTTCTGGTCGAGCGAGCCCCAGTTCACACCAATGCGCACCGGCTTGTTGTGATCGATGGCCGCCTGCACGATGGTCGTGAAGTTCGTATCGCGATGCTTCGTCCCCACGTTGCCGGGGTTGATGCGATACTTGTCGAGCGCGGCTGCCGTGGCCGGGTACTTGGTGAGCAGCAGGTGGCCGTTGTAGTGGAAGTCGCCAATGAGCGGCACGTCCAGTCCCATGTCGTCGAGACGCTGACGAATTTCGGGGACCGCCTGAGCAGCCTCATCATTGTTGACCGTGATGCGCACCTTCTGCGAGCCCGCTTCGAAGAGCGCGGCCACCTGTTCCGCCGTGCCGGCGGCGTCAGCCGTATCGGTGTTCGTCATCGACTGCACCACGATGGGCGCCGACGACCCCACGGGGACGTTGCGAACCATGGCCGTCACGGTGGGACGACGGCGACCGAAGCTCGAAGCAGAAGACGACACGGGCAACACCTTGGTGAAAGTGGCGGAGGAGCGACTCGGGAAAGCTAGCGCCGTCCGGTAGGGTCCCCCAAGTTCCCATCATGGACGATCCTACTCCCAACGAACACGACTCGGCCGCTTCCGGTGCCGAGTCGGCCCCACCCGCCGACCTTCCGCCGCGCCGCTCCTTCCTGCGGCGGCACTGGCTCGCCTCCACCATCGTGACGCTGGTGGCGCTCCCCGTGCTCGGTTTGGGTATCTGGTCGGTCGCGGCGCTGTCGTGGAGCTACTCCGACGGCACGCGGGCAGGCTTTGTGCAGAAGATCTCCCGTAAGGGCTGGGTCTGCAAAACGTGGGAAGGCACGCTGTACACCGACATCGCGAAAGGCTTTCGCTCCGACAGCTTTTCCTTCTCGGTGCGCAGCGATTCGGTGGCCAAGGCCATTGCCAGCCTCAGCGGTAAACGCGTGACGGTGACCTATTCCCAGCATGTGGGGGTACCAACGTCGTGCTTTGGTGAAACCGAATACTTCGTGACGGCCGTAGAGCTGTCACCGGAGTAGTCGGCCGGGCCATGACGGCCCGCCGGCATTTCGTATAGAACTCTTTGGAGGATGACATGAAGCGTGCACTCCGTGCATTTGGACTCGTCGCGGCGCTCGCCGCACCGGCCGTGCTCTCGGCGCAGAGCAACAACAAGCCGGTGAGTCTGGGTGTCAGCGGCGGGCTGTCGCTGCCGATGGGGGATTTCGGCGAGCCGCTCAATTCCGGCTACAACATCACCGGCCATGTGTATTTCAAGCCCGCCAGCCTGCAGGCCGTGCGCTTGCGCGGCGATGTGAGCTTCGATCGCTGGGCTTTTGACGGATCCGGAGACAATAGCAGGCGCGCGCTCGGAGTCATCGGCAACGTGGTGTACGACTTCCCGACACCGTCCTCCTCGATGATCAGGCCGTACGTTATTGGTGGAGTTGGACTCTTCAACTCCAAGACAACGGTTAAGACGAGTGTCGCCGAGATTTCCGGAAGCAACACCAACATCGGGCTCCAAGGCGGCGCCGGTCTCGCCTTCCAGCTATCCGGTTTCTCTACTTTCGTGGAAGGAAAGATTGTAAACGTCTTCACTGACAACACTAATGCCAGCTACGTGCCCATCACCTTCGGCGTGCGCTTCTAATCGGATAGAAGGCAGTCCGGACTATTGACGGCGGTTTCTGCCGATCGAATATTGCGCCCGTGTTCGCCACCAAGGTGAACACGGGCGCGACGTTTTCATGGCGTCGCGCAATGAATCAAGTCAGGGTCGCCGACCCTCCCCTCCTCACTCGGAGCAATTCGCATGCGTAAGGTCACCACCATCGCCGTTGCGGCGTCCGCACTTCTGCTGTCCGGCTGTTACCACGCGGTTATCGATACGGGTCGTGCCCCGAACGGCACCACGGTCGAACGGGCGTGGGCGCATGGATTCCTCTGGGGCCTGGTGCCGCCGTCGGTTACCGAAACGGCACAGAAGTGCCCGGGTGGCGTCGCGAAGGTCGAGACGAAGCACAGCTTCCTCAACGGCCTGGCTGGTGTGATCACGTACGGTCTCTATGCGCCCATGACGATCATTGCGAGCTGCACGGGCGCGAAGTCGACCGCTGATGCAACGGTCATCAATGCTGCGCCGGGTAAGGCCGCGGAAGCCATTCAGCAGGCGGCGGAAATCTCGAAGGCGCGTTCGGTTCCCGTCTTCGTGCAGTTCTAGTTCGCTCACTGCCGTCGCAGGTCGTGATCGCCGGGCGCTACCCCATAGCGCCCGGCGTTTGCATGTGTGCAGTTTGCATGGCATGAGCGCTCCCATTGTCATTATCGGTGCCGGTGTCGCCGGCCTCGTGGCCGCCATCGATCTGCAGGCCGCGCGGCGCGATGTGCTGGTGCTCGATGCCGCCCCCGATGTCGGCGGCCGAGTCCGGACTACCCTCGTCGACGGCCTGACGATCGACCACGGCTTCCAGGTGCTGTTCACGGCGTATCCCACACTCAAACGCTACCTCGACTTCGACGCGCTCGCCCTGCGAAAATTTCTCCCCGCCGCGCGCATTGCCCGCGACGGACAGACGTCGCTCATTGGCGATGCGCTCGCCGATCCCTCGCTGCTGCTCGATACCATCTTCGCGCGCGCCGTAGGACTGGGCGACAAGCTGCGCCTGCTCGCGCTGCGACGCTTCGCGCAGCAGCTCACGATCGACGAGTGCTTCGGCGCCCGCTTCGCCGGCATCAGCACGCGCGATTTTCTGCGCGCACGCGGCTTCGGCACGCCCGTCATCGATGGCTTCTTTGCGCCATTCTACGGCGGCATTCTGCTCGATCGTACGCTGGCAACGAGTGCGAGCATCTTGTTGTTCACCTTCAAGATGCTCGCCGATGGTGACACCGTGATACCCGCTGGCGGCATTGGTGCGCTCACGCAGCAGATGGCGGCGAGACTCACGCCAGGCACGATACGCACCGGCGCTGCCGTGCGCGCACTTGTCACCACCAATGGGCGCGTCACCGGCGTGCGCCTGGACGATGATTCGGTCATCGAGGCGGCGCAGGTGGTGATCGCCACCGACGCGCCCATGGCGGCGCGACTCGCGGCAACGGTGAGCGTCACGCTCCCCGAACCCACCGGCGCGCGTGGGTGCACTACGTTGTATTTCACTGCGCGCCGGAGCCCTATTCCGGGGAAGGCGCTGTGGCTCAATGCCGACCACAACGCCATCGTGTCGCACGCGGTCACGCTCACCGATGTCGCCCCAGAGTACGCGACCGGTGGGCGCACGCTCATTGCCGCCACCTCGGTGGGAACGCCCGCCGATTTCGACGACGATACGCTCGGCGCGGCGGCGCGACGTGAGCTGTGTCTCATGGGCAACGTTGCTGCCGATACCGCCGGGCTCGAACGCGTGGCGCTCTGGCGGGTACCGTACTCACAGTACGAGCAGGCCCCGGGATGGCGCG
>JAIXTI010000070.1 GCA_027484025.1 bacterium
AACAGCGCGTCACGCTTGACCAGATAGTTGCGCAACGCGCGCTGCGCATGATCGCCGAGCGGCACGATCCGCTCCTTGCGCCCCTTGCCACGCACCTTCACCTGCTGTGACACGAGATCGAGGTCGGGCAAATCAATGCCGCACAGCTCCGACAAACGCAGCCCGCTCGAGTAGAACAGCTCGAGCATCGCGAGGTTGCGCACATCGGTGAACTCGAGGCTCTGCGCGCGTGTGGTAGCGTGCTGCATGAGCGTCTCGGCTTGCTGCTTATCGAGATAGGCCGGCAGTGTCCGCGGAAGTCGCGGAGAACCGACCGCGCGCGCAGGATTGATGTCGACGCGCTCGTCGCGATGCATCCACCGATAGAAGCTGCGCACCGCCGACAGCTGTCGCGCGATGCTGCGCTTGGCGAGTCCACGCCGCGTGAGATGCGCCATGTAGCCGCGGATGCTCGTTCGCGACAGCTCGTTCCAGTCCCAGCCGCCGATGCCGTGCGTTTGCGCGAGCCACGTGGAGAACTCCGTGAGGTCGCGCGTATAGGCGGACACGGTGTTCGCCGAGAGATCGCGCTCCTTGGCGAGATGGGTGAGGAACTCCCCGATCTCGGTAGGCAGGGGCGCGACCTCCGGCGTGTCGCTCATTACGCCAGCGACGCCACCGCCGTCAGCCCATGCGCGTCGCGCCACGCCTGCATGACCGACAGGCCTCGCTCGGCAAAGAGCTCACGCTTTTTGGTCTTGTCCTTGAGCACCTTGGCCGGCACGCCTTCGAGATCGTCGAGCAGTCCGAAGTTGGCGTTCATGGGCTGGAAGTGCTTGGGGTCGGCCTCGCGCAGATAGCGATAGAGCGCCCCCATCATGGTGGTGGGCGGCGGCACCACGGGCTCGTCCCCACGCAGCATGCGCGAAAGATTGATGCCGGCGAGCAACCCGGTTGCGCTGCTTTCGGTGTATCCCTCGACGCCGGTGATCTGCCCCGCGAAGAGCGTGGTGGGCGCGTCGCGCAGCGCGAGATGCGGCGAGAGCGCCGCCGGCGCGTTGACGTACGAATTGCGGTGAATGCTGCCGAAGCGCAAGAACTCCGCGTCGGCCAGCCCGGGAATCATGCGGAACACTCGCGCCTGCTCAGGAATGCGCAGCCGCGTCTGAAAACCCACGAGGTTCCACATGCGTCCTGCACGATCTTCCTGGCGCAGCTGTACCACCGCGTGCGGACGCGCGCTGCTCCGCGGATCCTGCAACCCGATGGGCTTCATGGGGCCAAAGCGCAGCGACTCACGGCCACGACGCGCCATCTCTTCGACGGGCATGCACCCTTCGAAGTACGGCACGCTGTCGAACTCGTGCGCCGTGAACTGATCGGCGGTGGTGAGCGCGTCGATGAACGCTTCGTACTCGTCCTTGGAGAAGGCGCAGTTGAGATACGCGCCTTCTTCACTCGCGCCTTCCATCGTTTCCTTGCCCCAGCGCGACGCGCGGAAGGCAATGTCCTGATTGATGGACTCCAGCGACACCACCGGCGCGATGGCATCGTAGAATGCCAGCGACTCCACGCCCAGCCGCGTGCGAATACGATCCGCGAACGCATCGCTCGTGAGCGGACCGGTGGCAATAATCCCCACGTCGGGGATGTCGGTCACTTCGTCGCGCGACACCGTAATGCGCGGGTGCGCATGAATGCGATCGTGCACACCCTGCGAAAAGATCTCGCGATCGACGGTGAGCGCGCTGCCGCCGGGGACGCGCGCCTCGTCGGCACAGGCGAGAATGAGCGAGCCCAACGTGCGCATTTCGGCCTTGAGCAAGCCGTGCGCGTTGGAGGGCTCAGTGCTCTTGAACGTATTGGAGCAGACGAGCTCGCCCAGCTTCTCAGTGCGGTGCGCCGCCGTTCCACGCACGCCACGCATTTCGTGAATGACGACGTCGTGCCCGCGTTCGGCGAGCTGCCATGCCGCTTCGCTCCCCGCGAGCCCGCCGCCAACTACATGGATACTCACGCCACCTCAGCCACTTCGGCGGCTTCGTCCGGCGACGCGACATCCCACTCGTTCGTGCACTTGAGGCACTTCCGGAAGGTGCCGCGCGTCTTGTTGCTCTTGGCTTCCGCGCCCACGTAGCCACACTCCGGGCATACCTCTGCCACAGGCTTGTCCCACACGACGAAGTCGCAGTTGGGATAATTCTCGCACCCGTAGAACGCCTTGCCGCGCTTCTTGGAGCGACGCTCGGCGATTTCCCCGCCGTCCTTGGGACACTTCACGCCGGTGGGCATGCTGCGCGTACCGCGACACTTGGGGAACTTGCTGCACCCCAGGAAATCGCCGGAGCGCCCATGGCGAATGACCATGGGTTCGCCGCACTCCTGACACATGTACTTCGTGAGCTCGGCCGGCTTCTTCTCACCCTTGATGGGGCGCGTGTACTTGCAAACCTTGGGGTGATTCTCGCACGCCACGAACGGCCCGAAGAATCCACCCTTGGCGACGAGCTTGCCGCCACATTCGGGGCAGCGTTCGGTGGCGAGTGCCGACAGGTCGTACGCTTCGCCGATGAGCTGCGGCAGATCGTCGTCGTGCAGGTTCTTCTTGATCTTCGACCACTCTTCGCCGAGGACCTCGATCCAGTTCGCGTCGCCGTCAGCGATCTTGTCGAGCTCGAGCTCCATCTTCGCAGTGAAGTGCACGTCGAAGAGGTCGGGGAATTTCTTCACCATGACCTTTTCGACGGTCTCTCCCAACTCCGACGGGAAGAAGCGGCGCTGTTCGAGCGCCACATAGCGGCGCTCGGCGAGCACCGAAATGATGCTCGCATACGTGGACGGACGACCGATGCCGAGTCGTTCGAGCTCCTTCACGAGCGACGCTTCCGAGAAACGCGGCGGCGGCTCGGTAAAGTGCTGCGTGGGCGTGATCGCCTTGACGGGGACCTTCTCCCCCATCTCGAGGAACGGGAGCGCCTGTTCGTCTTCGAGCGCCTTGGAGTCGCCTTCTTCGCGGGCTTCGCGATAGAGAGCGAGGAACCCCTGGAACTTGATGACGGAGCCGGTAGCGCGGAACAGACACTGACGGCCCTTGGTGGCGATGTCGAAGTCGACCGTGGTGGTGTCGAACACGGCCGGTGACATCTGCGACGCCATGAAGCGCTGCCAGATGAGCTGATAGAGCTTGAACTGATCGGCGGTCAGGTACTTCTGCACCTGCTCGGGCTTTCGCGTGGGATCGGTGGGACGCACGCCTTCGTGGGCGTCCTGCGCGTTGGCCTTGCCGCTGGGATAGAGTTGTGGCTGCGCTGACAGATAGTCTTCGCCGAATTGCGCGCGCAGGGCTTCACGCGCCGTGTTGGCGGCATCTTCACTGACACGCGTGGAGTCGGTACGCATGTAGGTGATGAGACCGGTGGCGCCGTCGATGCCTACATCGATGCCTTCGTACAGGTCCTGCGCGAGCCGCATGGTGCGCTTGGAGCCGTAGCCGAGCTTCTTGGCGGCTTCCTGCTGCAGCGTGGACGTGGTGAACGGCGCCGCCGGGTTCTTGCGACGCTCGCGCCGCTTGACCTCGGTGACTTCGAATTCCTTGCGGCCCTTGAGGTCGGCGAGAATGGCGTCGGCTTCGGCGCCGGTGGAGATCTCGGGCTTCTTGCCGTCGACATGGTGCAGCTTGGCCGAGAACGGCTGCTGCCCCTTTTGCAGGTCGGCGGCGATGCTCCAGTACTCGACGGGCGTGAACGCGCGGATTTCGCGCTCACGTTCGACGATGAGACGCAGCGCGACGGTTTGCACGCGGCCGGCGCTGAGTCCCTTCTTGACGGTCTTCCAGAGCACCGGACTGGCCTTGTAGCCCACCAGTCGGTCAAGCACGCGACGCGCCTGCTGCGCTTCGACTTTCTTGTTGTCGATATCCATGGGCTTGGCCATGGACTTATGGACGGCGTCCTTGGTGATCTCGTGGAACATCACGCGGCGAATGGGCGCCGAGACGGCGTGCCGCTTGGGCTGCGTGAAGTACTGTTCGACGTGCCAGCCGATGGCTTCGCCTTCGCGATCAGGGTCGGTGGCGATGAAGATTTCGCGCGCGCCTTTCGCGATTTTCTTCAAATCCGTAAGGATGTCTTCCTTTCCTTCGATGGTCACGTATTCGGGCGCGAATCCGTGGTCGATGTCGATGCCGAGCTTTTTGGCTGGCAGGTCACGGACGTGACCGACGGTGGCGCGCACGGTGTAGCCGCGCCCCAGATACTTGCCGATCGTCTTGGCCTTGGCCGGAGACTCGACGATGACGAGTGACGTACCGCCAGCAGGCGCCGGCTCGAGATCTTCTTCGATCTCCACCGGCGCGGCTTTGCGGGCCGTCACCTTTTTCACCGCGCTCTTTTTGGCCGCCGCCTTTTTGGCGGGGGCTTTCTTTGCGGCCGTTTTGGTCGCGGACTTGGCCGCGACCTTCTTGGCCGTCTTGGTTGCTGCCTTTTTTGTTGGCATCAGCTCAGTGAATCAGGGGACGCTCGCCGCCCATGGCGCCATCATCGAGCCCGACGTCATCCGCCAAGGCGCGGATGTCCGCCAGAGTGATGCGGCCGTCAACATGGACGAGGGCACGCTCCACCAGGTGTTCGAAGTCGTTCAGAGTCACGGCGCCTGAGTTGTACAACATGAGGAGGTATCCCCAGGCGTCCGTAGAAAACCGGCCGCGTTCGTGTGGTCCCTGCACCCGCAGGGACGGCACACGTTCGCTGTCGGCACCGTTCCATGCCGGCGACGGTTCATTATCGCGGTATAGCAACGAAAGAATCTCACCGATTTGTCGCCGGTCGTATCCTTTTGCCGAAAGGTACGCTTCCACCTCCACGACATCCGTGTCGGCGGCGAACCGTTCCCGCAACTCGTTCAAGACCGGCGTCCAGCGATCGTCCATTTCCTAACCTATCCCCGGCGTCCCCTCATGGGCAAGCGCCACGATAGAATCTGTAACTTGTTGTGATGTAAGAACTTCGACGTCAACCGTCAGGTCCGCCCTATTATAGAGGGCGTTTCGGGTCTCCCACAGCTGGCGCATTCTCGCCTGCGGATCAGCATGCTGCAACAGGGGCCGGACGATGCGGGAGCGGGAGAGGCGACGCATCGCTTCTTCCGGAGATACCCGGAGATGGACGATTCGTCCCGGCGGCCTGAGCAGTTCGACGACGCCGACATTGGTGATCCAGCCGCCGCCGGGCGCCAACACCATTGGCGGTGCCGCCGCAAGCTCTTGCGTGAGGGCGACTTCCAATTCACGGAACGCCGGTTCCCCCTGCTCCGCAAAAAATCGGGAGACCGACCGGCCAACCCGGCGCTCGATCTCGACGTCGAAGTCCAGGAAGGGACGGCCGAGTCGTTTGGCGACGACGCGTCCGAGGGTGGATTTCCCGGCGCCTGGGAGCCCCACCAGGACCACATGGCCGTCGATTTGGGGTGTGAGTGAGCTCATGGGCCTGGGCGGCGCACGCGGGCGGCACGCGGCGTGTGGAGGATCAGCGCTCGATGCGCTCGTCGAGCCGCGCGAGGTAGGCCGCGAGGTTCCGCTGCGTCTCCGGCAGAGAATCCCCACCGAACTTCTCGAGCAGCGCGTCCGCCAGTACGTACGCCGCCATCGCCTCGGCGATGACGCCCATGGCCGGCACGGCCGTGACGTCGCTACGTTCGGCGACCGCCTGCGCCGCCTGGCCGGTGGCCATGTCGACGGTGCCGAGGGGACGCATGAGCGTGGAGATGGGCTTCATGGCGACGCGAATGACCAAGTCTTCGCCGGTGGTCATGCCGCCCTCGGTCCCGCCGGCACGGTTCGTCCGGCGCCGCACGTGTCCGGCGCGGGTGCGCCCGGGCGCGGCCTCGATTTCGTCGTGTACATCGGCGCCCATGCGGCGCGCCGTTTCGAAGCCGAGGCCCACTTCGACGCCTTTGACGGCGGGGATGGAGAGCATCGCCTGCCCGAGCCGTCCGTCGATACGCTTGTCCCACGACACGTGCGACCCGAGTCCCACGGGGAGCCCGGTGACCACGACTTCGCAGATGCCGCCCAGCGTGTTGCCCTCTTTTTTGGCGGCATCGATGCGTTCGATCATCTGCGCTTCGGCGATGGGATCGAGCGTACGCAGCGGTGACGCGTCGGAGGCGGCGTTGAGGTCGTCGGGGAGCGTGTCGGGACGTGTCGCCTCGACGCCGCCGAGGTGCACGAGGTGCGAGCCGATGTGCACACCGACTTCACGGAGGAGCACGCGGCAGATGGCGCCGGCGGCCACGCGCGCGGTCGTCTCGCGTGCGGACGCGCGTTCCAGAATGTCGCGCGCGTCGCTGCGGTCGTACTTGAGAATGCCCGTAAGATCGGCGTGTCCCGGCCGCACGCGCGTGACCTGCCGTTTGCGCGGGCCATCGACATCGGCGTCGCGTGGGGCGGGATCCATGATCTCCTGCCAGTTCTTCCAGTCGCTATTGCGAATGAGCATGGAGATAGGCGAGCCGAGCGTCTCGCCCGCGCGCACGCCGGAGAGAAACTCGATGCGATCGGTTTCGATCTGCATGCGGCGACCGCGCCCGTATCCCTGCTGACGGCGCGCGAGTTCGACGTCGACGTCGGAGGCGAGCAGCGGCACACCGGCCGGCATTCCTTCAAGCAGCGAGACGAGCGCGGGACCGTGCGACTCGCCCGCGGTGGTGAATCTGAGAGGCATTGAGGCAACCTACCCAACCTCCCTCCGTATCGGGAGCGGTTCACTCGGGAGAGGTGAGTGTTGAGAGGTCTGAGCTCAGAAATCAGAACTCAGCTCTGGATAGGTGTGAGAATCGAGTAACGCAGCAGTGAGAAGCGAGGACCCGCGGTTGGGGTCTGGCTGCTCGCTTCTGCGTTGCTGGATTCGCTATCAAAGGCTGGGTTCTGAAGTCTCGGTCTTGAGTCGTGGTCTGGGTCTCAGAACTCAGATCTCAGTCAGTCAGAACGAAAGAAGGGCCCCGGTTCGGGGCCCTTCTTCCTTCAGCGATCAGCGACGGCTGCTTACTGGCAGGTCGTCGTGAAGTTGTCCGGCAGCGCGACCAGCGTGACACCGCGCAGTGTAGCGCCGACCAGGACCAGCTGACCGTTGGGTCGGACCGTGGCGCGCACGGGGCCGATGATCGGATCGCGGATGGGGATCGAGGCGATCTTGCGGTAGCAGTACGTGTCGAACACATCGACCACCGGCTCGCTCGAGGCCACGAACGCGAGGCGCGAACGGAGCGGGGTCGAGTTGGCGCCCGTGTTCAGCGGGTGGAAGTCCAACCCGCCGCCACTCGGCCGGCTCTGCAGGATACCCTGCAGGCGCAGCGAGTTGTCGAACAGGTAGGTCGAGTCACCCTTCACCGCG
Source organism: bacterium (assembly GCA_027484025.1). Taxonomy (GTDB): domain Bacteria; phylum Gemmatimonadota; class Gemmatimonadetes; order Gemmatimonadales; family Gemmatimonadaceae; genus Gemmatimonas. The sequence goes on from JAIXTI010000070.1 coordinate 7,368, forward strand.
TTGAGCTCACCGTCGAAGTTGATACCGACACCCTGAACGCGGGCGAAGGTGTTCGAGATGAAGTCCGTCACGTCGACCGGGCGCGACACACCGCGGTCGATGACCGGCAGCGGCGGCGTCGTCTCGAAACCACGCGTGACATCGTACGTCATGGCGCGGCTGCCCAGCACCGGTCCACCTTCGCCGAAGACGGCGCGACGGAAGTTGCCGGAGTTGCGGACGAACGTGGTGTCGCGGAAGGCCAACTGATCGAGGCGGGCCACGATCGAGTAGTTGAACGTCGACCCATCCGGACGGGTGATCAACTGGCGCGCCGGCAACAGAATGGAGTCGGCACCCACGCCGCTCGCGGCGAAGCGCTCGATTTCCAGCGTGTCGGAGCGGTTCTGCGACTGCCCCATCGCCTGTTCGAAGAAGAAGTGCGAGGACTGCCTCTGCAGATTCTCCCAGCGAATCGTCCCCTGGTTCGGGAACGGCGCGCTCTGGCCCGGTGTGGGCGTGGTCGAGTAGACCAGCACCACATCCCCACAGGGGCTGCCAGCCGTCAGCGGTCCCGAGCAGGTCGAGGCGATGAACTGCGGGCGATCGCTGAAGTCGTACGCCGTACGCTGCGTGATGATCTGATCGGTGTTGGCCGCACGGGTGCTCGTGATGGAGTACACCATGATGTTCGGCAGCGGATACCGGTAGACTTCGCGGCCGGTGGGACCGGCGTTGAGGTTCACGTAGCTGATGTTCGTACCACCCGAGTTGGCCACCAGCAACGTGTCGCCCATGACGCCATCGCGATTGCGTGGCCATGCCGCGATACCCCATGGGCGCGAACCCACGGCGATCGGCGCACGGAACGTCGTGTCGGCCAGGTTGAACACTTCGAGCCAATTGCGCTCGATGTTGGTGAGGTAAAGGCGATCGGTGCGCGGCACATACAGTGCATCGGCCACCTGGCCACCACCCGGGAGCGGGTTCGTATAGCCCGCCACCACCTGCACGGTGTCGGCGCGCAGTGCACCCGACCCGAAGCGCGCCAGGTCACGGCGACCGTTGGAATTGCGGGCGAAGCCGGCAATGGTCACGGGTGCCGGGAACGAGGTAACCGGAATCCGCGAGCGGAAGGTTCGCACCAAAGTGGAGAACGCGCCGGTGGAGCTGACGGAATCGGCGACCACGAGCTGGCCCGTGAGCGTACGGACTTCGTAGCCAATGGTGGAGATACCAACCGGGTCGGTCGCTTCGACGAAGATCGTGTCGCTCACTTCGACGCGCGAGTTGACACCGGTCCGCACCACGGGAATGGTGTTCGCGTTGGCCGGGCTCTGAACCGCGTACGACACGGGGGAGCCGAGCACCCGCTGGTTGAGCGAGTCCGTGACGAACGGCGTGACGTTGATGATCGCGCCGCGTACCGAATCGGGAATCGTGAGCGTGTCGAGCACTGCGATCGAGTCGCGAAGCGGCGACGAGTACGACAGCGAGTCGCGGAAATTGAACGCGCCGGTGATCTGATAGCCGATCGTGCGCACCTTGTAGCGTGCCTTCCCCGAGAGCGACAGCACGAGCGCCTTGCCACTCACCACCGGTGAATTGGCCACGGGGCTCGTGATGATCGCCTGCGGCGGCTCGAGGTTACCGACCGTGAGCGCAACGAGTGCCGTGTCCGACACGTTGCCGGCACCATCCGTCGCGATCGTGCGGGCGCTGACCGTTGCACCGATAGGGGCATTACTCGGCACCTTCACGTTGACGGCCAGTGTGAGCGACGTGACCGCCGAGGTCATGACCGTGTCGTACTGGGCCGTGACGCCACCGGCGAGCAGCAGGCGGACCCGCTTCAGGCCGATGTTGTCGGCGGCGTTGATGGTCACCGACAGGAGCGTGTCGGCGACGGGGTTACCCTTGGCGATCGTCACGCGAGGCTTCACCGTGTCGGCGAAGGGCGGATCGATGACCTCGTCGCCGCTGCAGGCGCCCAGGGCCACTGCCGCCACCAACGCGGCTGTGACCTGGCGCATGCGCGACCGGGATGCGGAGAAAGTTGAGTACATGAGTGATTTATCCTTGGCGCCTTAGCGACCCGGCGGCGGCGTAACGCCTTCGTCCAGGATGTGGGGCGTGACCAGGATAAGCAGGTCGCGCTTGGTCTCGTTCTTGGAGTTCTGCGAGAACAGCTTGCCGACGAACGGGAGATTCATGAGCACCGGGATACCACTGCGGAAGCGCGTGGTTTCCGTGACCGTCAGACCACCGATGACCGCGGCCTCGCCGTCAGCCACCAGGACCTGCGACTCCGCACGCTGCCGGTTGAAGATGACGCCCACGTCGGTCTGGGAGAGCTCAGCGCTCGAGTTCTCCGCCTTGATGTTCATGAGGACCATCTTGTTGTTCGTGATCTGCGGCGTCACCGAGAGCTTGATACCGGCTTCTTCCTTCGACACCGCGGCACGGGGGAAGAACGTGGCCGCATTCGGCGCCTGCGCACCGGCACCGCCACCACCACCGCCGCCGCCACCGCCGCCCTGGCCACCCTGGCCGCCGGCGTCGATCACGCGGATGGGGATTTCCTGACCCACGAAGATTTCCGCGCTGCGATTGTTCAGAATCGTGATGCTCGGCTCCGACTGCACATCGGCGAGCGACGACGTCTGCAGCGCGTTGAGGAACGCGGTCAGCTGATAACGACCGAGCGCCGTGCTGTAGATGAGGTTGAGCGCGTTCGGCTTGATCGCGTTGTTCGCGTTCGCGATACCGGCGATGGCGTTACCGCCGAGCGCGATGCGCGCCGGGCCCTGGAAGGGAATGCCGCCGCCCGTGGCGTCGGGTACACCGTCGCCGTCGGTATCGATGGCAGTCAGCGTCTGCGGATCGGTACGCGGCACGAGCTGCTGGAAGAACTGCTTGTTGCCGGTACCGAGATCGTACGCGAGCCCGATGTCCTGAATGCCCGTGCGATTCACGAAGATGATCTTGGCCTTGATGGCCACCTGCGGCGTGCGCACATCGAGCTGCTGAATGCGCGAGACGATCTCGGGCAAGCGCGACGGCACTTCGGTGATGATGAGCTTGTTGGTGGCGCTGTCCGACGCGACCGAGCCGCGCACGACGCACCCCTGCCCGCCCATCTGCTGCTGATTGCCCTGCCCGCCACCACCGCCGCCCTGATTCATCGGCATGCCGAGATCACGGCCGGTGGCCATCGTGCTGAGTCCCGTGCAATCACGGGCGAGCAACGCCTGCACCGTGTTGCGGAGCACCGCAGCCTTGGCGTAGTTGATGTCGACGATCTGCGTGATAAGCGGCTCGAGCGCCTGGTTTGACGCCAGGTTGCGATAGCTATCGACGGAGATGATGCCGCTGGCGTCTTCGGTGGCCGCGAGTCCCTGCGACTGCAGGATGGCCTGGAGGGCTACATCCCACGGCTTATCGGCGATGTCGGCCGTCACGGTGCCTTCGACGTCCTTGCCGACGACAATCGTGCGTCCCGAGAACGTCGCGAACGCGGCGATCACGTCGCGGATGTTCGTGCCGTCATACGACACCGTGATGCGCGGCTTCTGCGGCTGACGACGGGCGGCGCTGATCGACGCTTCCGACGCCGGCGTGCGCGCGGTGAGCATCCCTTCAGAGCGCGCATCGAGCGCGGGCGTTTCGACCTTGGTCACCACCGGCGTTACCACCGGCGCCGCCGCGGGCGCCGCTACGGGCGCGCTGACCGCGACCGTGTGGTTCTCGCTCTTGCGAGCCGAGTCGGCGGGCGCCGACGATGCCGGCACGGCCACCGGAGATTCGAGGCTGCCCGTCGCGACCGCCGTCACGTTCGACGACTGCCGCGCCGTACCCCAGCGGGCGAACTGCCCTGAGGGCGCTTCGATGTTGATGCGCAGGCTGTTGCCGTCACGTTCCACAGTGTACTTGTGCGCAGCATCGAGATCGATGACCAGGCGCGCCGTGTCGGTGCGGAACTGCGAGAGACGGACATTGCGAACGGCGCCGCGCGCCTTGCCGTCGTAATTGGACGGAATGGCGAGGTTGGCACCGCCAAGATCCACGACGATGCGGCTCGGGCCGCTGAGAGTGAAGTGATTCAGCGTAACGGCCGCATCGACATCGAGCACGATCGCCGTGCCGTTGGGCGCGGGCGCCACTTCGATGGCGCGTACGCGTCCGCGAATCGTCGCGTCGTCATTGGTGATGGCCGTGGCGGCCGAGGGGGCGGTGTGTGCCGCAGGGGTGAGCGCAGTGCCCACCAGCATCGCGGCCATCACCGCAACGGTCGTCGGTCCCATCATGGAGTCCTCACTTTCGTCGTGTCGCTGCTTAGCGGCAGCGTCTCCTGCCGATTGAATCCGAATTCCTCGATTGTGAACTGCACCGCCTTCTGGCGGATCCCGCTGACGCGCAAGCGGCCAAGCTGCTGACCCACTCGCACGCGATACTGCGTCTTCGAGTACGAGTCGCGGAGAATCGCGACGGAGTTGTTCCCATCCGGATCGAACGCGACGGCCGTCAGGCGCAGATCACTGAGCAACGGCCGCACGTCGCTGCTCGACATGAGCGACTTGTACGGATCCCGGCGTCCGCCACCGCTGTAGGCGAAGGCTTCGCGCTGGATCGTGATTTCCGAAGGCGTGGTCACTTTCTTGGGCTCCGCCTTGGCCGCGGTGCTCGTCGACGGTGCGGCGGCCGCACCAACCGTACCGGCCGATTCGCCGCGGACCGTGCGGGCCGGCGTCTGTGCACCAAGCGACGTGCTCAGCGAAACGCTGGCCGCCGTCAGGAGCGTGAGGAGAGCGTGGCGAATCATGAGGAGCGCTCCTTGGTGGTTGCGCGCGCCGGCGTCGTCTTTTCGACATACGTCTGCAGCGTGATCGTGGCCGCGAGCGAGCCCTTTTCCGAGGTGCGGATCTGGCCGCGCTGCACGTTGGACGAACCCGCGGTGATGTTGAAGTTCACCGGTGCGACGATGCGGGGGAGCGATCCCACGTTGGCGAGGAACTCGCCGAACTGGTGATAGCCACCGATGATCGTGACCGTGTAGCGATAGGTGTCGAAACGCTGGCCGGGAATGACCGCTTCCGGCGTCACGCCACCGACGTCGAGGCCGGCGCGGCGGGCGGCCGTGCTGACTTCTTCGAGCAGGGCCGGCACTTCGTTGCCCGTGGGGACGAGGCGACGCATGACGGTGAGCGCCGAGCGGTTCTGCGCCGCCTGCGAGCGCAAGGCCTCGATGCTGCCGCTCGCGAATTCGCGGGCCGCCTTCTGGTTGGCGTCCTCGAGTTCCGCGACATGGGTCTCGTCGAGCGCCAGCTGCTCGTTCTTGGACGCATACGGGTACATCCAGTACATCACCGCGAGGGCGATCGCCGCGAAGCCGATCAGCAGTTTGACCTGGTCGCGCTGGTTGGTTGGTAGGGAAGCCATGGCTTACTCAGCGAACAGGGACGACAAGCGGCGTCGTACGCACGACACCCGGGGGAGGAACTTCGAATTCGGCGCTCAGCTCGAACTGCGTGACATCCTTGCCTTCGACGATCACGATTTCCGACTTGGCGAGCGTGACCTTCTGGATGAAGGGCGAGCTCTCGAGCTGACGCATGAACATCGTGAGGGCCTGGATGTCGACCGTCTGGCCAACGAGGCGGAAGCCGAGGGGCGGATTCACGACCAGCGTATCGGTCGCGGCTTCCTCGGCGGCCTTCTTCTTGGCGGCCGCACCGGCAGCGGCCGGAGCCTCGACGGTTTGCACGGAATCGACACCCGGTGGCAGAGGCGCCTTCGAGGTCTGCTCCATCGTGGTCAGCCACGTGTACGCTGGGAGCGCGCGACTGACTTCGTCGAGGATGTGCGCCCACGTGTAGCGGTTGTCGTCGATCGTGCGGATGATCTGCAGCTGGCGGATGACGGAGTCGCGCTCGGCCGTGAGCTTCCGACGCGCGGACAGCACCTTGGCATAGCGGGTCGAATCGCGCACGGCGCGTTCCATACGGCCTTCGACTTCCGTCGCCCGGGCACTCTGGGCGCTGAACAGCAATCCGACGGCCGCAACCGCAACGACCACCGACGCCGCGGCGCCGATGAGGAACGGATCACGGATGTTCGAGCCGATCGCGCTGAAGGCCCCGCCCAAGGCGAAGCCGCTCGACACGCTCTTGCTGCCCTTTTTGGTGCCGGGGAGGAGATTGATTTCCAACATCATAAGTCGTTTCCTCGGGCGCTCAGGCGACGGTGCGCAACGCGAGTCCCACCGGCAGCATCAGCAGCGGTGCGACTTCGTCGGTGGACAGGAACTCGAAGGCGCCTTCACGCACGGCGAGCTTGGCGAGCGCATTGGCGGGCTGCACCGGAATACGCAGACGGTCAGAGAGCCACGGCAGCAATCCGGGCACTCGGGAACCACCGCCACAGGCGTAGACGGCGCGGATGGTGCCGAAGTTGCGCTGTGACGTGGAGAGGAAGGTGGCGGCGCGTTCCATGCCAATGGCGATTTCTTCACCGCGCATCGACACGACCGCTTCGAGCATGGCATTGCGATCGAAACCGCGCAGCAGCTCTTCGGCGTCTTCGGCGCTGATCCCGTTCTCGCGCTGCAGGTCTTCGCGGAACCGACGCGTGCCGACGCCGAGATCGCGCGTCAGAATCGGTACACCCTCGTCGAGGATGTTCAGGTTGGTCGCTTCGTTCCCGATGTTGAGCAGCGCGATGGTTCCGTTGAGCGCTTCGGGATAGTTCGCTTCGAAGGCGTTATGGAGCGCAAACGCATCCACATCGATGACCGTCGGTGCGGCGCCTGCTTCGTTGAGCAGCGCCTGCTTGGCTTCGACCAAGTCACGCTTCGCGGCCACGAGCAGGACGCTCATGTCGAGGCCATCGCCGTCGGGATCGAGTACCTGGAAGTCCAGTTCGACGGAGTCCATGTCGAAGGGCACGTGCTGCTCTGCTTCCCACCGCATGAGCTCACGCGCCTGCTGTTCCTTGACCCGTTCCATCTGGATCTTCTTGACGATGACATCGCGACCGCCAACCGCGGCCACGATGCTCTTGGACTTGAGCCCAGTCGCCGCGATGGTTTGCCGGATGGCGTCGGCCACGAGACCGTGGTCCATGACTTCGCCTTCGACGATCGCTGTGTCGGCCAGTGGGGTGATGACCACCTTTGCCAGTTCGGGGACCGGGCCGCTGTGGTCAATGACCACAGCCTTGATCAGCCCTGATCCAACGTCGAGCCCTACAGTGATTTTCTTCCGGCCGAAGAGCGCCATGGGACGGGGGGTTGCACAGTGGTTTGCATTGTTCGCCCCCTGCCGCGCCGCGGATCAGGAGACAGATTGACCTGCCGAAAACCGGCGTGTCACCCTTGAAACGACCCGAGCCTCACGAGGTAACGCTGTCCACAGGGAGGCTGGCCGGTACGAGGGCCTACTTCGTGACAGTGTCGGCCCTTGTCTGGGGAATGTTCAGTCGGCTCTTTTGACTGCTACACGGCTATCGCGAGAGCGACTGCCAGAGGGAAAACGGGCGTAACGCCGGGCGCGCCACCGTCGCGAGCGCCATCTGGATGGCGCACCGATCGTAGAAGATTCGGCTGGCTGCCCCCAGCGCTGCCCCACCGCCGTTCGGGTCGACGACTACGACCGCCCCGCGCACGAGCAATTGCGCCGCCCGCACATCGAGGGGGCCGCGTACGACCAGTAGGCCCTCGATCGTGACAGTGCCAAGCAACGTGAGTGGCCCTTCAACCACCACCAGCCCGCGCCATAGGGTCGGCCCCTCGATGATTGCCGGGGATCCGGCCAGCATGAGCGCCTGCCACCCGTGACGCACTGGAAACGGCGTGGGCCCCGTAGGTGAAACGATCGAGGCCCGGGGCGAAACACGCGGCAGCGACGACGTAACGGAATCCGCGAGCCCCGGCGGGTCGGCAATGCGTGGTGGCTGCCCAGGCCATGCCGATACCGGGTCACCGGAGACCGCCTGCGCCGCAACGGCCGCGACGCTGGCGGTGTCCCGTACCATCCCGCACGGGCTTGCTGGGGTGGGCACATCGAGCCCTGACAGCAGCGTGCCTTGCTGACCCGTTACGTTCCCGGCCACGGTGAGCGCGGCGGGGATGGGCCAATGGGGCGCGCGCAGCCACACGGCACGGAGCAGTTCGCGCTGCACCGGCCCGCGACGCGCGGTTCCGGGAAAACCAGCGCGCGTGCGCAGCATGGCCACCAAGGGGTGGGTCCGCTGCCATTCAACATCAACTGGCCGCCCGCCGGCGGTGACCACGCGGCGTGTCGCGATTTCTCCTGGCGGTGTGGCCCACAGGGAATCGGCGTCCCAGTGCGCCAACGCGAGCGCCTGCCCCTCCTCTGCCGCGTCGAGCGCCGCACTCCCCGTTTCCGCGAGGCGGACCGCCCGTGCGCTCTGCCATCCATCGTTCACGAGCGCGAATGCCAGCAAGCTGCCCGTGGCGACCGCGAGCAGTACGAAAGGAAGCACGAATCCGCGACGGTGCGGGGTCATGGCTGTCTCCGATCGGCTGCCGTGGCGCGGAACGCCACAAGCGTCGACGCGCTGTCAACGCGGGCTCCCCCCACACCGGGCAGCCGACGCGGCGCACGCAGCGAAATTTCGATACCTGCAATACGCTCGGCGATGCTGTCGGCGAGTGGCGCGCGTACGGCAATTGGCGTCTCGCTCGAGCTCATCGCGCGTAAGCGGATCCCGCCATCTGCCGCAGACGCGAACGGACCGGCCGCCGGCTGCAGTCCATCCCACAACGCGCCGTCGCGCTGACGGCGCCCCAGCCACCACGCACCACCACTCCGATAGTGCTGCAGGCGCGTATCTCGGCGCACGAGAACGGGCGCGCCCGGCAACAGCGTGACGGTGGAATCGGCCAGCGGGAGGCGCCACCGAGACACGGCGGCGCGCTCGTTGGCAAGGCATGGTGCCTGCGCGACAGACGTTGGTGTGTCGCGAAGCCGCGCGGCACGTTCTACTGGTGGTTCCCCAGCGGCAAACGAGGGTTGCCACCCCCTAACATCGTCTCCGATGCGCAGCGTGCTCACCCACTGGTCGGATGTTCCCGAAGGTACCGAGACGAGCAGATTGGCAGGATCGCGTCCATCGCAGGCGATCAGGACGCCGAGGTGGCTCCGCACCTCGAGGAGCGTATCGGTGACCAGAACGAGATCGCGCCCATCGAGCGGCTCCAACTCGGCCGTCAGCAGGAGGCGTGCGTGCCGGAGCTCTCGAGAGGTGGAGAGTGCTGCCGACTGCGTGCGCGCAGCGCGAGCCACGTGAATGAGCAGCAGGGCAGCTGCGGCCGCCGCGAGCAGCGCAAGCGGCAGCGCCACGAGCAACTCGATGAGCGTACTCCCGTGCCGTGGACGCGGTGGTCTCATTCGCACCATCCAGCGGTACCGGCACGCCGACGCCGGGTGCTGTCGGCCCCCAATCCGCTTGGCTGCCAAGAAGCCTGCAGCTGAAGCGCGTGCACGTGACCGCTGACGGTGACGTCGCTTTGCACGATGGTGCGCGGACCGAAAACGCGCGCGCTGTGTCCTGCGCCGGCGAGACACGGTGCCCACCAGACTCGTGACGCTATACGCTGCTGCTCGCCAAGCACGAGCTCGCGTTGCCGCGCGTCATCGACGACCTGCGCAGTGGTCGACGCCAACAGGAGGACCAGTGTGCTCCCCCCGGAGAGCAGCACGAGTGAGACACAACATTCCACGAGCACGCGACCAGCGCGTGCGGCGGTGATGGAGACGTTTGAGAATCGAGACATGGTGACATCCTATGTCACCAGCCGCGCCGCTATGTCATCAAAAGTGTGCGCGTTGTATCAATCGACCGCAGCGCTCGATTCCGGTGTGATCGGACGCAGACCACTCGCGTGCAGCGGCAGCAGAATCACGAATGCCGCACCACCTTCGCGGGCGCGCTGCACCCAGATCGTCCCCCCCAGATTCTCGATCGTACTGGCGACGATGGCGAGCCCGAGGCCCGTGCCCTTCCCCGGCTGCTTGGTGGAGAAGAACGGTTCAAAGATGCGTTCCGCGTCTTCGGGCGCGACGCCAGTGCCGGAGTCGGCCATGACCACCTGAAGAAACTTTGGCGGAGACTCGGGACGTGCCAGCCACGCGAGTGCGCGCTTACTCGGGCGATGCCCCCACTTTTGCGGCAGCGGATCGGTGCGGCGCTTCTCGATCGTGTCACCAAATGCCGTCGCGTCGTTGATCCGGGAGCGAATGACGATTTCGCCGTCGCGATCCATGGCGTCAACAGCGTTGAGCATCAGGTTGACGAACACCTGCTCCAGATCGTGCCGCTCCGCGTAGACCACCCCGGTGGGGGCTTCGAGCTGCCGGCTCACGTTGAAACGTCGCGTAATGCCTTGATCTCCGAGCAGGCGCAACACGTCGTCGATGACATTGTCGACGACGATGGGCTTCGGCGTGAGGCGCCGCGGACGCGCATAATCGAGCAGGCCGCGCATGATGCGGTCGATACGCGTGATTTCGCGCTCGAGCGCGTCGATGGGTTCGGTGGTCCCGGGAACATCCTTGGTGCGCATGCGCAGCACATGGGCGTAGTTCGCGATTGCGGACACGGGATTCCCGATTTCATGCGAGATGCCCGCCGCAATTCGCCCCATTGTGGCCAACTTTTCGACCCGCATGCGGGATTGCGAGGCCGCGGCCATCTGCTCCGTCATCCGATTGATACTCGACGCCAACTGATCGAATTCTTCGGTGCGTGCGGGAGGGACGGACTTGGTCACGTCGCCGCGTGCAATGGCATCGGCAGCGGCGACACAATGCTGTAGCGGCACCTCGATCAGGTCGGCGACCTGGCGCTGCAATACACTCGCCGAGAAGAGGGCGATGAGGAACACCAGGAGTACCACGATCGGCCACCGGATCGTCGCGGGGAGCGATTCGGTAAACCACATGGTGGTGATGATCGCCACGATCAATCCGGCACTGGCAACGATCAGAACGCGCTGCAGGCGGTCGTGAATACTGGGACGCTTGATTTCAGGCACGCGTGGAGGATGCCGTCGGCGCGTCCATTCGGCAACTCTGACAGTCTGTAGGTGACACTATTCCACGCGGGAGTGGCAGCTACCGGAAATGAAAAGGGCCGGGCAATCGCCCGGCCCTCCTCGTCATTGACGCGCCGGAGGCGCGTAACCGCTTAGCGGCAGGTCGGGCCGCCCGGCTCGCCTTCGGCGAGCGTGGCCGGCGTCGAGGCGCCGACACCGATGATGCAGGTCGAACCCACGGCGTTCGCGTGCACAGCCTGGGCCGCCCAGCCGGTCGCGGTCTGCGCCGTCATGCTGAGCGTCACGCCCGACGAACCGAGAGGCGCCGTGTAGCCGACGTACGTGTTGCGGTCGGCGAACCACGCTTCGGCCGAGGAGACCATGTTCTTGAGATCCGACTTCATGGCGGTGATGTACGCCTTCTTCTTCGTGTCGGCGAACTTCGGGATCGCGATCGCGGCAAGAATGCCGATGATCACGACAACGATGAGGAGTTCGATGAGGGTAAAGCCCTTGCGCGTCTTGTTCATGATAATTCCAAAGTGGGGGGTAAAGGTGAGCCACTGCGACTCTCCGATGACCTATTCTTTGGCAGGGCGTATGCCGCCCGATGAATCTTCGTTAACGCGTTGCGCTACAACATTTTCCACTTTCCCATCATCACACAGCTCGCATTGTTCGTTTGGTGAAGTGCAAAACATCTTGCAGCTTGCAAGGGACTGTGCTCGCCACGGGAGCGCGGTCAAAAAAAAGGGGGCCGGGCAATCGCCCGACCCCCTTCGTCATTG
>JAIXTI010000057.1 GCA_027484025.1 bacterium
GCGGATCGTGCCGCTCGGCGATCATGCGCAGCGCGCGTTGCGCAACTATCTGGTCAAGCGTGACGCGCTGTTGCTGCAACTTGGCGGCGCCAAGGCCGGCCGCCTCGCGCGCGGCGCGGTATTTCTGAGCGAGCGGGGCACGCGGATCAGCACGCGCGCGGTGCAGCATGCGATGGTCACGCTGCTCGATGCTGTGGGCGAAGGCGCCGATCTCACCACGCACTCCCTGCGGCACACGTTCGCCACGCACATGGTCGACGGCGGTGCTGACCTGCGCGCGGTGCAGGAGCTCCTAGGGCACGCGAGCATCAGCACGACGCAGATCTACACGCATACGAGTGTGGAGCGGCTGAAGAAGGTGTACCGGCAGGCGCACCCCAGGGCGTAACGGGTTCGACTACACTCCCGGCGTCCCGCCCCCCAGAATCTCCGCCGCCCGCTTCGCATCGAGATTGCCGCCGCACATCACGATCCCCACGCGCTGGCCGGCGAGCCGCGGCGCCAGGAGCCGCAACCCCGCCAGCCCCGTAGCGCCAGAGCCTTCCGCCAGGTTGTGCGTGGTGCGCCACAAGTCACGCACCGCTTGCGCAATCATCTTGTCGCTCGACAGCACGAAGTCGGCGAGCCCCGCGCGCAGCGTGTCGAACGTGAGATCGTAGGTGGAGCCGGTCGCGATTCCCTCGGCGAACGTCTGCACGGGCGCACCGCTCCGTACGTCGCCGTCGTGCCACGCATCATGCTGCGCGCTCGCTCCCTGACTCTGCACCGCGTACACCTTGAGCGACGGTCTCACCTCGGCGCCTACCACCAACGCGCCCACCGCCTGCGAGCCTCCCCCCAGCGCAATCACGATCGCATCGAGCTCGGGCACCTGCTCCAGGAATTCCGCGCTCATCGTCCCCGCGCCGGTCAACACCTCGCGATGGTTGGTGGAGTGCACGATGGTTCGCTGTTCCTGCTCGGCAATCGCGCGACACGCTACGACGGTTTGATCGTAGCGATCTCCCACCTCGATGAGCGTGGCCCCGAACGACCGGATGCCGTCGTTCTTCTCCGGGTTGTTCTCCTTGGGCACACAGATCGTGACCGACACCCCGCGCGCCGCGCCGGCCCACGCGAGGCCGAGTCCATGGTTGCCGGTGGTAGCGGCGATCACGCCGCGCTCCGCCTGCTCGGCACTCAGCGCGGTGATCGACGCCGTCCCGTTACGCACCTTGAAGCTGCCGGTGGGCAAATGGTTCTCGTGCTTCACGAACACCGAGATGCCGAAGCCAACGAGCTCGTTCAGCAGCGGGTACTGACGCACCGGCGACGGATCGAAGAACGGGCGCAGTCGCTCGCGTGCTGCCGTGATGTCGGCAAAGGAAATGGGGGTCATGTCGCAAGGTATCACCTCACGCACTTCCGGGCTTCTACATTCGCTGCTGCTACGGCGCGCCGAGGGCGTCCTCAAATAGCGCCACGAGATTGATTTCCAGGACGGCTTCTGCCGACGGCTCCCAACGCACCGTTTCGGTTTGAATGAACGGTTGTTCGGCCTGCGGAAGCCAGCGTTCCAGCAATCGCGCGTCGAGATCGACAATCCAGTATTCCACGCCATACCGTTGGTAGCGCCCGCGCTTCACCACGCGGTCGTAACGCGCCGTGCTCGGCGAGAGCACCTCGATGAACAGCAGCGGGTGCCCGATCTCCTCGGCGGTTCGTGGCCGGCGGCCGTCAACCAACGGCAGTACGAACACGTCCGGTTGCACGAGCGTGAACCGGTCGAGCTCGATATCGCCGGGGGCCATGAAAACGGCTCCGAGGCCGTGCGCGCGGCAATGGGAGGCGAGGCACTCGTACAAGAACCCCACCGCCGACTGGTGAGGAAGTCGGGGGCTGGGGCTCACCAGTAACTCCCCATCGACACACTCGAATCGCTTCCCGGGCTCGTCTGGGAGCGCTCGGACCTCGTCCGCTGTCCAGCGGTGGGCATTGATTGCGGGCATAGCCATATGCTGCTCGGCGTTCGGGTCGTTTGGCAAGGGGGCATGCGCCAAGGTGCGTGCTTCCCGCCCGACGTGTGTCACCAAATCCTCGCTGGTCATATCTTTCCAACGTGCGCCGCTTCGGCGGCCAACTGTTTGCTCTCCGACCGAATCGATCGCATGCCACTCCCGCAAATTCGCGCCACCACCATCCTCGCGGTCCGCCGCGACGGACGCGTCGCCATTGGCGGCGACGGGCAGGTGTCCATTGGGGACACCGTTGCCAAGAACTCCGCCGTCAAAGTGCGCCAGCTCAAGGGCGGGCGAGTCCTCGCCGGTTTTGCCGGGTCGGTGGCCGATGCGCTGACGTTGTTCGAGAAGTTCGAGGAAAAGCTCGAGCGCTATCCCGGCAACCTGCCGCGCGCGGCCGTCGAACTCGCCAAGGAATGGCGCAGCGATCGCGTACTCCGTCGTCTCGAAGCCATGCTCATTGTCGCCGACGCCAACAACGGGTTCATGCTGAGTGGCAACGGCGAACTCATCGAGCCCGACGACGGCATTCTCGCCATCGGGTCGGGCGGCGCGTATGCACAGGCCGCCGCGCGCGCCCTGCTGCGCGAAACCGCGCTCACGCCGCGCGAGATCGTCACCAAGGCGCTCACCATTGCCGGCGAGATCTGCATTTACACCAACACCAACATCACGGTGCTGGAGCCGAACGCGTAATGGCGAGCCCGCGGACACAACAGGCCATCGCGCGCCTCGCCGATCTCACGCCGCGGCAGATCGTCGCTGAGCTCGATCGGTACATCGTGGGCCAGGCCGACGCCAAGAAGTCGGTCGCCATTGCGTTGCGCAATCGCTGGCGTCGTCAGCGTGCGCCGGAGTCCATTCGCGAGGAGATCTCGCCCAATAACATCATCCTCATCGGGCCCA
>JAIXTI010000287.1 GCA_027484025.1 bacterium
CGGTGGCCCCATGTCGCGCGGCGCGCACTTCGTGACCATGGTGCTGGCGAACTACGCCGCGTATCGCACGCAGCTGTTCTGCAGCCTCAAGCTGTGCGGTAAGGAAGAGCTCAACACGTGGAACCTGTGGCGTGGCGCCGACGCGCCGGCCAAGGCCTGAACCACACACGCGTGGTGTGAAGAGCAACGAGGGCGCTCCGGTGGTCGGGGCGCCCTCGTTGTCATTTCAGTCAGCCCGCGCGGCGCGGCGACTTATGGAGTAATCGCCGGCGGAAAAATGGGCGCCATCTTGAGATGCGTCATCGTGAAGGCGTATTCGTCAGCGGCGATCGCCAGTGACTTCGTCAGCGACGAGCTGCCGTGACCACTCGCGGTCTCGATGCGAATGAGCACCGGGTTCGCGCCACGATGCGCCTGCTGCAACCGCGCTGCGAACTTGAACGAGTGCGCCGGCACCACACGATCGTCATGATCGGCCGTGGTGACGAGCGTCGCGGGATATGCGGTGCCGTCCTTGAGGTTGTGCAACGGCGAATACGCCGAGAGATAGCGGAAGCCGTCTGGGGTATCGGACGAACCGTAGTCGGCCACCCAGTTCCAGCCGATGGTGAACTTCTGAAAGCGCAGCATGTCCATCACGCCTACCGCAGGCAGCGCCACACTGAACAGCTCCGGCCGCTGCGTCATGATGGCGCCCACCAGTAGCCCGCCGTTGGAGCCTCCCTTCATCGCCAGGCGATCGCTCGACGTGTACTTGTTCGCAATGAGATACTCGGCCGCCGCGATGAAATCGTCGAAGACGTTCTGCTTCTTCGACATCATCCCCGCTTCGTGCCACGCATCGCCGTACTCGCTGCCGCCGCGCAGACTCACGGTCACCCACACACCGCCCTGCTCCAGCCACGCCATGCGGCTGGCACTGAACGACGGCGTTTCGGCGATGTTGAATCCGCCGTAGCCGTACACCAGCGTCGGGTTCCGTCCGTCGAGCACCACGCCTTTCTTCGCGACCACGAACATCGGCACCTTCGTGCCGTCCTTCGACGTGAAGAACAGCTGCTTCGTTTCGTACCTCGTGGGGTCGAACGGGAGCTTGGGTTCGAGATACTTCGTGCTGTTCCCCGTCGCGATGTCGTAGCGATACGTGGTTGGCGGTGCCGTGTAGCTGGCGAAGGTATAAAACGCATCGGTGTCCTCCTGCTCACCGGCGAAGCCGCTCACCGAACCGAGCCCCGGCAGCGACACGTCGCGTTCACGAGTGCCGTCATAGCGGTACTGGACGACGAGACTCGCGACATCCTTCAGATAGCTCGCGAAAATGCGCCGCCCGGCCGTGCTCGCGCTCTCCATTACCTCCGCGCGCTCTGGGACCAGCGTCACCCAGTTCGCTTCGGCAGGCCGAGTGGGGTCAATGCGCACGATGCGCCCGTTCTTTGCGCCGCGATTGGTTTGCACGATGAGCGACGCGCCGTCGTTGTCCAGCACGGTGAAGCGATCATCGAACGATGTAACGATCTTCAGCCACGCCGTATCGCGTGATGTGAGATCACGCACCCACAGCGCGTTGCCGTCTTTGCCGGCGCCACGATCCTGCAAATCGAGAATGAGGAATCGCTCGTCGCTCGTGGTACCCGCAAGGTGGAAGCGCTGCGGTCGCTTGGGGTCGTCGATGATCAACTGGTCGGCGCTTTGCGGCGTGCCGAGGGTGTGGTAGTACACCTGCTGGTTGCCGTTTTCTTCGCTCAACGCCCGCGTCGTATCGCGAGGTGTTGGATAGCGCGAGTAGTAAAAGCCGGCGCCTCGCCACGCGATGCCCGAGAACTTCACCCACCGGATACGATCGGTCTTGGCAGCACCGGTGGCGGGGTCCATGACATGGATCTCCTGCCAATCCGATCCCGCCTGTGACGTCGTGTAGGCGAGCTGCTTGCCGCTCTGGTCGATGGAGATCGCGCCAACGCGCGTGGTCCCGTCCTTCGACAACGTGTTGGGATCGAGCAGCACACGTGGTGTGCCGGTGAGCCCACGTTGGATGTAGAACACCGACAGGTTCTGCAGGCCGCTGTTCTTGGCGTACACCACCCAGCCGGGGCTACGGGAGGGCGCCGAGATCTTTTCGTAGTTGTTGAGCTGCTTGAGTCGGTCGAGCAGCGCCGCGCGATACGGGATGCGCCCCAGCACATCGAAGGTGAGGGCGTTCTGTTCCGTGACCCATGACTTCACCGCGCTCGCGGTGTCGTCCTCCAACCAGCGAAAGGGGTCGGCCACCTTGGTGCCGTGATAGTCATCCACGTGCGGCACCGTCTTGGTGACGGGGTAGCGCAGCGGTGTCGGCGTGGTGGGCTGCGCCGCCGCTGGCGACACGGCCATCGCGCTGGTTGCCAACAGCATCGTGAGGCGAAGGAAAGACATAGTCAGTAGGTCATGTCGATTGTGAGTGGGCCGTGCGGCGGCATGGCACTCGTAATGTTCACAGGCGCGCCGAGGCGCGCAAACCGTGAAACGTGGCCACGCGACAGACGTAGGGGTTTTCATGACGACACTTCTGAACGTGCTCTGGTTCATCTGCGGCGGCTTTTTCTCGTGGCTCGCGTGGGTGTTCTCCGGTGTCCTGCTGGCCATCACGGTAGTGGGGTTGCCGTGGTCGTACGCCGCGTTCCGCATCTCGAGCTTTGCCGCGTTTCCGTTCGGCAAGGTGCTCGTCGACGCGCGCTCGGTGGGGGAGCAGATCATTCCCGGCACCGGCATTGCCAACGTGCTCTGGTTTGTGTTCGCCGGGCTCTGGCTGGCCATCGCGCATGTCTGCGCGGGTGTGGCGCTCTGCGTGACCATCATTGGCATTCCGTTCGGCCTGGCGCACTTCCGTCTGGCCGGCGTGAGCCTCGCCCCACTGGGCAAGCGGGTGCAGTACACGGCATAACGCGCGACGGCGGGCTTGCAGTTAATTAGCTGATTAGTATTATACTTATCAGCTAATTAACTATATGGTACGCCATGCCGGACACCCTTAGCCAGACCTTTTCGGCGCTCGCCGACCCCACCAGACGGGCCATCTTGGCGCGTCTCCGGCTAGGGGAGGCGAGCGTTTCGCAGCTCGCCGAGCCCTTTCTGGGGCAGATGACGCTGCCCGGGGTGACCAAGCATCTCAAGGTGCTCGAGCGGGCCGGCCTCGTCACCAAGGGGCGGGAGGCGCAGTGGCGCCCCTGCACACTCAACGCGGCCCCGCTCAAGGACGCGGCGGAGTGGATGGACGAGTACCGCGTGTTCATGGAAGCCAGCCTGGATCGGCTTGGCGAGTACCTCAAGACGGTCACCCCCCCGGTCGGTGAGTCCACCCGCACCGACGCACCCACCACTCCACCGCCCCCGTACGATGACCACCGATAACAGCGCGCGCGAAATTCGCATTACCCGCCTGTACGACGCGCCGGTGGCGCTCGTCTGGAATGCATGGACCGATGACGCGAAAGTGTCTCAATGGTGGGGCCCTCGTGGCTTCTCAATCAC
Source organism: bacterium (assembly GCA_027484025.1). Classification (GTDB taxonomy): domain Bacteria; phylum Gemmatimonadota; class Gemmatimonadetes; order Gemmatimonadales; family Gemmatimonadaceae; genus Gemmatimonas. Next base: position 3,508 of record JAIXTI010000287.1, read on the forward strand.
GACGCACAGCAAAGAGCTGCGCCCCGGTGGCTTCTGGGACTACACCATGCACGGCCCCGACGGGAAAGACTGGCCCAACTTCACGCGCTATCACGAAGTCGTCCCGGAGCAGCGGCTGGTGTACGACCACGGCGCGTCCTCTGCCGACAGCGCGCCCATGTTTCACGTCACCGCCACCTTTCGCGAGCTGCACGGACAGACCGAGCTCGTCATGACGATGACCCTGCCCACCCCCGAAGCCGCACAGCAGACGCGCGGCTTCATCAAGGCGGCCGGCGGCAACGCGACCTGGGACCGCCTCGGCGAGTATCTCGAGAAGCAGACGTCCAACGCTGAGGTCTTCATCATCAACCGCAGCTTCGACGCGCCCATCGACACGATGTACGACATGTGGACGAAGCCCGAGCACTTTGCGAAGTGGCTGCCGCCCGCGGGCTTCACGATGGAGTTCCGTCGCGTCAACCTCGTCGAGGGCGGCGATGCGTTTTACGCCATGGGGAACGGCGCATTCACGATGTACGGCCACGTGAAGTATCTGCGCCTCGAGCGACCGCATCGCGTCGAGTACGTGCAGAACTTTGCGGATGAACACGAGAACATCTCTCGGCACCCCGGCGCGCCGGTGTGGCCGGAGAAGATGCATACGACGGTGCTGCTCACGGCCGAAGGGCCGAGCACCACGCGCGTGACGGTGCGTTGGTCGGTGTTCGGTGCCGCGACGCCCGAGGAGATCGCGGCGTTCGTACAGGAGCGCGGCGGCATGACGCAGGGGTGGACCGGGTCGTTCGACAAGCTCGAGGCAGTGCTGGCAGCGCACTGAGACCGGGGCGTTCCACATGTCGGCATCCGGCTGAGCCCCGGCAAACTCGTGCGGAATGGCGCCGAAAGAGTGAGTTTCCCCTCTGATGCCCATTCCCGAATCTCTCATTGCCGGACTGGCCCAGCGATACCGCGTCGAGCGTGAGCTCGGTGCCGGCGGCATGGCCACGGTCTATCTCGCGCACGATCTCAAACACGAGCGCGACGTCGCCATCAAGGTGCTGCACCCGGATCTCGGCGCCGCCTTGGGAGCCGAGCGTTTTCTCACCGAGATCAAGACCACCGCGAAACTGCAGCACCCGCACATTCTGCCGCTGCTCGACAGCGGCGCGGCGAACGGGTTGTTGTACTACGTCATGCCGTACGTTCGCGGCGAAACACTACGGGCGCGCCTCGAGCGGGAGCGGCAACTGCCCATTCCCGATGCGCTGCTCATCGCACGCGAAGTGGCTGACGCGCTACACGCCGCGCACGGACTCGGCATCGTACACCGGGACGTGAAGCCGGAGAACATCCTGCTGCAGGACGGACACGCACTCGTGGCCGATTTCGGCATCGCGCTCGCGGTGCAGAGTGCCAGCGGTCAGCGCATGACGCAGACGGGGCTCTCGCTCGGCACGCCGCAGTACATGAGCCCCGAGCAGGCGATGGGTGAAAAGACCATCGACGCGCGCAGCGACATTTATGCGCTCGGCGCCGTGACGTACGAAATGCTGACGGGCGAAGCGCCGTTCACAGGCGGCAGCGTGCAGGCGATTGTCTCCAAAGTGATCGCGTCGCAGCCGGAGCCGCTGCGTACGGTGCGCAGTACGGTGCCGGTGCATGTCGAGGCGACCACGTTGGCAGCGCTCGCCAAACTGCCGGCCGACCGACCCGCGACGGCGAAAGCGTTTGCTGATGGACTCGTGACGGCCGCCGTCAACACCGGCAGTGTTGGTGAGGGCCAGCCTGCGCGTACATCCAAGGCGCGGCGTCAGTCGGCACCGATCGCGTGGGGCGTCACCGCGCTGCTTGGCGCAGCACTCGCCTGGGTCTTGCTGCGTCCGTCTGCCTCGAGCGCCGGCGAGCCGTACGCCTATGAAATCACGTTGCCGGTAGGCGTGGCGATATCGGGCGAGGGCATTCTTTCCATCAGCCGCGACGGACGCACGCTGGTCATGCAAGGCGTCGACAGCGCCGGTCAGTCGATCTTTACGAAGACCCTTGGTGCTGGAGAGTTCGCGCGGGTGAAGGGCACGTCCGGTGCCACCAGCGGCGGCTTCGTGTCTCCGGACGGTCGATGGATTATCGCGGAAAGATCAGGAAAGCTGACCAAGCTGCCGCTCGACGGGAGCGCACCACCGGAAGCCATCGTCGATGCGAGTTGGGGCAACGGTGTGTGGGCGCCGACCGATACGATCATCTACACGCCGTCGTTCCAGAGCGGATTGATGGAGGTTTCCATCAACGGCGGGACTCCGAAGACGCTGACGACACCCGACACCGCGGCCGGTGAACTGGGACATTGGTGGCCACACCTGCTGCCAGATGGTGATCATGTGCTGTTCACCAATTACGGCAGCAACGCCTCTCTCTGGGTCGTGTCGCGCAAGAGTGGTACCCGAAAGCGTCTCGTGGAATCGGCGACCGGTGCACACTACTCGGCACGACACAAGCTGCTCTTTTTTGTGCGAGCCCGCACGCTGTTTGGCGTGCCGTTCGACGCCGATCGACTCGAAGTCACCGGCAAGCCCGTCGGACTCGTCGATGATATCGCGACATCGGCAGGCTCGGCGTCGGCATCGTACGCCATCGCCGAGAACGGGACGCTGACGTACCTCAGCAGCAAGTCGAGCATGATTTCCAGTGTCCCGGTGCTGCTCGACCGCAGTGGCCGTGGCGATCCGGCGCTACCAACGATTGGTCAGTACGAAAACCCCGCGCTTTCGCCCGACAAGCAACGGGTGGCGCTCAATGTGACGTTGCCGGGGGAAGTGACTGGTGACATCTGGGTCTTCCCTGTCGGGGCTTCGAATGGCACCAAGATTACCAACTCCCCCCGCCACGACTGGGGGCCGTCGTGGCTCCCGGACGGCCGCTCACTCGTGTACACCTCGGAAGACAAGTATTACGCGCTCACCACGATTTCGGCCGATGGATCGAGCTCACCGAAGACGCTGCTCAACGGACCGATCGACCACGATGCCCCACGGGTCAGCGCCGACGGAAAGACCGTGGTCTATATGCAATCGCTGGTGAAGGGCGTACGAGTTGGTGTCATTCGCCTCGACTCCTCTGCCAGCGAAGGCGTGTACCCCGATGGCGGGCGCACCATTGGCCGCCCCGACCTGTCTCCCGACAATCGGTGGCTTGCGGTGGTCGATTACGAACAGGACAAGCGCAGTGTGTATGCCCAATCGTTTCCCGACCCCACGCGTGGCCGCGTGCGTGTGTCCGGTGCACAAGGCGACGAACCGCTCTTCACCCGCGGTGGCCGCGAAATTGTCTACCGTGTGGGAGATTCCGTCTTTGCGGTCCCCTTCGATCCCAATGCGGGCAAGGCCGGCACCCCCACGCTTCTGTTCTTCGGTCCGTTCGCATCGGATGCGTCGATCATCAGTTCCCGAAGCTGGGATGTCTCGCGCGATGGCGAAACGTTCCTCATGCTGCGGGAAACGCCTGATCGCTATCGGCGACAGGTCAACATTGTGCTCAACTGGCTCGACGACGCGGCTCGACGGGTGAAGCCATGAACACTGATTCGCCACGTCATGCCCCGTAGCTACACCGCCGAACTCGGCACCGCCCTCGCTGGCCGTTACCTCATCGAGGAACACCTCGGCAAGGGCGGCATGGCCACCGTATATCGCGCACTCGATCTCAAGCACGATCGCGCGGTCGCGCTCAAAGTGCTCAACCCCGAACTCGGGGCGGTGCTGGGAGCCGAGCGCTTTCTGACGGAGATCAAGGTCACCGCGACGATGCAGCACCCCAACCTGCTCACGCTTATCGACAGCGGAGAGGTGGGCGGATTGCTGTACTACGTGATGCCCCTGCTCGACGGCGAGACCCTGCGCGCCTACATCGCGCGCAGCGGACAGTTGCCGGTGAACGACGCCGTGCGCATTGCGGCCGGTATTGCGCAAGCACTCGCGTATGCGCACGCGCGCGACATCATTCATCGCGATCTCAAGCCTGAGAACGTGATACTGCAACACGGGCAGCCCATCGTGCTCGATTTCGGTATCGCCCTCGCGCTGCGCAATGCCGGTGGCGCGCGCATGACGCAGACGGGCGTGGCGATGGGGACACCGCAGTACATGAGCCCCGAGCAGGCGAGTGGAGAGAAGCAGGTGGACGCGCGTGTCGACATCTACGCGCTTGGCACGCTTCTGTTCGAGATGCTCGCGGGTGAGGCGCCGCACACCGGTCCCACACCGCAGTCGGTCATGTCTCGCGTCATCACGACGGAAGCGCGTTCAATTGCGAGTGTGCGCCCACTGGTACCGGCACACATCGCGGCTGCCATCGCGAAGGCGTTGGCGCGCAACCCTGCCGACCGGTTCAGCACCGTCGACGAGTTTGTGGCAGCGCTACAGCGGCCGGCAGACGCGGTGACCACCGGCACGGGGCCGGCCGATGACATGTCTGGGATTTCATCATTCCGCCACGGGCATTCGACACCGATACTCATTGCGGTAGCGCTCGCTACGTTGGTCGTCGGATTCCTTGCCGGGAGACTGAGCACACCCTGATGCCGTCCGTCCGCTTCATCGACCTCACGTAGTTCGATCAGATCAACCTCGGCGCGACGCTCGTCCTGACCGCCGTGGTGTTTGCGTTTGCCATCGCCGTCGCCGGCGTGTGGCTGACGCAACGACGGCCGGCGATGCGGGCGCTGAGCGCCTATTGGGGGCTCTTTGCGAGCGCGGCGGCGCTCAATGTGTTTTCGTCGTGGAGCGGCGCCATCTGGCGTGACCGCATCCTCTCTCTGTCGCTCACGACACTGGTGGTCGCGCTCCACGCCGCGGCGGTGCCGTTCGCACGCGCGACGATGCGACACCTCGCTGACGACACCGCCGAAGCGCCAGTCGCGCGCACGGCGATGCTCTGGGGCCTCGGTGTGTGCGTGCTCCACGGGGTCGGAATCTGGGCCGCGCTGCGCTGGGTGCCCGACGTCCGCTTGGTACCGGTTATCTGGAGCAGGGCGTTGCACGCGGTCGTCTTTGCTGTTCCGGCCGGCTTCGCCTGGCAACAACAGCGGGTATCATCCCGCAATCGCTTGTCCATGCTGTTGCTGGCGGGCGGTTTCACCGCGCTTGCGGTCCGTGGCGTTCTCGAACTGGCGCTGGGGCTGCGCGCCGGCATGCCCGATCTGCCCACGTGGGCGGTGGCTTCGGCCATTCTTTTCAATCTGCTCGGATTCATCGCCCTCGGCGCGGCGTCACTCATCGCCATGGCTGCCGAAGAAGAAGCGATTGTCCGAAGACAAAGCGATGAACTGCAGCGCGCGGAACGTTTGCTGCAGCAGGGACAACGCCTCGAGTCGCTTGGACGCCTGGCCGGTGGTGTGGCGCACGACTTCAACAACGTGCTGGCCGTGGTCATGGCAACGGCGGAGAACCTGCGCGAGGACGCGCTGACCGCAGGGCAGTTGACGGAGATCGACGAAATCAGCGCTGCCGCAAACCGCGGGCGGTCACTCGTACGGCAGCTCCTCACCTTTGCTCGCCAGCAACCGGCTCGCACCGAAACGTTTGGGGCAGACGTGCAGCTCGGCGAGCTGCGCACGATGCTGACGCGCCTCGCCAAAGGCGTCGAGCTCCGCATCGCGCTCGATGCGGACAGCGCGCGGGTGCAAATGGATCGCTCGCAGTTCGATCAGGTGATGCTCAACCTCGTCGTCAACGCCCGCGATGCGTGCGAGGCTGGGGGACGCATATCCGTGTCGTCGACCGTTCGGCACGAGGCTCCTATGGGTGTGCTGGCTTCGCGCACGGCCGCAACACGAACCGGAGACGCTCCGCCGCCTGAGGCGTGGATTTGCATCGGCGTGGAGGACACCGGCAGCGGCATTCCCGCCGACATTCTCCCCAACATCTTCGAGCCGTTCTTCAGTACGAAGTCCCAGGAGCGCGGCACCGGGCTTGGACTGTCCACCGTCATGGGGATCGTGGCACGCGCCGGTGGCGACATGATCGTCGATTCGACGCCGGGGAGCGGCACACGATTCGAGATCTGGCTTCCACTCGCGTCGGCGTCCGCGGCGCTGATGGCAGCGGCAGCGACGCCAATGGGCTGAGCGTCGCCGGTTCACATCGTTTCGTCACTGCACGGCCGGTACGCGCGCCGCGAAGACTACTTCGCGGCGCGTCGTGCCTGGTCTGCTTCCCACTCTTCGAACGGCCCGTCGAAGTCCATAAGCCGCGTGCCGTTGAACCACCACACGCGCGTCGCGACCTGACGCAGGAACGCGCGATCGTGGCTGACGATGAGCACCGTACCTTCGTACTCGTCGAGCGCATCTTCGAGCACTTCGATGTTTTCGACGTCGAGGTGATTGGTGGGTTCGTCGAGCACCAGCAGGTTGGCACCGGATAGAGTCATGAGCGCCAGCGCCATGCGCGCGCGCTCGCCACCGCTGAGCGTGCGGATTTCGCGGAAGACTTCTTCACCGCTGAAGCCGAACGCGCCCAAATGGTTCTGCACCTGTCCGCGATTCCAGAGCGGCCGCTGCGCCTGAATGGCGTCGAACATCGCCATGTTCAGCGGCAGGTCACTCAAATCCTGACGGAAGTACGCAGGGGTAATGGAACTGCCGACCTTGGTGCTCCCGCTCGCCGGTTCACGATCACCGAGCATCGTGGAAATGAACGACGACTTGCCGGCGCCGTTGGGGCCTACGAGTGCCACGAAATCGTTGCGCCGCAAGGTCGCCGTAAAGTCATCGACGAGTACGCGGCCGGGCACCTCCACACGGAGATCCTTGATGGCCACCACCTGATCGCCGCCGCGGTCGCCCACCTTGAACTCGAGTGACATCGCGGCCGGATCGCCGGGCGGCGGCGCAAGGCGCGGCAACCGCTCGAGCCGCTTGCGCTTGCCCTTGGCCTGGAAGGAATTCACGCCGGCGATGTTCCGCTTGATGTATTCCTCTTCCTTCTTCACGTATGCGCGCTGCTTCTCCAACTCGCGTTCACGCGTGAGCCGTCGTTCGGCACGCTGCGGGACGAACTGGCTGTAGTTCCCCTTGTACCACTCGCTCGACTTGGCCTCGATGTGCAGAATGTGCGTGCAGATGGCATCGAGGAACGCACGATCGTGTGAGACTACCAGCACGGTCTCACCGGCATCCTTGAGCCACTCCTGCAACCACGAAATGGTGTCGAGATCGAGGTGGTTGGTGGGTTCGTCGAGCATGAGCAAGTCGGCAGGCGCAATGAGCTGCGCCGCGAGCCCCACGCGTCCGCGTTCACCACCCGACAGCGTCGACACGAGTCGCGTCTTCGACTCTTCGGCGTCGAAACCAAGACCCTGCAACACGGCATCCACACGGGCGTGATACTCGTATCCGCCCATGTCGGCAAAGCGCTCCTGATCGTGCCCGAACTTCTCGAGCATCTCGTCGGTGACCTTGTCGCCAAGCTCACCCAGCTTCATCGCCTGGTCGGCGATGCTCTGCTCCAGCGCGATCACCTCGCGCCACGCCGCCGCGCCAGCCTGCCACACCGTGGTCGCCCCTTCGAAAGCGCGATGCTGATCGAGCAACGCGTGGCGCATGCCCGGCTTGCGCGCCACGGCCCCCACGTTGGGCTGCCGGTCTCCGGTAATGACGCTGAAGATCGACGACTTGCCGGCGCCGTTGCGCCCAATAATCCCCCACCGTTCGCCCTCGGCAACGGTGAAGGTGATGTTCTTGAGCAGTTCGGTGGCCCCGAAGGAGATACCGATATTGGAGCAGGAGAGAAGAGTCACGCGGCGATGAAAGCGACAGGTGGAAGAGGTCGTTAAAATGTAATCTCTTAGGAGCGATCTCCACCCGCTGACTGCAACTCTCTTCCGTGACCTCGGCTCCTCGCCCCATCGTCATCATCGGCGCCGGCCTCGCCGGTCTATACACCGCGCGCTTGCTGCACGCCGCCAACATACCGTGTGTCGTGCTCGAAGTACGCGACCGCATTGGCGGGCGCATTCTGTCCGTCGATGCGCACGGCACACCAAGCGCTGACGGATTCGACCTCGGCCCTTCGTGGTTCTGGCCACAGGCGCAGCCAGTCATGGCAGAGCTGGTACAGGAGCTGGGGCTCGACGTATTTCCGCAGGCGAGCGATGGCGACGTACTCTTCGAGCGGATGTCGCGTGAAGGACCGCAGCGATTTCAGAGCTATCCGCAGGAGGCGCGCAGTTTTCGTCTGGCGGGCGGAACCGCGGCGCTCGTACACGCCATCGCCGACGCGTTGCCGGCCGATTGCATCCAGCTCAACAGCCGAGTGACGCAGCTGGCACTCGAGGCCGATGGCGTAGCCGTGCACGTTGTACGCAACGGCGACGCGATCACCATGCGCGCGTCGCATGTGGTGGCCGCTCTGCCGCCACGCTTGCTGGCGCATGCGGTCACCTTCTCGCCGGCGATCGATGAAGTCGCGCGCAGCAAATGGAGCAGCACGCCCACGTGGATGGCGCCGCACGCCAAGTTTTTCGCGCTATACGAGCGAGCATTCTGGGCTGACGCGGGATTGAGTGGCACCGCGCAAAGCATGGTGGGGCCCATGCCGGAAATTCACGACGCTACCACGGCGTCTGGTCAGGCGGCGCTCTTCGGGTTTGTTGGCGTTGGTGCCGCTCAGCGTGCGGCCATGGGGGACGCCGCGCTCACCAACGCATGCATGGCGCAGCTCATTCGCCTGTTCGGCCCGGAGGCCGGTAAGCCACGCGCGACGCTACTCAAGGACTGGGCCGCAGACGACTGCACCGCGACCGGCGAGGACCGTGTCCCGGGCGGACATCCAATGCCCGACCCAGCGCCGTGGGTTACTGGCGAGTGGGCGGACCGCCTGATACTCGGCGGGAGTGAAACAAGTACCAGCGAACCCGGATACCTCGCCGGAGCAGTGACCGCGGCGGAGTCAGCGGCTCGTCGCGTGATACTCAGCGCGAACCGTTGAGCGGATTTCGGCAGCCCCGTATACGTCCGGCCTCATTCGCCGTGGCATTGCTGCGCATAACCGGCATGGGTGGCACCGCCGCTGAGTCGCGCACGAACACGGGCATGTTGCACGTCGTGGTGATCTCATCCGCGGTCACGGAACTCACGGTATCCTGATTGGGTACTGCGGCCACCATTGCCCGCAGCGTCACCGAGTCGATGAGGACGGAGCGACGCAGCTGCCCCGGCGGCGTGGCCACGGAGAGCGAACCGGCGTACTGCTCGAGCGGCAACCTGCGCATGAACAGCGCAGACGAGGGCGGTGCCTGACGCGTGAGCGGAATGGTCTGTGCCTGCGCGGTGCTCGCGGCGCTGGCGAACAGTATTCCGATGGCGAGAGGCCAATGGCGTGAAGTCATCTGGTCAATTCCTGATTGTCGGGTGAACGTCTAGTGTCACGGGCACTAGCGTACGTCGATGGCGCGCAGCATCCCCAGTTCAATATGTGGAAGCTTACGCGCCGGGTCGGCAATGAGGCAATACACCACATACCTCCCGATGGTCAAATCGACGGGCAAGTAGGCGATCTCGCCGGCGCCGATCCGCGCCATCCCGGCCACGGTCGTGGCCACACTGTCGGGGTTCTCCGCTTCCATCCACTGCGCCATCGTCGCGCCATCGCGTAAACGCGCGAGTCGCAGCTGATGATCCTGCGCGCCGGTATTCTCAATGCGCAACAGTTGTTGGCCTGCTGCCCACTGTTCGTCGCCGGCATAGGCAAAGTCCATCAGGCGAACTGTCTGTGTATGCTTTGGCGCGGGAGTAGTGTCCGCCACCGCGGTCCCTCGCACATGGACTACGGCAGACTCACCGGCGCTTGCGTGGCGGTGCCCGTCATCTCCCCGCCGCACACAAGCCAGCACGTACACCCCACCGGCAAGCCGGACAATGACGTCGCTGCGAGCGCCGACTTCAGGGCCACCAATGGCGACGGCCGGCGCCGGTGTCGCTGGTGCGGTGTCGAGCGCCGCAACAAACGCGGCGACATCGTCCGGCGTGCTTTCCGCGGGCAAGCGAAAGAGCACGACAATGTGCTTCTCAGCGCCATCGTCCACGTGGACACGCGTCCAGCCCGATGCCGCCGAGTCGGGCGCGCTCATGTTGCCGGCACGTACGGTGATGGGCAGCGCGTTTTCCGCGGGCGACGGCGACGGCGCGCGCTCGCGACATCCGCTTAGCGCGGTGACAGCAATGAGTGAGAGCAACGGGAGGCGCGGCATGCTACTGGTTCTGCTTGAGGTTCGGCAACTTCTCGATGAACGCATGCATCTCGCGCAGCACATCGGCTTCGTGCGACATGAACACCGCGTGATTCGCGTTGGGGATGAGCACCACTCTGGCCGTCGGCACGTCGCGCCCGAAGGCGCGCGCCTGCACTTCGGTCGTCTTGTCGGCGTCCAGCATGCCGGCTCGGGTGAGGGAATCCACGGTTGGCGGAATCAGGTGGGGATACGCATAGATCGCCAGCACCGGCACCGGGATGCGGGTGTGCTTCTGCATGCCGTTGAAGATGTACGTCGGGACCGCTTCCCAGGCTCGGGACGGTGGTGGCGTTGGCGGAGACGCCGTCAACGCGGCGAGCGAGATCGGCACATCGCGTTGGAGATCCGGCAGCGTGCGCTCGCGCAACCCGCGAAGCACCGCAATCTGTTCGGCGGGCGATGCACTCGACGCCAGACTGATGGTCTCGAGTTGACGTCGCACCTCGGCAGCACTCACGAACAGATCGCCACGCCGGGTATCCTGAAACGCATACACGTATCCCGCGTCGAGATACACGAGCCCCGACACGCGCTCCGGAGCGCGCGCCGCGATGGAGCTCATCTCTGCGCCGCCGAACGACCAGCCGGCCAACACGGGCTTGGTGAGCTTGAGCGAATCGAGCACGGCGAGGACATCGTTGGCGAGACTATCCGTGCGATATCCCGTCGACGCAATGGTCGACGCGCCGTAGCCGCGGCGCGAAATGCCGAGCACGCGATACCGCTGCGCGAGCTTGGGGGCGAACGTGTTGAACACGTGCGCGCTGGAGCCGAGTCCGGGAAGCAGCACGAGTGGACGACCGGTCCCGCCCCAGTCGAGCACCTCGATCTGCACGTCCTTCGCGACGGTGACGAATCGTACCGTGGGCGCATTGACTGCGCGATACTCGGTCTCGGTGTTGTTGCGTCTCAGTGTGAACGGAAGCGTCGTGGTTCCTGAGCGCGAGCTGCCGGTCATGGTGACGCCGTCGGCGTTAGTGCGCACCTCGTAGAGCGTACGCCCACTGAATACCGCGCGAAGTCCGCTGCTCAGCAACTGCACGGTGTCGGCAATCTGTCGGTCGTCCATCCCGCCCTGATCGAGCTGCACCAGGTACGCGGCCATGCGATGATCCGGCCCCTCGAACACGCGCACGATGATGCGTCGAGGCGTCGGCGACGAGGCAATGGTCCCCTGATAGTTCCCGACGAGGAACGCGCCGGGCTCCGCCTGCGGTGCCTGCGCTGACATGGCCGGCGCGCCGGCAATGAGTGCAGAGCTAACCGCGAGCAAGCGTAATTCGGCGCTGCGCGTAACGGACACGAAGGCAGCGGCGCGAATTCCGCGTGTCAACAAGATGCACCGTCTATCACTTGGAGGCTTTCCCGTGTCCCTTGACCGCCGCCGTGATCAGCGCCTCCAGCGCCTTCTGGTCGATATCGGCGAGTCGCTTGATGTGCACGCAGCCCCCCTTGAGCTTTGCGGGTGCAATGGCGGCAAGCCGTTCGTCGAACTTGTCCGCGCTTCTCAGGCTGTACAGCACGATACTCTGCGCGCGTGGTGAGAACGCCATGAGCGGCCAGTCCATGGTCGACCCATCGGCGTACTTGATGGGGGCACTGCCGAAGCCGACGATCGCGTCACCCCAGAGCACAGGCTTGGCCTTCGTCGCCTTCTCACACATGCGTGCGATGGCCTCACAGTCCGCGCGACGTTCGGCGGGCGTCAGCGCGGCAAGGTATTTCTCCACCGAGGCGGTGGTGGGGCGCGTCTTCGCTTCGGCCATGGGCGACTTCCTCATGTCTGGAGTGGCGGGGGCGAACACCCCGAACTTACTGGTGTTACCCGTCGTCGCCAGAGGGCGACCTCGCGAATCACCGGATCGCGCGATCAGTTCCCCCATCCCTGCGGCAACGAACTGCTACGCCTCCGTCATGTCATACGCGAGGTCGTACAGCATGACATCGACCAGCGCGATGAACACCTGCAGGAAGAGCGCGACGGAGAACGCGAGCACGCCGACAACAGCCAACAGCGGACCGAAGCGGGTGGGCGAGAACGACAGCACCGACAGCACGCCCATGGTTGCGAAGACCGCCACCAGCGGGAACAGAAAGATTGCACCGAACTGCGCAATCGCCATCGTGGCAAACGCGCGCGTCGGGAGTACCCGCTCCATCTCGGCAAGACGTTCCGGCGGCGTCGCGTCACCACCATGTCGATACACGTCGACATACGCCAACATGTTCTTGACGGCGTTACCCTTGGCGGTGCGCCCCACCGAGAGATACCGCGTGAGGGCGGTACGCAGCCACGCGATATACAACGCCACGCCGTCGAGTGCACCGCCAGTCGGCCCGACCACCGCGCGCGCAACGTTGCGCCACTGGATCGTCACGAACGGCCGCTCGCGCAGATCACCAAAGATGGTGGCGATGCTCGCCATGGCGAGCGGCGTGGCCAGCAGCATGGGAACCAGCAACACGAACATCCAGAGCGCCGGCTGCGCGTACCACGGCAGCAGCACGACCGCCGCGCCAATCGCCGCAGCGGCCACTCCCGGCAGGGCAAAGCACACGCCCAACATCGACAACTCCGGCATGCGCTCAGCGAAGACGCCCAGCGCCCGCCGCATGCTTTCCCCAAATCCCGACGCGTGCGCGCGCATCGCGGCGGCAAATGACGGCGCCGATTGAAAGCGCGTCTCCGGCTCCTTGGCCAGCGCGCGCCGCAGCACCGCTTCCACCTCGGCGGGGACGCCGGCATCTACAGGGAGTGGTGGAATCTCCGCCACGAAGTGCTGCCGCAGCAGCGCACGCGTATCCCCGCGGAATGGCAGCGCCCCCGCGAGCATCTGGTATACCACGACGCCGAGGCTGTACACGTCGCTGCGCAGATCGACGTTGTCACCAACACACTGCTCGGGTGACATGTACGCGGGCGTGCCAATCGATTCGCCAACCTGTGTTGCGGTCCCCGACGTCGCACGGTTCGTCGCGCCCTCGCTTTCGACCGGCAAGGCGGCATCCGGCTCCCGTCGCGCGAATGTGTCGTCGCGCAACTTGGCAATGCCGAAGTCGAGCAGCGTCACATGAAACCCGCTACGTGCGTCCGGCGTGAGCCAGATGTTGGCCGGCTTGAGATCGCGGTGCACCACACCACGCGCGTGTGCCGCCGCCAGGGCCGCGGCGACCTGCTCGACGATATCCACCACCTGCATCAGCGGCAGTCGCTTGCGCGTTTCGAGGACATCCTCGAGAGTTCCGCCGTGCAGCTGCTCCATGACCAGATAGGCCACGTCGTGACCGGCCACCTGGTCGACCCCAAAGTCCGTGACGTTCACCACGTGACGATGCTGAATGCCGCCGGCGGCGCGCGCCTCGCGCACGAATCGTTCGGCGGCCGTGGCGTCGGCCAGCAGCTCGGGGTGCACCACCTTGAGCGCGACCGTGCGCCCGATGCCCACATGGTCGGCGAGGTACACCGCCCCCATGCCTCCTTCGCCGAGCCGTCGCCCTATGCGGTACTTGTCGTGCAGCACGGCACCGGCGAGCCACGGCATGGTGTCAGTGAGCGCATCATGTTGGGACATGCGGCCAAGCTATCGTGCGCCAGAAGGCTTGGGCAGGGCTGGTCCCGCTGCGTGATACGTTGGCGGCTCGATACACCGTCCGACCCGGCACCACGCTTCGCTACTTCTTGCCGTCGCGTGCGATCTGCGCAAAGCCCATGTTCACCGACGCACCGCCGCGCAGCACCGCCGCCGTGTATTTCTCCTTGTCGAGCTTCATGCCCCACGTCCCCGACTTGGTCTGCATGTCCGCACCAAGCGACCCGAGCGCTGACAAGCCTGCCGCGATGGCGTTGGCGACCTTCGGCGAGTCGTCCGTCGCCTCGCCAATCTGCCCCACGTCCTCCGTTGCCACATCCTCGAGCGAGGCCTTCGTCATCACCGACCCCCATTTCCCCTTGGGGGTAAAGAAGGGCATAGACGCGTAGAATTGCATGTCGGCCGAGATGCTCACGCTGGCCCCGCGCGACGTCACGCCATGCCGCTTGCTGCCGCCCAGCAGCGGCGCATCCACGCGATACTCCGGCACCAGCACAATGGCGTCGCGGTCCTTGGCCACTTTGCGAAAGCCCCAGCCGTACCCCTGGAATGGCGGATCGATGGCCTGATCATCGGTCGGCGTGGCCAACAGGTAGCTGTTGTTGGTGCCACGCGGCGAGTCGACGGGAACGCCGTACCCCTCTTCGGGCTTGTAGCGACCCATCTTCATGACTTCCGCATCGCCCTTCACATCATCGTAGAGAAGTACGGTGTGTCCTGCAGCTCGCAGACGGGCCGCGAGGTCGTCCTGCAGTTCCTTCGCCAACCCCTGCACGTAGGCCTTGTCGAGACCGGCCACCATGTACTTCCCCTTCGCCCGAACGGTTTTGCCATCGGTCTGATAGAAGCGACCACTGTTCACCACCGTCAGCGAGCCCTTGAGCGCCAACCGCAGCAGTACGGTGGGGATAAGGATCGTGCGCGGACCGCGCAGCTCGTCCTCGCCCCGCACATCGAGCTTGTCGCCCACGTTGATGGGATCGGGCACGGTGAGGGGAGCTCCCTGCGCCAGAACCGGGCGGAACGTGGAGACGGACAACGCCAGGATACCGCTCAGGAGTGACGCAGAACCGAACGACAAACGCATGACAGCCTCGGAAGACGAAGGGGACAGACACCGCATGACAGGCGGTGGATCGTAGGCCAAGCTAGTGTTGCACTTCGTTCCGTCCTCAACATGTCAACACGTTACGGCTATTGCACTTGGCCACCTGGTCCGCGCGAGGAGTGTCCATGACTTCCTCCCCGCAGTTCTGCGGCGTAGCGTTCAGGCATGCCCGCCGCCCCTCATCGCCTGATCACCCTCGGTCGACTCACACTGCTTGACCCGACCGGGGTCGAACATCGCGATCTGGCCACGCGCAAACGCAAGCTGGCGCTCCTTACCCTCCTGGCCACGTCGAACCGGGCGTGGAGCCGCGATGCGCTCGTCGATCTCTTCTGGGGTGAGCATACGGAGACACGCGCTCGCCACTCACTGAGCGACGCCCTCTCCCATCTGCGGCGCATACTCGGGCCTGACGCCATTGCCCAACGCCGCACCGAGGTCGCCCTCTCCGACGATCTGGCGTTGGCCGTGGACGTCCGCGAATTCCAGGAGGCCGTCCGCGCGCAGGAGTGGGAACGTGCCGTGGCCAGTTTCGGTGGCCCCTTCCTCGACGGCCTGCACCTTGGCGGATCGGCGCGACTCAGTCATTGGATCGACGACGAACAGCGTCGGCTCAATGCCCTGTTCGGCACGGCCGCGCGCGCCGAGTGTGAACGACTGCTGCGAGACGAAGCGTTCGATGCCGTGGCACTGCTGGCGAGTCGCTGGCTGGCGGTCGCGCCGACATCACCGCACGCCGCGCTCTTTCGCTTGCGTGCCTTGGCGGCTGCCGGCACCCCCGAAGCCGACCAGCGAGCACTCGACGACTACGCCGTGCTATCCCGACGGCTCGAGCAGGAGCTGGGTACCCGCCCCGATCGTACGGTCGTCGCGCTGATGCAGGAGATTGCCGCTCGGCAAGCCGCGCGGCAGCCAGACCCCGATGAGGAGCGTCAGTCAGTTCCCGTCGCGTCCGCGATCGCCGAGGAGATTGAACGGGTGGCGTCGCCTCGCGTTGTCGATGTGTCGCCGCCGTCATTGCCGCTCGCCTCTAACTGGAGCAATTGGCTCTCGCGGCGCCTCGGAGTCGTCGCCACAGCGACCGTCGCCGTGGCGTGCGGCCTGTTCTTCTGGCGCGGCTCGGCTTCACGAGCGGAGCAGCCAGCCAACATTGCGCCGCTCACCAGCTCGCCAGCGGCACAGGCGCTGTACGATCGCGCGGTGATCGCCTATGATCGCGACGGCAACAGACAGGAGGCAATCGCGCTGCTCGACAGCGCCATTGCGTACGACAGCAGCTTCGCGATGGCGTATCGTCGTCTTGGAATGATTTTCGACAACGGCGTCGACGGACGCAGTCGCTCCGTGCGCATGCTGACACTGGCCGCGCGTTACGCCGATCGGTTGCCACTCGCCGAGCGTCTGACCACGCTCGGCGCGTATCACCGCACCGTCACCGGCAACTTCGCGCGCGCCGGCTCTGCCTATCGCGCGCTGCTCGATCTGAATCCCAATGATGCGCGTGCGTGGGGCAGCCTTGGCACCATCTACGACTATCTCGGCGATCGCGCGCGGGCAGTGGAGGCGTACGAACGCAGTCTCGCGCTCGACCCCAAACGTGCGCTCACGTGGATGAATGTTGCCGACGGTCGGTATACACTCGGCAATGTAGACGGGGCCTGGCGCTCACTCGATTCCATGGCCATCGCGTTTCCGGGTCATCCGGGGCTGTTCATGCGCACAGCGATGCTCGCACACGCGGAAGGGCAGCGGGAGCGCACGGAGGCGCAGTTGCGCGCACTGGTGTCGTCGTCTGCCGACAACGTGTACCAGCGCGCCGCCGGCGAGATGTTGCTGGCAAAGGCGTATTGGTCGTGGGGACGCTTCGACGAAGGTGATGCGGCGCGACGACGCTCGGTACACCTCGACCGTGCCCGTGGCGCGCCTGATGCGGCTCTCATCGGTGAAATCGATCTCGCGATGGCGTCCGTCGCGTTGCGGAGCGACACGGCACGAGCCCGTCGACAGCTCGCCGACGCACTGCAACGCACACCACTGCTGTCGCTCCCGGCACCCGATCGTCCGTATCTCGAGGTCGCCCTCGCGTATGCCACGATGGCGATGCCCGGGAAGGCAACGGAGATGCTGCAGGCGTACCGCGACGGAACGGACACGACGAGTCGCTGGCGCCACGCGTCGCAAGAGCATCACGTACGCGGAGCCATCGCATTGGCTCAACGCAACTGGCGAGTGGCGATTCTCGAATTGAAGCAGGTGGCCGAGCCACTGTGCAGCGTGTGTGGACTCCCGGAACTCGCAGTGGCGTACGTGCACGCGGGCCATCGCGACTCGGCCGCGATCGCGTACACTCAGTATCTGAAGACGCACAGCCAGCGCCGGCTCGACATGACCGATGTGTGGCACGGGGAAGGCATGAGGCGCACCGCACGTGCATTGGCAATCGATACCGACCGGTAGCGTGAATCAGCGTTGACGCGCGCCGGTCAACGTGAACGGGTCGATCAGCGACGACACGTTCAAGTGCCGGCGCCCCCTCAGACGCGTTCCTCTGGATCAGCCAGGAACCACTCGATGCGTCCGCACGCGACACACGCCAGCGTGGCGGCTGAACGGTTGGCCCAGTCGAGATTGAGGAACGACATCCCCGCGGTGTTGAGGAGCGCACGCCCCTCGACGAACAGCTCCCCGCGGCAATGCGCGCAGCGTACGGGGAGCCCTGCGACTTCGAACTTCTCGCCGTCTGGGCCACTGGCCATGGCGGAGGCGCTGGCGGCGAGCATGTTGAACAGTTTCTTCATGGCGTACTCGAGGGCATCCAGGTGAACTTGAACAGATCGACACCAATGGCGTAGGCATCGACCGCCTTGCCATTGGGCACCAGACGAATCTTATTCACCGCGCGACCCATCGGGACAGCGCGCCAGGTCGCTCCGCCGTCACTCGTTTCGTAGCCACCGGTAATGGCTCCCACCCAGCCGGTACGGTCGTCGACAAACCCTACGCCGAACTCCCGCACCGCGTGATTGCGTACGAGGGGTATTTCCTGCCACGTCTTGCCGCCATCGGTGGTCTTGGCCACCACACGCTGCGCCTGACTCGTGTCCGGATTGTAGTTCTGCACCGTGACGTATCCCACCAGTCGTGAGGGGAACGATCCCTTCCAGGTGAGCTCGAAGGGGCGCGGCCCCTCGTACACGCGTTGCCAGCTGCGACCGCCATCAGTGGTGCGGATGATCAGCGCGCGTGAGGTCGCCACGTCCGTACTCGTCGCGCCCATGATCAGCCCTTCGCTCTCGCTGAAGAACTTCACGTCGAGAATCATCGCGGTATGCGCCGAGAGATCGAGCGACGTCCAGCTTTCGCCGCCGTCGAGCGAGCGCAGCAGATACGCGGGCCCGCCTACGCGCCCGCCGGCGTGAATGACCGTGCGACGCGACAACGTGCCGGCGTTGACGAACTGTGACTGCAGCACGTCGATCGCACAAATGCCTTTCACCGAAGGGCCGGT
Source organism: bacterium (assembly GCA_027484025.1). GTDB lineage: Bacteria > Gemmatimonadota > Gemmatimonadetes > Gemmatimonadales > Gemmatimonadaceae > Gemmatimonas. Next base: position 21,980 of record JAIXTI010000287.1, read on the forward strand.
GATGCCGGTAACCGGTTGCCACGTCGCGCCGCCATCACGCGAGCGATAGAGCGGCAGCGTGTCGGTCACACCGGGGAAGTAATCAGTGCCGATGTTGCCGGCAAAGATGAGCGAATCGTTCACGGCGCCGATGGCACGAAAGAAGGTGCCTGGCTTGTGCACCTGCTCGGTCCACGTCTCGCCGGCATTGGTGGTGCGGTAGATGCGGCCACTCCCGTTCACATACCAGCCGCGCGTGCTCGAAGAGAACGAGATGTCGTCCTGCTTCCCTGCATACGCCACGGTCGACAGCTTCGTCCACACGGTGTCGGGCAGGACAGGTACGATGGCCGCTGCACCAGCGTCGCGCGTTGGTGCAGCCGAGTACAGCGTCAGCCAACCGAGTGCAAGAACTACCGCAACCCGCGTCATTCGTTCACTTCCTTGCAGTACTGCTGCACCAACCGTGCAGCCTCATCATCGCCCCGCTTGGCGGCCTCGGCGCCGTCAGCGCACGCTTCACCGATGCGCTCCAGCGCAAGATTCGACACGGCGCGATAGCGGTAGACCTCGGCGCCGCCCATCTTCAGGGCAATCGCGCGCGTCAGATCCTTCACGGCATCGCCATGGCGACCGGCGCGTCCATGTGTGTAGCCACGATAGTACCAACCGGCCGGATCGTCCGGCGCTGCTTCCACGTAGCGCGAGAAGGCCATCATCGCGGCGGACTCGTTATCACGTTGACCATTGGCCATGCCTTCCAGCAGGAGGAGCGCAGGTGCCGCAAGGCCGACCCGTCGGGCTTTCGCGACATCATCGAGTGCACCGGCCGCATCGCCACTTCGAAGCCGGGTGGCCGCGCGCCCCGCGTAGGCGCCGCCAAACCGTTCGTCGAGCTTCAGCGCGGCGTCGTAATCGCTTCGCGATTTCGCGAGATCTCCCTGCTCGCGATGTGCGCGTGCGCGCATGGAGAACAGGGCCGGTGACGGCGCTGCCGAAAGCTGCTTGTCGAGCTCCGCAATTGCCTGGGCCCACTGTTCGGCATCGAGCAGACTGTCTGCGCGGGCAGTGTTGATGACTGTTGGCGCTTGCGCTCTTCCAGTTTCGGGAAGTATGAGTACACAGAGCAGTGACAATTTGATGATGCGGGCACGCATGCTCATGACTGGCTGAAGTGATGACGGTGCGACCAGGAGGTACCGCACACTGCTACGGGAGCGAGGCGTGTGCGGTTTCGCTGCAAGAGGCATTACGGTGTGAATTGCGCCGAGACTTACCACGTGGTCTTGCTTTGGAGAGGGCCGTCGAGGTGCCGACCTACACCGGCCACGCCGGTGAAAACGTTCGCCCCAGCTGTTGCCGGCCTGCCAGCCTTGGAGGTCTCCCCCAGGTCTGACCACGGTCACCGCACGCGCGCGTCACATCAGAACTTCCAGTTGATCCCGATCACCGGGAAGAACGCGATCTGCTCGCGCCACTCCACATTGCGGAGCTTGCTGTTCCACTGCTGTACCGAGCGATTGTCGCGGTTGGTGATGTTCTGCAGATCGAGGTAGGTGGAGAGCCACGACCCACGCACGAGGAAGCGGCGATCGATACGCACATCGAGGCGGGCGTACGCCGGCGTACGGTCGCCATTGAACCGCTGCAAGTCGTACACGAGGCGATTCTGCTCCGATGCCGCGATCGCGTTCAACGGGGTGAGGGGACGACCACTCGAGTAGCTTCCACGCGTGGAAAACTCCCATTTCGTGCCGCGCTTCGCGCCGAGGATGGCGGTGAACAGGTTGGGCGCATCGTAGCCACCCGGACGCCATTGTCCGTCGCGCGCACGATGCTCGACCTGTGAGCGGGTGTAGCTCACCTGGCCGTAGGTAGAGCCCGTGAACTTCTGCTGCGCAAAGAATTCGAGCCCGCGCGAACGCCCCGTTCCGTCGCTCGTCATCGGAAAGAGCAGTTCCTGCACACCGATCTGATCGCCGGTGTTCGCGAGCGAGAGTTGCGCGTAGTCGCGCGCCACGGGATAGTCGCGATACTGACGGTCGAAGGCCTCGACACTGAGTAACACGTTGTCGCGTGGAGTCCACCGCGCAGCCAGCACACTGTGATCGGCTCGCATCGGCGACAACGATGCGTTCGCCGGGACGTTCACGGTGTACACGATGGGAACCTGCTGATGGTAGCGCCCCCAGGTACCGGAGACACTGAAGGCGGACGCCGCGCGCCACGTGATCGCCGCGCGGGGGCCGAGGCGCGACGCATTCGATTGCGCAAACCGATCGCCACGCACGCTCGCGGCAGCGTCGACGGAACCGAAGGAACGCACGAGTTCGAGATACGCGCCTGCAATGTTTACCCCGTCCGTGCGATTCGCGGCCAGCGTGTCGACGCGGACACGGGACGCCGAGAACGGATTGTTCACACCGAACGGCGACGAGATCTCGGAGGTGATGGTGAGGCGCTTGGCGCTTGCCCCTACATTCACATCCGCGAGGCCAGGCACGTTGAACGTCGCATCGTATCGCAGCGTGTATTCGTTCTCGCGCGCATCATTCACGAATACGGGCGTAGTGCCAAAGAAGTCCTCCCGTACGCGCACGTCGTTGGCATTGGTGCTGGCGCTTGCGACAAGCGTGCCCACGCCACGCGCACCCAGCAGGCGTTGCCACGACGCGCCGCCGGTCCAGCGATCACCACGAAAGCGCGTGGTGCCCGGCGGATCGGGATCGTCGGTATCCTCGGTCGTGCTCGTAAAGTCGATGCGGTCGAAGCCACCGATGCCCACGAGCTTCACGACATCGCGCGCGCCGGGCCGCCATGTGAACTTCGCCTGAAAGTTCGTGGTATAGGGAACGGCCGTCAGGCCGATGAGCGGGGCGACGAGATCGAGATAGCTCTGCCGACCCGAGACGAGGTAGTTCGCTCGTGAGCCGAGCGGTCCTTCGGTGACGATGCCCGCCCCGGCGTTGCTCATGTCGAATTCGGTGCGACGACCATCAGGGTTCCCCTCGCGGAGCGAGATGTCGAGTACACTCGACAGGCGATTGCCGTAGCGCGGTCCGAATGCGCCGGCGAAGAAGGCCACGTCGCGCACCAGCTCGTTATTGAGCATACCGATGGGCCCTCCCGTGCTCCCCTGCCCCGCGAAGTGGTTCAGGTTGGGGACCTCGAGTCCGTCCACAAGGAAGAGATTCTCCATGGGGCTTCCGCCGCGGGCAATGATGTCATTGCGCGTGTCGTTGCCCGTGAGGACTCCTGGCATGGATTGCACCAGACGGCTCACGTCGCCGATAGCGCCGGGCGCTCGGCGAATCTCTTCGTAGCTCATCGTGATGCGCGAAGAGGGTGCGTTGCGCGGCGCGACGAACGACGCGTTGCCGGCGACGACCCGCGTGGCCGCCAGCGTCGCGGTGGCCGTTTCGAGTTGGACCTCCACCTGCGTGGGGCGCCCGGGATTGATGAGCAAGTCGCTCACCGTGGTGGGGCGATACCCGATGCGGAGGACGCGAATGACCTGCGTCCCGACCGGCGCACCGGTGATGGTGAATCGCCCTTCGGTATCCGACAGCGCGCCGGCCGTGCTGCCCACCAGCTGGACCTGCGCTTCGGCGACAGGCTGCTGGGTGTCCCGATCGAGGACTCGGCCTTGAATGGTGCCCGTGCGGGCGGGCTGTGCTGGGAGGGCCGACGGCGCTGCCGGTCGCGCGCCCTGTGCGTGTAGCCACGGCGGTGAGGCATGGGTGAGCAGCCCCATCGCGGCCGTTATCAACAACGCATTGCGAACCAGTAACATGTGTGCTCCTGTGTTAGAAGATATAAAAAAGAGAGGTGTTAACCAAAATCCCCGAAAAAACCATCAGACAGTCGAACGCAGCCCCCGAAGCAGGGCGTGACCGATCCCCATCCCTACCTGATGCGCGGCGCGGGGATTGAGAATGTTCGAGGCGACGGCCATCGCCGCCACGCCGTGCAACCCGAGCCAGACCATCATGGCCACTTGCATGGGCTGGTGTGCGCCGGCCTCACCGGCCGCACACAATGCCTCGCAGGCGCGAATGAGGACGCCGAAGGCCGGGTCGTCGCGAAAATGCGCACTCTGGTCCGGCATCACACCGATGTCCGGCCGGTCGAGGAACATCACGCGGTAGCGTTCCGGTTTCGCCAGCGCGAATCGCAGGTACGCATCGCCCAAGGACATCATCCGCTCGTGGGGGGCGACATCGGGGCGGTCGGCGTCTTCGAGCGCGCGGGCGAACTGCTGGAACCACTTCTGAAGCACCGCCTCAATCAGGGCATCGCGGTCGCGAAAATGCCGGTAAATCGTGGTGGGGGTGTACTGCGTGGCCTCCGCGACTTCCCGCAACGAGAACGCTTCGTAGCCCTTGTCGAGCAACTGCTCTTCGGCCACTTCGAGCAGCAAGTCGCGCAACCGCCCACGCTGTGCCTCGCGCCGCTCCGCCGAGCGGTTTTTGAGGCGATCAGCGCGCGAATGGGTAGGGCTTGGCGGCTCTGCGTTACTCATACACTTTAGTTAACACTGTTAACATACCGCGTCAAGGAGTACTGCGAGAGGCGGTCTACCCGGCGGGCTGGCTGAGCGCGAGGCGATTCCCCTCGCTGTCCTCGATCTCGGCCACGAACCCGGCCTCGCCGATGTCTTTCTTGTCATAAAGCACTGTGCTGCCGATCAGCCGCGCGCGGGCCAACGCCGCGTCGATGTCGACGACATCGAAATAGACGATGGCACCCGTTTTCGACGGCACGTAGACATCGCCCTTGGCCAGCGCCCCGCTCGCGCCGGGAAGCCCATCGGCACGCGGGAAGAAGGCCATCTCGTAGCCGTCGACCGTGCGCTTCTCGAGGGTGGTGCCAAGCACGACCTCGTAAAAGCGCACCGCGCGATCGAGATTGGTGACGGGAATTTCGAAGTGATAGACGGGGTTGGTCATGGTGAGGCAAGTGATGCGTTCTTCGGCCTGTGAGCCAGCAGACAGTGGAATAGCGCGTCCATCAATCAAACGATCGGTCTAAGCAGCGAGCGTGATGCCTTTCGGTGTGTACCAACGGTCCTATCCTTCGGAGCAGGTCGCAGGGCACCACCAAGTGATTTCGTGAACCCACCACTGACAATACCTTCATGAGGAAAGGCGCGCATAGCATCTCAGCCGCAACGGCCGAGCACTACGTCTGGGGTGATGGCGCCGACGGATGGCACCTCGTCCGGGCACCGGGGCTGAGCGTCATTCAGGAGCGTATGCCGCCGGGTTCCGCGGAGCAGCGTCATCGACACGCAGTCGCCCGCCAGTTCTTTTTCGTGCTTACCGGCCGCCTGCTCATCGAGGTGGAAGGCGTGCTGCATAGCCTTGACGCGCGCGAGGGTTTGGAGGTGGCACCGGGGATGGCGCATGAGGTGCGAAACGACAGTGCGTCGCCGGCCGAGTTTCTCGTGATCTCGCAGCCCCCAAGTCATGGCGACCGAATGAATGTCGCCAGCGAACGAAGCACCACGTCCGGCTGACCGAAACACTGCCCACCCACTGCTTCAACGAGGGGCATGGCGCTCGGGGGTGCGCATGACCTCCGCCGTCATGACCGCATCGGTCATGGTATGCTCGGCAACGACGCTCACAGAAGGCGTCAAGCTCGAAGCATCGCGCTACTTGGTCGCCTCGCGCGGCTGGATCAAGGCAAGACGAGCGCCGCATCGATATCGTCGACATCGAAGTACACGATCGCCCCTGCCTTCATCGGCACGTACACGTCGCCCTTCGCCAGTGCCCCGCTGGCACCGGGGAGTCCATCGGCACGCGGGAAGAAGGCCATCGCACATCCGTCAACCGTGCGCTTCTCGAGCGTCGTGCCCAGCACGAACTCGTAATACCGAACCGCGCGATTGAGATCGGTGACGGGAATTTCGAACCGGTAGACGGGGTTGGTCATATTGGGACAGGCATGGGCGTAATCCCGTGTGTGGTGCCTGGATATTGTGTGCGCCGCGGCGAGGCGCGTCACATCGCGCAGTCTCCATTCGCCCGGAACGCACGGCAACTCCCGCGACCGCTTGCGCTTGGACGCATCCGGGCGCGGGAGCACACCAGCCAGGGGGCTCAGCCCTCGCAGGTGTTGTTGCCGACGATCTTCGCGATGTCTGCCTCGAGCTTTTGCTGTGCGGCGCTCAGGCGGAGACGCGCCGGCAGGACTTGCTCGAGAGCGCTGCTGATTTGCGCCTCGATGGCACTGCTGGTCTGCGTGCCGTTTCGCAGCGCCGTGATCTTCGCCAGGGCCTGATCGATGACGGCCACATCAGCCGCGATCGCCGATGAGAAAGCCTGAACGAGCGTGGCGATCTGCTGTGTCTGTGCGGGTGAAAGCACGGGACCGTTCGCGCATGTGGCGAGCCACTCGCGCTGCGCAGGCGACAGGATGGCCTCGATAGCGGCGAAATAGGCGGCGCGGGCGGCTTCGAGACGCTTCTGAATCTCGGCGCCAGTGGCCATGATGGCATCGATGCTTGCCGAAGTGGCCCCGGATTGCCGAGCGGAGCGTGCCTGAGCGACAATCGCGTCGTAGGCCGCAACATCTGACGCCATGTCCTTTTCGTGCTTCGCCTCGAGAGCGTTCAACTGCGCCTGCTGCGCAGACGTCAACGCCAATGACGCCGGAAGTCGAGACACCAACGCGCCCGTCGATATCGCCGCACGGGCACCGGCTCGCGCGGCACTCTGCGCGATCGCGGTCGTTGATCGGATCAGGCTATCGTTTGCCGTCGCCTGCGCCGCCAGCACGCCGCTGCCGACGTCGGTCGACGAAGGCGCCACGGGCGCGGCATCGCTACACGCCGTGACGAGAACCAACCCAGCGACCGGTATCCAAACCGGCGCGACGACCGCTCGGCCGCGCTTGTAGAACCCGAACATGTGATGCTCCTGAGAAGATGTGAGATCGCAGCACCGGCGCTTGAACCAAACCTTCACGCCCACTGCTAGATGTTCCACACCAACGGTGCGCAGCACCCTGACACCTTCACGATCGACACTCCTTCAGCCGCTGTCGCAGTGACCGCAATGCACGACTCATCTGCGTTTCGACGGTTTTCACCGAAATGTCGAGCATCATGGCAATCTCGTTGTACGTCAGCCCACGCTGCCGACTGAGCAGGAATATCTCGCGTGCACCAGGCGCGAGTGTGGCAATGGCATCGAAGAGTGATCGCTGCAGCTCCGCCGCCGCGAGATTCTTTTCCACACTCGGTGTAGCATCGGCAATCTGCTCGGTGACGTCGGAGTCACTCGCTATCGTACGCTGCTGTCGACGCTGATTTCGTACGTAGTTGAATGCGCGATTGCGACACGCTTGAAACAGATAGGCCGGCAGCCCATCTGGAATGTCGACGGCCCGACGCTGCCGCCAGGTCGCGAGCAAGGCATCCTGTACGATGTCTTCCGCTGCCATGGCGTCACGCACGATCAGGTACACGGCCGACGCCAATCGTGGGTGCAGTTCGCGCGCCACACTGTCGAACGCGTCCGTGAGCGCTACATCGTCCTGCGGCCAGATGCGGTCTGGTGATTGCTCAGGGCTCGACATGCCAGCTATAAAGGGGTGTCAGGGTACGACGACGTGCATGTGTCCTTGAGGGCAGATGAACGCTGCTTCCATTCAAGACACCCGCAGCACGCGCCACCCCGACTTGTTCCGCACACTGGAATTCCTATGTCTCAACCGACGCAGGGGGAAGACGATCTCCGCTGGCTGGAAGCCACCCGGCTTGTCGCTGGTGGACTCGATGAGTCCGTTGTCTCACCGGCGCGCGCCTGGTTGCTCTCCACCGCGGAGGGTCGGGCCGCTCTTGAAGAGGCCCAGCTCGCATGGACCGAAGCAGCACCGCTCGCTGCGATGCCTAGCGTCGCGTGGGACACCGATCAGACCATGCGGCGGTTTCAGGCAGCCCGCGCCGTTGATGCGGCCTTCCACAGATCGGTTGGAGTAGCGGCAGACGCACTGCCGGCAAGAAAGTCGGCTCGAGTTGGTTTTTCGCACACCGTTGCGCCAGGGGGCATTCGCTGGTGGGGCTTGGCAGCGGCCGCGACGTTGGCCGTGGCGGTCATCGGAGGGGCCATGTGGCAGCGCCTCGCTACCGTCCGTGCAGACAGGACAGACGTCGCCACCGTGGCCCTGTCGGCCGCTTCGGGCGCTGCGCCTCGAGCGGTGGCGCTCGCTGATGGTTCACAAGTCACACTGGCTCCCGGTAGTACCCTGCGAAGTGCACCCGGATACGGCTCGGAGCACCGACTACTCGAGCTCGTTGGCGATGCGTTGTTTACGGTAAAGGCCGGCCCACATGCGTTTCAGGTGCGAACGGGCGACGTGCTCGTGGAGGACGTGAGCACGTCCTTTGTCGTGCGAGGACGGGACGATGGGGTGCTCGTCGTCGTGGTCGATGGCGCGGTCGTCGTGGGTGCGCGTCGAGATACATTGCGTGTCGGGACTGGTGGCATGGTCGCGAAGGATGGCCTCATCGCGCCGCTCGATCGGGCGTCGATACGGAGTGCGACGGCCTGGCCGCAGGGTGTGTTGGTGTTTGCCGATGAACCGTTGCGCGAAGTAGCGCGACGCCTGAGCCGGTGGACGGGGCAGACCTTACGGGTCGACGCGGCGCTCGAGGAGCAGCCGGTCACCGTCACCTTCGACGGTGAGTCGCCGAGCGTGATGTTCGAGGTGCTGGCCACCACGGTGGGGGCGTCGCTCGAGTCAACGCCCTCTGGGTGGAGGCTTCGCCGCAATTCACCATGACCGCATGCAGCTGCTGGGCACGACGGGTGATGATCTGTGCGGCGCTGATGCTTCTGGTTCGCGACGCCGATGCGCTGCCACGTCCTCGAGGCGACAGGCGCGAGTCACCGTGTCGGGGGGACGAGTCGTCCACCGGTCGTAGCGCATGGCAGCTTCATCGCGTGCCGTTGATTCAGGCGCTGCAGGACATCGCTGTACGGGCTGGCTGGCGGGTGTCGTTCAGTAGCGAAGCGCTGCCGGACACACGTGTATCGGTGTGGTGCGAGCCGTTTGATGGACTCGCGGCCGTGCGAGTCGTGCTTGCCGGGACGCGACTCCGCGCGGTGCTGCGCGACGGACTGCTGATCGTGGCGCCACCCGCCGAGGGGCGACGCCCAATTGATGGAGAGGAATGGGCGCGCCTGCAGCACCTGCCGATGCAGCGAATCGAGGCGCAACGCCCAGCGTCCTCTTCGCTCCTCACCTCCGTCGTCACGGGCGCCGGTGCGGCCGCGACCGTGATCGACGCCAACGGTTCGCTCACGCGTGGTGAGCTGTCGGTAGGCGAAACACTGCGCGGGCAGTTGCCCGGATTGGCGGCCTGGGATCGCGGCGCCGGGGCGCTGCGCATCGCCAGTGTACGCGGTCGGGGGGCAGACGGTGGCGCCGGGGTGAAGATATTCATTGATGGCATCGAAGCCGCCGACCCCTCATCGGTCCTGGCGCTGGATATGCGCAGCATCGCCCGGCTGCAGTGGTTACCTGGCGGCGCCGGCGCCTCGGTGTACGGGACCGACGCACTCGATGGCGTGCTCGCGATCAGCACCCGGGCCGCGTCTCGTGATAACGACTCGGCGCTCTCCCTCGCGTCGTTGCGCCTCGGGGCCGCCGGTTCGCGGTTGCAACCGGGCTCCTTGTGGTCGATCGACGGCGCAGCGTCCAGACGGTGGGTCCGCACGGTAGGCAAACGCGACGACGGCGCCGGCCACGTGTCCCCGGCGTTTCGTCTCGCCTCCGGGGTGACCGGCTCGTTTGAGCAGCAGGACGTACCATTCGGTATCATGCCGATCCGCGTGGCGGGTGTCGCATGGTCGGCGAGCGTCGACGCGAAACGTTGGCGTGCACAGCTCAACGTGCGCGGCGCCGCCGGCCGACAGTTTCTCGCGTTCGAGCCGATCCCGGCTGTGCCGAATACCCACAGCCGATCCGCGCCGGCCAGTGCGCCAGCGCTGGACGAGGAGCGGGTGCGCGATGGACACGCCGGTGTGTCGCTGCACTGGGGCGGGTCCCGCGCAATGCACGCGGTGCAATTGGCCGTGTCCTACTCCAATCGCGAGGCCGGCAGCGTGGCGCAGCGTCGCTCGATGCTCGACAGCATTCGCGTGGCCTGGCGCGGACCCGTGCAACGAACGACTGCCCGATACCGCAGCGAAGTCCCCCTAGTGGGCACGGCGCTGGCGCTGTCGCTCGCAGGTGATGCCGGATATCTGGTGCGCACGGCACCGGACAGCAGCGGTTTCGCCAACGCGCTTGGAGACAGCTCGATCGCACAATCCCTGGTGGGTGGAAGCGCCATTCTCCAGGCGACGCACTCACGCTTGCGCTGGTCCGCGGGTCTGCGAAGAGAGTGGAATAGCGCGGTGGGGCGGGACGTTCGCTGGTTCTGGCTCCCGTCCGCCGGGGCGCAATTCGATATGCCGGCACTCGGCGCGCTCGCCTCACGTCTGCGCGTGGCGTATGGCAGCAGCGCGCGCGCGCCCGCGCCTTCGATGAGTGCGGCGCGAAGCACGTCCCGCTTTCTGCAGCGGGCGAACCCAACGCTACCTGGCGAGCGTCAGCGGGCCGCCGAAGTTGGAGTAAACGGCGTATTCGGCTCGGCGGCAACGCTCGACATCACGGCGTATCGCCAACGCACCGAGGGCTTCACTCAACTGGTGGCCACGGGGCGCATCGACACGGTGGACGGGGGGCTGCGGCGTGAGCTTCAGTACGGCGTGCTGGGAACGGTCGAGGCACAGGGACTCGAGTTCAGTGGCACATGGCGCACCAGATGGGGAGAGGGGCGCGGGAGCGGGACGCTGCTGCGCTCGCGCGTCGTGACGCTGACGCCAGAGTACCGAGGCGTCTTGTCTGTAGGAGCCGAGCCGCTGGAGGCCCCGCAACGCAACGGTGCCGTATCGTGGACCACGCGCCGCGGGAAGAATCAGTTGACGGTGGGCGCCAGTGTGATTGGCGCATGGCGGACGGCGGCGTGGGGATGCGTACTCTCCCGCGACGCCGGTTGTGACGCGAATACTCCCGTCATTGTCCCCATGGTCGCCCGCTGGAACGCCACATTCGAGGGCGCGCCGTTGGCCGGGTGGCGATGGCGCGTGCGCGGCGAGAACCTCAACGACAATCAGCGGGTGGACGGGAGCCCCGGACTCATCAGGCCGGGGCGGGCATTTTCCCTCGAGATTGGCCGTTGGTGATTCCCGAAGCGCGCAACTGGCGTCGCTCCGGCCTCAGGCGGTTAGCAGCTGTACCAACGACTGCAGCGCCAGGTTCGGCGTCCCAAAGAACTGCGCATCCACCGCCTCGACCAGCGGCAGCGCGCGGCGCACGAGACGCCGACCCGTCGCGGTGGATACGAGGCGCTTTGCGCGCGCGTCGTCCGGATGCGCCCTGCGCTCGACGTATCCTTTGCGCTCGAGCGTGCGCATGACCTCCGAGGTCATGACCGCATCGGTCGCGGTGTGCGTGGCCACGACGGTTTGCGTAACGGGCACGTCGGGCGACTCCGCCTCGAGCCACACGACCGTTGCCAGCAACACGAACTGCGCGTGGGTAAGGTCGAGATCGTCGAGCGCCGCCCGGATGGCCCGCTGCCACGCCGATGCCACCTGCCAGAGGAGAAAGCCGGCACTCTCGGCGGGTCCGGCAAAGCGGGAGCCCACCGCCGTCGCCCCGCGTCCGGCCGCCGCGCGGGAACGCTCAGACATGCGACAGCTCCGGAGCCATGATCACCGCCAGCGTGCGCACCGCCCTGTCCGCATCGGCGGCGAGTACCGGTCCGAGCAGTCGTGCGGCGAGCCACCCCAACGGCCCACCAATGCAGACACGATGCACGATGCGCGTTTTCCCCGCGGCCGTGGGCGTGAGTCGATGTTCGAAATCGAGACGGACCAGTGGCACGCGGACATGCGGCAGGACCGCGCGACTGTCAAAGCGCGCCGGCGCTTCCACATGGGTCAGCGTGAAGGTCGTCGGTGGCCCCTGCTGGGCTTCCAGTCGGCCGACGGCGCCAACGACGAACGCTCCATGAAGCGCCGCGCGGCGGAGCGAGGGATCCCACTCGACCCAGCGCGGGACGTCGGCATAGTGCGCCCAGAGCGCCGCCGGGGGCAGCTCCGATTCAGCGTGTGCCTCGTGCATCCACATGGACTCTCCCCGAAAGGGTTTGTAGTACGTGTACGTAGCACAATACTACGTACACGTACTACCGTCGTCAACCACGTCGGGGCGCGCCGCGTCCTGGCGAGGTCGTGCCGTAACGCGTAGCCGGGCAGATAGGCGGCACGACTCCCCCGCGTGTCGTCATGGCACGGAGGTCCACGTTGATTTCGTCCACTCCACGCCGCACCTTCCACATGCCCGGACACACCCGGCATGCTCCCCTTTCTCGTATTCGACGATCATGGAACTGCGGCATCTGCGCTACTTCGTTCGTGTCGCCGAGCTCGAGCACTTTGGCCGCGCCGCGACCAAACTGAATGTGTCGCAGCCCGCGCTGTCCCAGCAGATCGCAGAACTGGAACGCGAAATCGGCGTCGCGCTCTTCGAACGCCGTCCGCGCGGCGTGCTCCTCTCCGACGCAGGCCGGCTGATGCTCACGCGCGCACGCGAGATTCTGGCCGCCGTCGATACGGCGGTGGAGGATACCCGCGACGTGGGGCTCGGACGGAAAGGGCGCCTGCTCGTCGGGCTGCCCGAAGGGAATCGCGCCCTCGCGGTGATCCGTCGCGCCGTGGAGCGGTTTCGTAGTGAGCGCCCCGACGTGGAGCTGGTCACCACGGGGCTTCCGTGGAGCGAACAGCCACGGGAGGTGCTCGATGGTCGACTCGATGTAGCCTTCTGCTGGCAAGTTGCCGACATGACCGCGGCCGATGACGGGCGCGATCAAGCGAGCGCCCCGCATGCGGTCGGCCTGGCGTGGCACGCGCTCTTTGCGGATCCCGGTTGCTATGTGCTCGTGGAGCAGGCGTCCCCGCTGGCCACGCAGGAGTCCGTGTCCATGAGTGACCTGCACGGGCGTCCGTTGGCGATCGTATCGCGAGAGCTGCTGCCGGTGCTCTTCGATCGCATCACGGCCGCCGTGCGGGCGGCCGGTGGCCCCGCGCCGTCCGTGACCGACGGTGTGCGCACCGCTGCTGCGTTGACGCCATTGCTCACGACCAACGATGGATGGGCGCTCATTCCAGAGTCACTCAGGACGGCCGCACCGCCGGGCACGGTGGCGCGCCCACTCGCGGACTTCAGCATTCCCGGATCGCTCGATGTGCTTTGGCGTGAAGGCGATGAACGCGTCACCGTACACGCATTCGTGCAACTCGTGCGTGAAGTCAGCGAGGAAGAACGCGCGTCATAAGTGTGGCCGATGAGCCGATCGCGAGAAGGTATTGGACGCCTCACGCGGCACTCCGTACCGTGCGATGTCCCTGCCACTTCGGCCATCGACATCCGTGAGGCTTCCCATGCGCACGCTCTCGCTTCAATCACCGTTGTCTGCCTTGATCGCCGAGAGCTTGCTCGCAAGCCAGGACGCGTGGCACCGATACCACCTGGTCACCGCCGGCGTAACGACCGACCGCGTCGCTGAGATCGCGCAAATCTTGCAGCTCAGCCCGCGCACGATCGCCGAGGCGCTGCAAATCGACTCGCATCGCGTGAATAGAGGTAGCGCGCAGATCCAGCTGTTGCCGCATCACGCGGAACGTGTTGTCGGACTGATGGCGATTATCGGTTCGGTACTTGCCGGTGCGCTCCCGGACACCGTTCACGCCGAAGCGTGCGACGACGCGGATACGGCAGCGGTTGGTCGAACCCTGGGCGTGTGGTTGACGTCACGGTGCGCGCCGCTGCACGGGGCACCGCCTCTGCACTGGCTCGACCTCGCCGACGGGCGGGAGTTCGTGCGAACGCTCGCCATACAGTCGGTGGGGCACCGTGTCGAAGCGCGGCGCGGCGCGTAATCCAACAATGCAAACGACGACGACGCCGCTGGCCTACGGCCAGCGGCGTCGTCGTGACAGGGTACATGTCGATGTCGTGTTTCAGCGCGATGGACGCACGCGCATGAGCCACACACCAACCGTAATCAGGTACAACGGCAACAGCACGTTGGAGATTTCCGCGACCGGATCGAAGACCGACGTCATGTTGCGGAACATGCCCATCCATCCGGCCATCGCCGTGACTCCGCCAAACACCGCGAGCCTGACGTTCGACCGCTGCCAGAGCAGCCAGCTCAACGCGAGAAAACTGCCGTACATGGTGAGCTCACCAACGAACTCGCCAAGACCATTGCCGAGATAGCGATTCATCGCATCGCCTACCGCATACAGCACCGACGCCTCACTTGGCGATGCCATTGCTGCATGTTCCGCGAGTGTCCACTGCAGCGTGCTCCAACGTGCGAGCCCCAACGTCATGGCCAGCGATGAGACCACCTGCAGCGCCAGCGCGGCCGAAAACACACCGCGAGCACGCACATCATCATGCGGTCCTACCAAGACCGATGCACTCAAGGCGACGGCCGGAATGAGTAGCAGGGGCAGCAATGCATACAACACCCACACGGCACGACCGGTAGTTCCCAGCGTGAGGAGTGCCGGCAGCGACTTCTCCGAGGGCAGGTCGAGCACATCGGGATACCCGAACGCGCTCGCCAACCACGCGAAGACGGCAATGAAGCCAATGCTGGCAGCGAGCAGCAACAGCCCCGCGAGTTTTGGCGCGACGCGCGCAGCGGCGGGCGCGGGCGCCAAGGTGGCGGCCGGTGTCGTGGCGCCAACGTGCCACACCGCGGCGTCGGCGGGGGGAATGAACATCGAGTCGGGAGTCGTCATGAGTAACCTCGTCAGAAGGCGGCGCCGAGCCCGGCACCGAAGCTCAGTTGCTGCCGATCGCCAAGCTGCTTGGTAATGGGGCTGGCGGCGGCATCATGCAGGAGACGTCGTGCGCTGGCGAAGCCGGCGAGTTGCCAGCGCGAGTTCAGGGCGTACATCGCCGTCAGCGATGCCCCGGCGTCGAGCGCACCGTGCCGTGCGGTGAAGGCCGGCAACGTAAGGACCGACGACGCAACCGGCGTTACCGAGAAGTACCGACGGTTCCAGGTGGCATCGGCATACGTGCCGGAGGCGCTGCCAATGAGCAGCGTGCGCGCACCAAGCGGCCGACGATAACTCGCACGAAGCAACGCCGTGTGTCCGTCGTTCACGCCGCTCACATCGCGTACGACCTGAAGCATGAGACGTGCTTCGTCGCCTTGTGCGAGTCCCACGCCACGGGAGACGGCGACGAACGCGCCGAGTTCTGCGGCCAGACCGATACTGGAGAGCGAGGCGGTGGTCGTGCGCGCGAGATCGCGTGCTTCGCGGCCGAACGTGAGGTTGAGCGCCGGCCCGGCTTCCCACCACGCGCCTGGGCGAATGGAGAGTCGCGCCGAGGTCCCATCGAGCGCCAGTTGCCAGCCGTTGCCGCCGAGTTGTCCGGCAACGTACGGAATGACCTGTTGTGTCCCGGCGCCCGGGAACGACGGGACACTGGCCATGCCGCCAAAGAGCACGCCGTGCACGCCGCCTCGGGGCGGCATTGGTGACTGTGCGATCGCTGTGGTGGCGTGCAGCGCACCGACTGCCGCGGTGCACAGAGCGGCGTACCGACGAGACCGATCGGAACGTCGCCAACGAGTGATGATGCGGAACATGTAATGACTCCGAAGTATGATCGTCGCCAGACGACGATCGTGTGGAGGAAGGACGGTCCGACGTTGCCGCATGCGCGCGCATCGCGGCGACGGCAGATCAGAGATCCCAGCCGAGTCCCACGGTGGGATTGACCCGGGTGGCAGAACGCGCCGAAGACCGCAGCCATCCGACGCCCAGGCGTCCCGTCATGCGGTGCGCCCATCCGTTGCGACCAAAGCGTTGCCGCACCCCGCCGTCGAGAATCCACGAGTCGGACCACTCCGACGAGCGCGAGTTGGCAAACGACACGGACGCGTAGGGGGAGGTCATGGCCTGCGGACGCAACGCGAGGCCGGCCCCGAAGCGGAGAAAGTGGGTCGTGGGCCGGTCGTCGCCACGCCAATCGTCGCGGCGAATGATGGTGGGGTAGTGCCCGACGAAGACCATGAACGCGCCTCGTCGCAACTCGAGACCGGTGCCAGGGTTACGGAACACCGTCACGGTCAGCTGCCACGATTCGCCGCCTGATTCGCGGCGGGGCGTTGATGCGGCGGCCGATGCGGCAGCCGTTAGCGGTGTCAGAGCGTGTTGCGCCGCCAGTGGGGTGCCGAACGTGAGGGCGAGGCAGGCGAACGGCAATTGCTGCAGAAAGCGTCGTCGAGACATCGGGATCCTTGGCGAGGGTGATGATCCCAGCCTAGGCAATCGCGACGGCGGCGTCCAAGACGCAGTTCTGCTGAGTGTGATCGGTTGTGCTTATGGGTACAGCGCCGCACGCCGCGCCAACAAGAACGCCCGCACCGCCGGCGACTCCGTAAGCCCGCTCGCCATGTCGTACGCAACCTCGGCCTCGTCGCGGCGTCCGAGTGCCGCCAGAATGTGCGCCCGCAACGCCCACCACGGCTGGTACGCGCGCACGACATCAGCGGGCAGTGCGTCGATGTGCGCGAACGCTTCCAGCAATTGCCCCGCCTGCGCCATGACCGCCGCCCTATTCACCGCGACGCCAATCGTGGGCGCGAACGCCCACAACGCGTCGTACAGCGTGAGCAGCGTATCGGGCGCGACACGATGTCCGCGACGACGGGCGACATGCAGCGACTGAATAGCCGCCTCCGTCTGGTAACGCCCTGGTGACAACAACTTCGCCGCCCGCACCAACAAGCGCTCGGCGTCGGCAATCGCGTTCTGATCCCACGCGTCGTGCTGCTGCTCATCGAGCGGCACATAGCGGCCGTCTGCCGAGTGTCGCGTGGTACGACGCGCATGGCAATACAGCATGAGGCTCAGGAGTCCGAGCGCTTCCGCCTGTTCCGGCAAGGCGTCCACCACCACCTGCGCCAACCAGATCGCCTCGTCGGCCAGCACAATCTGCGACGAGTCTCCACCAGTCACCGCATCCCACGCCGTCCCGAAGGCGGCGTAGATGGCGTCGAGCACGGTGGGCACGCGCGTGGCGAGTTCAGAGGCCTCCGGTAGCGCAAAGCGAATGCCGGCATCACGCAGCTTCTGTTTGGCCCGCACCAAGCGTTGCGCCATGGCCGACGGCTTGACCAGAAACGCCGCCGCAATGCGGTCCGCGTCGAGCCCGAGCACCACCTGTAGCATGAGTGGCGCGTGCACCGCCTGATCGATGGCCGGATGCGCACACGCGAACAACAGCATCGCGCGCTGGTCCGGCAACGCCGGGCTCTCAGCGGTGGCGTCGGGGCGCAACAGTGTGGCCGCATATTCGAGCGCCGGTGCGGCCGTGTTCACCACCGCGGCGTGTCGCGCCGCATCGGCCAACCGGCGGCGTGCGACGGCGAGCAGCCACGCATCGGGATGGTCAGGCACCCCCGCGGTTGGCCACTGCTGCAGCGCCGCCGCGAACGCGTCACTCAGCGCATCCTCGGCCTCCGCGACATCGCGTGTGCGCGCCGCGAGCGTCGCCACCAGACGACCGTAGGCGCTCCGTGCCGCCCATTCGACGGCACGGAGCGCCGGGGTGCTGTCGCTCACGCGCCAATCGGGGGCGGCGGCAACATGGGGCGCACCTCCACCGAGCCGGTGGCGGCCGCCGGACAGCGCGCCGCCCACGCCAACGCGGCATCGAGGTCGGGGACGTCGATCATGAACAGCCCGCCGAGCAATTCCTTGGTCTCCGTAAACGGGCCGTCCTGTACCAGACGCTCGTTACCGCGGAGGCGCACCGTGGTGGCCATGGCCGGTGCATGCAGCCCCGCACCACCACGTGCGACGCCAGCCTCTACGAGGGCCTGTGAGTACGCGGTGTACGCCGCCCAATACGCGGGCGCACGGGTGGGATCTTCGCGCGCCGCGAGTTCGGCGGGTGTTTCGTATACGAGAATGGCGTAGTTCATGAGAGAAGTGTCGGTGATGAGGAGATGAAGTCAAATTCGCGGTCGACGGTTCGCAACCGCACGGGTACCATCGTTACGGTCTGAGACCGGTCACTTGCCCGGCATGTTGGCCGCGTGCGGATTGTCGCGATGCGGGCGCAGTTCGACGGCGAGCGCTGCCGATGGAGCGAGCTTGGCGAGCGCCTCGGCGGCGGCACGTGTTGGGGCGGCAATCACGAAATAGCCGCCAAGTCGCGCGCCGCTGACAGCGCCATCGGCGGAGCCGGTGCCACGAACCGTTACCGTGACCTTCTCGTCGAGTGCCGAGCCACCACGCAGAGCGCCCGCCTTCATCAGCGCCGCCGCAAAGTTGTCGTAGCTGGTCCAGTAGGCGTCGCTCTTGGCCGCCGAGGTCCGATTGGCCAGATCGGCCGGGCGCTCGTAGATCAAAACGGTATACAGCTGTTCGGTGGTCTTGGGCGCCCCCATGGGAGCGGGCGCTTGGGCCAGCGCGCGGCCACTCGATAGGAACGCGGCAGCAACGAGCATGGTGACGACGGCTCGACGGGCAACTACGACGGGCATGGAGAGTACTCCGTGATCGACAGGGTGCTGAACACCGCCTCGTATCTCGGGGCGGACACCCGGTAGTCGCGTGAGCACCCGCGGAATCGACAACGGCCACACAATCATTTTTAACGATCGGAATCGGGGACCCCGAGGCTCCCTTCATTCAGCTCCGCCGGTAACTGCGCCCGCGTCTCCGCATCGAGCCGGTCCCAGCGTTCATTACGCAGCGCCCCTGCCAGCGCCCAGAGCAGGTTGGTGCTCACCCGCCCCGCGCGATGAAAGAGCACCCGGCGAAAGGCGCCAACGGCACCCAACGCCCGCAGCTCCTGCGGTGCGCGGATACCCGCCGATACCAGCAGGCGCGCCGAGCGCGTGGTACCAAAGCTGAGGTGGTGTGCCGGGCGTTGTCGTAACGAAAGGGCCGTGCGGGTGGACTTAAGCCAACCACTCCTCGCGCAAGATGCCGTACCACACTTCGTCAATCAGTTCGCCGCGGGTGGTGCGGTTCTGCCGAAGTGTTCCTTCGCGGACAAGACCGATCTTCTCCATGACACGCTGCGACGGGACATTGCGAACGTCGGCCATGGCCCGCACGCGAACGAGCTGCTGGCGCGCGGTGAATGCCGTATCCAGCACGGCCCGCGCAGCCTCTGTGGCGTACCCCTGCCCCCACACCCACGGCGCCAGTGACCACCCCAGCTCGCCAATCATGCCGTCGCAGACGAACCGTATGTTGATGCCGCCCACCACCGTATCGTCCAACGTGATCGCCCACGCCTCATGTACAACGGGATCCAACGCCTTCATGGCGGCGACAAACTCCACCGCATGATCGCGAGTGTACGGCACGGGTACAGGCAGGTAGCGACTCCACGGCTCGAGCGTAGCGTACGCGACAATGTGATCGACGTCGCCATCGCGGTAGGGCCGGAGCACGAGACGGGGCGTTATGAGCCGCTCGGGAGATGACGACACGGGTCTGAACTGTCGCAGAGGCTCTGGGGGCACGGTAATTCAACTGGCCTACACCCACAATATGACTAGTGATGTGACAGGCGACGAGTGGGATTTCGCTGAGCGAGCGTCGTTGACCTTGCTGTCGTCCGATCGAGTGATTCGCGCGTTCTTCTCAGCAGCGGTCTGGTAGCCGCTACCGCCGCACCCTCATTCGGTCGTCTTGCCGTCGAAGTGCTCGGTATCTTCTTCAGCAGCAGCCCGCGTGCGGTGCACCACGCCATCCAGATGATTAGGCGGCGCGTACAGCGTGTAGAGCTTGAGCGGCGCGGTACCCGTGTTGACAATGTTGTGCCGTGCACCGGCCGGCACCACGATCGCAAAACCTTCGTGGATGGTGGTGTGCACTCCATCGATGATCGCTTCGCCATCTCCCTGCTCTACGCGAAAGAATTGATCGAGCGTGTGCACCTCCGCACCGATCTCTTCCTGTGGCTTGAGCGCCATCACCACGAGCTGGCAGTGCTTGGCAGTGTAGAGCACCTGCCGGAACGCCGTGTTCTCCACCGCGATCGTTTCGATGTTCTGGATGTACCCTTTCATGTGTGCTCTCTGGCCATAGGCGACGACGGCGCACGACCGGTGTCGGGCGCTGTCTCCTGTGGGTGCAAGAGATGCGCCTACCCTCCACCGCCGAGCTGGCACCCATCCGCTACAGTGCCGGTGTATCGCACGAACAGCAGAGTGCGACTGACGAACAGCACGCGCGCCGAGACGTGCATACTGTCGGGCGTGAGACGAGCCGTCGCGGATATCGTGCGGCCGGCCTCTGGTGGACTGAGCCGCCCCGTCCATCGTTGCTGTCGAGTGTCCCACGTGAAGTTGTGGAACAGGCGCGAACCACAGCGAGGCGCGGCGCCGTCCTTCGGCTTTTCCGCCGGGAGGCCGACAAGAACGCCGCACCACGGCCCCTGCGCCCCGTCCGCCGCTGAACCGCAGGCGCCCATGCGCACCACCGCCCCCTTCTGCGGATCCCACCACAATCCGTCTGGCGCGCGCGGCGGGGCCGACTGTGCACCCAGTACGCCACACCACGGGGGGCCTAGAGCCGTCGCGACACACAGCCCGGCCACGGTACGCCAAAGACTCGAAAGTTGGGACATACACCACGAGTGAAGGTCAGACAACGAATCACCGCATGAGCGGCGTGTGGCAGGGTGTACCGGCAGCCGCCGCCCGGCGTTAGCACCGCCCCCTAACATTCCCCCAGCCTCGGCGGTACATGGTGAGAACGACCCATGTCACCAGCCGACGCCAACGCCCCGGGCTCCGCCACCCCTGTGCCGAACAGCGCCCCCGCCGATCTCGCGACCGCCGAAGAGCGGGCGCTGACCGCAAGGGTGGTGCTGGGCGATCGGGACGCGTTTGCCCTGCTGGTGGGTCCACATCTGGCGCGTGCCCTGTTGCTGGCCCGACGCCTGCTCAAGAACCACAACGATGCTGAAGACCTGGTGCAGGACGCGGCGCTTCGGGCGCTGGAGCGCTTCGACCAGTTCGACCGGTCGCGGTCGTTCGCTCCCTGGTTCATTCGGCTGCTCATGAACCTCGGCTTGCAGCAGCAGGAGAAGATCGGCCGCCGCTCCCACGAACCCCTGGAGCTGCATACCGCCGAGGTAGACCGACAACAGGAGCCGGAGAGCGCCGACTTCTGGCACGCCTTTCACGAGGCCGTCGATACGCTGCCGGCGCGACAGCGCTCGATCATCATGCTCTTCGATGTCGACGGCTATTCCGGCGCCGAGATCGCGGACCTGCTTGGGATCTCGCCCGAGAATGTCCGCTGGCACCTGCACACCGCGCGTCGCACGCTCCGGCCTCTATTGCGGGCGTACCACCCTGACCCGAACTTCCACCCGTGAACGGATCGCCTCATGCCCACTGATTCCACGTCGCCGCCGCCGGACGACCCGGTGCGCGAGCCTATCCTGTCTGCGGCGCTCACCGCCGTCGACCGCGAGCATACGGTAAGCGCCGAGTCGCTGCAGCGCCTCGAGCAACGGCTGGCCGCCGCCCTCGCGGTGACAGCGGCGCGGACGCCAGCCCCTGCGCCAGTGCTGGCCCCCAGTGCGGGGAACAGCCTCGCCAATGGCATCGTGCTCTGCTTGCAGCGCACGCAGCGGTGGGCGCCTGCCGCCGCCGTAGCGGCGGCCGCGGCGGTGCTGGTCGCGCTCTCCATGACGCCTCCACGCGCGGCGACCACGTCCGTGTCGCTTGTGGCGTACGCCGGTGGACGAACGGGCGCCGCGCTGCTGGCGGACGAGGCGCTTGGGCTGAACGTGACCCCTGCGCAAATGCTCGGCAAAGGAGCGGCGCAATGAACACGCCACCGTCCGCGCGTCCGCCGCGCAGTGCGATGTTGATCTTCGCGGTGCTGCTCGTGTCCGCCGCAGGCGCGGGCGTGGCGCTCGACCGCGTGTATCTCGCACGTAGCGGACAGCTGGGACTCCCAGGGATGACGGGAGCGCCACCCGTATCTCGTCCATCAGAGGAACAGCTCACCGAAATCTTCGAGGTGCTGCGCCGTGAGCTTGGACTCCGCGACGATCAGGTGCCGGCCGTGCGCCGTATCATTGCCCTGCAAATCGATGATCTCGAACGTTTGCGCCGATCACTGCGCCCGGAAATCGATAGCATCTTCGAAGTGACGCGCGACTCGCTCGACGTGGTACTCGACGCGGCGCAACGCGCACGTCGTGATGCATTGCTTGCCAAGATGGCGCCCCTGACCGACTCGGCGGGGCTGCGACGCCGCTGACACGCGCGACACGCGCCTAACATCGTCGTCCGCCCGCCGGTACAGACTCGTGCGGGGCGGTGTTCCACCGGCCACCTCGTCGTCTTCGCGGAGCCTTGAGCGAGGCGTAACGACCGGTGGCAGGACAGTCACATGGGACGTATCGCGATCGCCATGCTCGTACGAGATGGCAGCCGCTACCTCGGTTTGGTGGTGGCACTCGCCTTTACCGCGCTGGTCATTACCCAGCAGCCAGCCACGCTGCTCGGTGTCATGGCACGCACCACCGCGCTCATTCGCGACACGGGCGGCGTGGATCTGTGGGTCATGGATCCCAAGGTGCTGTACGTGGAAGAGCCCAAGCCCATGGTAGACGGCATGCTGTATCGCGTACGGGGAGTGCCCGGTGTCGCGATGGCCGCACCGTTTTATAAGGGGCAGGCTCGGGTGCGGCTCTCCGATGGCTCGTTTCAGAATTGCGAGATCATTGCCGTCGATCCGGCGTCGTTCATTGGCGCACCATCACGCCTGTCGCCGAGCAGCCTGGCGGCGTTGCGCGAGAGTGATGCCATTCTGGTAGACCGGGCCGGTGCACGCACGCTGCAAAACACGACAGTAGGCGCCACCGTAGAACTGAACGACACCCGTGCGCGCGTGGTGGGGTTGTACGATGCGTCGGCGGGCTTTCAGACACTGCCACGCCTGTACACCGCGTGGACGCGCATTCGCAACTTCGTACCCGCCGAGCGCAAGATGCTGTCGTATGTGCTGGTGCAACTCGCGCCCGGCTACGACGCGGAACAGGTCGCGCGCGACATCGAGCAGCGCACTGGCCTGCAGGCCGTCCCCACGCAGCGTTTTGCCGCGATGACACGCGATTGGTTCCTCAAGAACTCCGGCGTCATGGCCACGTTCTTCGGGTCGAGCCTCATTGCGATGCTCATCGGCATCTTCATTGCCGCGCAGACGTTCCGCAACTTCACCATCGATCACATTCGTTACTTCGGTGCCATTGCGGCCATGGGCGCGTCGTTTGGCCAACTCGTGCGCATGGTGTTGCTGCAGGCGGGGATGGCGGGCGCCGTTGCGACCGGCATTGGTGTCGGCGCGGCTTCGCTGATCTCGTATGGCTCCCGCTCGTCCGAAGTGACTTCGAACATTGCGCCGTGGCAGCTCGGACTGTCCGTCGCGGTCATGCTCTGTGTGGGTGGTGCTGTGGCGCTGCTCTCGGTGCGTAAGCTGCGCGGCCTCGAGCCGGCTGCTGTGTTCCGGGGCTGATCCATGGCCTCGCTCACATCACACGCCAACACGACAGCGGCCATGCCACTCGCCGTCGAATGCCGCGGCATTTCGCGCGGCTTCGATAGCGCCACTGGACGTATACCGGTGCTGCAAGGCGTCGATCTTGCTCTCCCCGCTGGCGAAGTCGCCATGCTGCTGGGTCCATCAGGGTGCGGCAAGACCACACTCATTCAAATCCTGGCGGCCATGCTCGATGCCGACGCCGGAGACTGCACCGTGTTCGGCACCACCATTACCGCCATCAGTGCCGTTGCACGCACGCAATTTCGTCAGCGCATGATCGGGTTCTGCTTTCAGCAGTATCAACTCATTCCGACACTCACGGCTGCGGAGAACGCCGCGATTCCGCTGCTCATTGCCGGCGTCCCCATGCCGCGCGCGGTGGAGCGGGCGCGGCACGAACTCGATGCGTTGGGGCTCGGCGACCGGACCGGATATCGCCCCAACCAACTCTCCGGCGGACAACAGCAACGCGTTGCCATTGCCCGCGCGGTGGTACACGAACCGCGACTGGTGGTGTGCGACGAACCCACCAGCGCGCTCGATCACCGCGCCGGTCAAGCGGTCATGACGCTGCTGCGGGAGCGAATCGTTCGCCCCGACCGGTGTGTCATCATCGTCACGCACGACAATCGCATTCTCTCGTATGCCGACCGCACCTGCCACATGGAAGACGGTCGCATCACGGCGGTAGAAGGCACCGACGCTCGGCAACACTCCACGCGCTCGTCTGCGGATTCCGCGGCGACAGCGCTGAACGCTCACTGAAGAACTCCCATGCGTACCAGTATTCTTGCGCGCGCGCGCACCCTCGGCAGCCGTCACGTGTTGCATGCCCTCGCCATTGGAGGAACGCTCACTGCGTTGCTCGTGTCTTTCTCGTCGGCACCCGCAGCGCAGCCGGCCGCAGTGCGCTCCTCGCCACCGCCCGCTATCCCGTTTCGCGACTACGTCTCCGGGGCGGCGCTCATCGAGTCCGCAAATAAGGACGTGCTGGTCGCGGCACCGGCCGCGGGGGTGCTGTCGGCCGTACACGTGCAGGTGGGCGATGACGTGAAGGCTGGCGACCCACTGTTCACACTCGATCAGCGCGCTTCACAGGCGGAGGTGGCGACGCGCCACGCCGCACTCGCCGTGGCCCGCGCGGAGTTGACGGAACTGCAGGAGTCCGTCAACAAGGCCACACTCGAAGAGCAACGTGTGAGCATGGTCGACGACCCACGCGCCGTGAGCGACGAAGAGCGCACGACCCGCCGGAGCGCGCTCCGTTTGGCGCAGGCGCAGGTCGCCACCGCGTCCGCGAGAGTAGAGGCGCGCACGGCCGAGCTGGAGGCGGCGCAGGTAGCGCAACGTGAACGCGTGGTGCGGGCGCCCATGAACGGCACCGTGTTGAGCGTATCGGCGCGTCCCGGTGAGGCGGTAGGTGGGAGCGGCAGCAGTGCGCCGATACGGCTGGGTCGTGTCGATCGGCTCCACGTGCGGGTGGATATCGACGAGAACGACGCCTGGCGCATTCGTGCCGGCACGCGTGCGCGCCTCATCATGCGCGGCAATGATCGCCTTACGGCCGACTTGGAGTACGAGTATACCGAGCGTTACGTGCGCCCCAAGACGTCACTCACCGGTGCCTCGACGGAGCGTGTCGACACTCGCGTGCTGCAGCTGGTCTACTCGCTGCCTTCGGATCGCTTGCCGCTGTACGTGGGGCAGCAGGTCGATGTGATCGTGGAGATCGTCAAACCCAAGACGGAGGGGCAATGATCACGCGTCAGCACCGATTGGCCGTGGGGGTGTGCGCGCTCCTGCTGAGCGCGGCATGCGGCGGCCGTAGCCAGCCGTCTGTGTCACCAGTCCCCGTCGCGACGGCCGCCGACTCCAATGCGGGGTGGTGGCGAGGGTTTGGCTTGCCGGCGCTCGATACGCTCGTTGATGCCGCGTTGAAGAACAACCCCGATATTCAGCTGTCGATTGCCCGACTGGCCGAAGCGCGCGCCACGATGCGCGGCACCAATGCCAATTGGGATCCGAGCGTGTCGCCGACTGCCTCGTATACCAGATCGGAACAGGTGATCGGTAACTTCGGGGCCATCTCTACCACCGTGGCGAGCGTGTCCACCACGGCCTCATGGGAGCTGGATCTCTTTGGTCGCTTGCGAAAGGAGCGTGCGGCCGGTGTGGCCGACGGGATTACGGCGGCGTACGATGCGGCCGACGTGCGACGCACTACCGTGGCGGAGATCGCGCGTGTCTACTTCGATGTCCTCAGTACGTCGCACGAGGTAGCGGTACTCGAAGCGCAACGCATGGCGCGTCGTACCGCACGGTCGCTCGAGGCGAGTCGCGCACGGGTCGGATTGAACGGCGGCAGTGATTCCCTTCGTGCCGATGGCGACGAACGCAACGTGCTCGTGCAGTTGACCACCGTACGCGCCCGTCGCGCCGAGCTGCTGTCAGATCTCGCAGCGCTCACGGGGAGCTCCATCGTGTGGGTCGACTCGGTCGTCGCACTGACGGCACGTCTGGAAGTACGCGTGCAAGTCCCCGAGAACGGAATCCCGGCCGATTGGTTGCGCTTGCGCCCGGATGTCCGCGCTGCTGAGTCGCGAGTGGTGGCGGCCGCTGCTCGTGTAGAGGCGGCCAAGCGAGCCTTGCGCCCGAGCCTGTCGTTGGCCGGCAGTACCGGGCGCAACCGGACGAACGAAAGCAGCTGGGTGCCCACGTGGTCGTTCGGGCCCTCGCTCGCCATCAACGTGCCCACGCGAGCCGGTCGCGCGCAGGTGAGTGTGCGCGAGGCGCAACTCAGTCAACGCGAGATCGAGTGGCGTCAGGCCGTGCGTGACGCGGCATCTGACGTGGAAGTCGCGTTTGCCCGCGTGCGGGAATTCGAAGAGCGCCTCAAACGTCAGCGCGAATCCGTCTCGGGGTATCAGGCCATGGTGTCGCTGTCACAGTCGCGATTCACCAGCGGATTGGCAGACTACCGAGCGGTCCTCGATGATCAGCGCACCCTGCTGGAGGCGGAGCGTACGCACGTGGAGTACTGGACTGCGTACGCCAAAGCGGTAGTGACGCTGATGCAGGCCACGGGAGCGCCGGAAGTGCGTTGATGGGGCGAGGTGCTATCGTACAGCGGCAACGCTTGTACGCCGATTCACCACACCTGCCGCCCCATGCCCATCACTGTCGGCGAAACCCTCAAGGCTCCCACTCGCGCCGTGTGGCGCGAGTGGCTCATCGCGCACCACGCTGACAAACGGGAAGTCTGGCTTATCGCCGATGACCGCCCCGACGTCCCCACGGTGGACTACCTCGACGCGGTCGAAGAAGCGCTCTGCTTTGGATGGATTGACAGCATCGCCAAACGCCTCAACCCCACCGAACGGGTACAGCGTTTCTCCCCTCGTCGCGCCAAGAGCAACTGGACGGAACTGAACAAGGCGCGCGCGCGACGACTCATCGCGCTGGGGCTCATGACCGACGCCGGTCGCGCCACGCTCCCCGATCTCGATGCGCCGTTCGTGTTGGCCGACGACATACGGCAGGCGCTCGTCGCCGCTGGCGCGTGGGATTTTTTTGCGGCGACACCGCCGCTCTACCAACGCGTACGCGCCGGCTACGTGGAGGAGCAACGCCGCGTGCCCCTCGAATTCACCAAACGTCTGAACAGCTTGCTGGAGAAGAGTGCGGCCGGCAAGCTGTTCGGCGGCTGGAACGATGGTGGGCGGTTGGGCTGAGCACGGAGGGAGCCGGTAAACAGTCTGCACGTGCGACGAGATCCGAGGTGCTGTTGTCGCATAGATCCACGAATGTTCCCGCTGTCCTATAGGTAAAGGTCGCGATCTTCACGCCGAGGCCACGTCCGACGTACCGATCGTACTTCACGATTGCCGGGCCTCGACGGCCTCGTGAGCCTGCGCGGCAGTTTCACTGCGATGAATCGACGTTGAACCGTAGCAGGAGTACCAATGGGATGAGCGCGTACGCGGGCAGAACCGTCACTCCCCATACTGCCCAGGGCATGTGGAATGCTCCAACCAGCACGGCGAGATCGAGCATGACGGTCCCTGCGACATCGTGTAGGTCTCCATGAACGTTCCGATCACGGGCGACCCCTTGTCGGCCGTGACCCCCGAGAGATCGCCGCGTGCCTCCAGCTCCGCTTGATCCGCCGTGCGCTCATTTCTGGCGCGATGACCGCACGGGCGATCAAGCCGCCGCCCGCAGGCCGTATCATCTTTGTGGACGTTCATCCTTTCGCATACCACTACTGCTCTGAAACGGCGACGGCCATGACCGACAGTCCCCCCCGCCACATTCCGTGGGTGGAGCGCATGCTCCGCACGCTCGATCACATCCACACGCATCTCGACGCCGACGTGAACCCGGCGGAGCTCGCGCGCCTCGCCGGCTTTTCGCCGCACCATTTCCATCGTGTATTCCGCGGCATGGTCGGCGAGTCCGTCATGGGTTACGTGCGGCGCCTCCGTCTCGAACGGGCCGCGCTGCGCCTCAAGCATGGTGAGGCGTCGGTCTCTGCCGTGGCCATCGATTCCGGCTACGGGTCGCACGAAGCGTTCACCCGTGCGTTTCGTGAGCGCTTTGGAATAGTGCCCAGCGCATTTCGCGACACGGGCATCGCCAGCGAGCCGCCCATTCGTTTGTTGCGTGAGCCGGAGCGGCAGTTGCTTGCGGCACGCCACATTGGCGCCTACGAGGGCGTCGGCGCCGCATGGGAAACGCTCATTGGCGTCGCCGGACGCTTGGGCTGGTTGGCCACACCGCCCACCACCATGGGGCTGGTGTACGACGATCCCGACATCACCGAGGCGGCCCAGTGCCGCTACGAAGCCGCCATTGTCGTGCCCGACGGACAACCAGCCGTCGTCCCGGAATGGGCGCCGCCCACCATGATCGTGCGTACACTTCCGGCGGGTACCTGGGCCTGCCTGGTGCACGTGGGCGGCTACGACAGTATCCAGTCGACCTACGACGCATTGCTCGGGCAAGCGCTGCCACGTCGAGGCATCGAGCTCGCCGACGAACCCACCGTAGAAGTCACCCTCGACGATCCGCGCACCACGCCGCCCGATCGGCTGCGCACGGACATCCGCGTGCGACTCACATGACCGCAAAACGCCAACGTGCCTCGCGCACCATCGAGCCGCGCATCGTGGTGCTGACCGAACCGAAAGGAAACGCGTATCCCCCGGGTCGCATGCTGATCGCGTCTCCGGACACGATCGCTGCCATCGTGCAGCGCATTCCGCGCGGACAGGTGTTGCGGCTCGGCGATTTGCGAGCGGCGCTCGCGACCGCGTACGACGCGAACTATACCTGCCCCATGACCACCGGCATTTTTCTGCGCATGCTCGCCGAAGACGTCGACCGCGCCGGAACCGGTGACGACATGCCGTGGTGGCGCGTAGTGCGGGACAACGGCGCGCTCCTCGACAAGCTGCCCGGTGGTGCCGCGGGGCAGCAGCAGCGGCTGGAGCGCGATGGCATCGTGGTACCGACCTCCAAAAGCAAACGGGTGCCGGCGGTGGCCGAGCGGGCGTGGGTGCCGTAGCGGCCGGGCACCGCTTGGCTGCTACCCTTCATCGTACCCCGGGGGGCGCTATAGCCGAATGACGAGGCGCTGCCGATCTTTCTCAGAAAGGCCGGCGAGCGTTCCTCCAATCGGTTTCCTGCATGGCACCGCCCGACGATCCGCTGCAGCATGCTCAACAGGAGGCCCTCCTCCTGTTGTCACGGCTCATGCTCTTCCTGTGGACGCCCATCTTCGCGTTCGGGATTGTCATTCGCTGGAGTGAAACCGATCAACGGGCGCTGCTGGTGCTGGTCATGACGGGTGTACCACTGCTGGGCGGATTGCTGCGCCTGCCCAACTGGAGCGTCGAGCGGCGCGCGTGGATCGCTATTCTCGTGATCATGGCGCTGTCCATGCCGGCCATCGTGTTGAACGGACCGCGCACGCTCTCGACCATGGCCGTCGCCCTCGTCGTGACGCTGGCCATGATGTTTCAGCACGTCCGCTCCGCCATCGTGATCCTCGGCGCTTTTCTCGCGGCCGCCATGGTGGGGCTCTGGCTTGCGTCGCAGGGGGTAATCACGCCAGCACTGCCCGATGATCAACTCCCCATTCGCTACCGCCTCATCACGCTGGGCGTGACCTTCTCCGGGCTTTGGTTCAGCGCCCGCGTCTTGCAACGCACGGTGCAGATTTATCGCGATGCGCAGGCCGCCGCCGAACAGCGACAGGAAGCGATGCTCGAGGCGCAGCGCGAGGCCGAACTGCTCCAACGCCGTGAATTGGTGAACACCGTCACGACAGGGCTCACGCACGATCTGGCCAACGTCGTGCAGGTCATGACGTCCACCGCCGAACTGCTGGAAGAGGAGCCGCTTCGTGAGGAAGCGCAGCAGTCCGTGCAGGATCTCCAACGCGTGGGGAACGATGCGGCGTTGCGCCTGCGCACTATTCTGAGTGTGGGTCGTCCCCCGTCGGACCGCGAACAGCAGACATCGGTCGATGAACTGTTTGCACGTCTCGACCTGCTGCTGCGCCCCATCCTCGGCCGCCGAGTTCAGCTCACGCTGCAGGCCGACGCCGCACTCCCATTACTCGCCATCGATCGTGGTCGCCTCGAACAGATTCTGCTCAACCGCGCGCTCAACGCGCGCGACGCGATGCCGGACGGCGGGACGCTGCGCATCGCCGCGAAAGCGGCGCCGGGAGGCGCGGCCATCCACGTCGCCGACTCCGGCGTCGGCATTGCCCCGGCGCTTCAAGCACGCATCTGGGAGCCGTTCTACACCACCAAGACGTCAGAACGCGGCACCGGGCTCGGGCTCGCGATGGTCGCGCGCATTCTCGAAAGCACGGGCGGACGCGTACAACTCACGAGTGCGCTCGGCGTAGGCACCACGTTCTCGCTGTGGCTGCCAGCGGTAACCGCGACGCTGTAGCGACACGGTTGCAACGCTGTTCAATCGCGCCGCGATTTGGGCCGCTACGCACGACAGGGTCCCCAACCACTGGGGACCCTGTCGCATTTCACGATGCCATCAAGCGTCAGCCAATCGGGATCGCCGAAGCGTTCGCCGCGAGCCAACCGTCGAAGTCCTGCAGCGCCGGGTACAGCTGACGGCTCTTCGCGGCGTCGCGGGCCGCCTGGAACGTCTCACCCTGCAGCTGCTGGTACTGGAACATGTTGCCCAGATCTTCGGCGCCCGGGAAGCCGAGGCCGCGGTACGTGTCGAAGGGCACGTCAAAGAAGTGCACCGTGCGTCCGATGGCGCGTCCAAGCTTGGCGGCCATCTCTTCGCCCGACAACGATTCGCCGGCGGCGCCGATGTACTGACCAACCGTCGAGGTGCCCTGCTTGAAGATACCGAGCGCGACACCGCCGATATCCTGCGCGGCAATGCCGGGGAGCTTCACGCCGCCCAACGGGAAGGCCAACACCAGGTCGCCATTCTCACCGGCGCGCGGGCCCATGCCGAAGTGAATCAGGTTGTCCCAGTAGAACGCCGCCGCGAGGAACGTGGTCGGGGCGCCTTCGTTCGTGAACACATGGTCGACCGCACCCTTGGAATCGAAGTGCGGCACGTTGTACTTGCCATGCAGCACCGGCAACGTGGAGCCGTCGGCCGGGTACGCGAGACGCGTGTCTTCGAGCGTCGACCACACCACGTGCTGCACGCCGGCCGCCTTCGTGGCGCGCGCGATGTTGGAGGCCTGCACGCCTTCGCGCTCGGCGTTGAAATGCTCCCAGAAGTTCGTCACCACGAAGGCGCCGTAGGCACCGGCCAGCGCCGCGCCAAGCGTCTCCGGCTTGTCGGCATCGCCGGCGACGACTTCGATACCGAGCGCCGCCAAGGCCTTGGCCTTGTCCGACTCCGGGTTACGCGTGACGGCACGCGCGACGAAGCCGCTGGAGGGGTCGGCCGCGATAGCCCGCGCCAAGCCGCCACCCTGTGCACCGGTCGCACCGAAAACGGCGATGATCTTCTGGGACATCTATGCTCCGAATCAACAAGTTTAGTAATGAGATATAAGCGTCCCACGTAGATACCACTATCAATGATGCGGCGCAAGCGGCTCGGCTCGGCACGCCGAGCGCTTATTCTGGCGCCGGGAATCCTTGGTCCGTATGCTTTGCCCGGATGGTTACCCCCAGCCGGTACCAAGCGCATGAAACCTGTCAGCGAATTGCTCAAGAAGCATGACGGCACGCTGTGGCACGTGACTCCCGACATGACGGTGTACGCCGCCGTCGAAAAGCTCGCCCGGCTCGACGCCGGCGCCCTGCTGGTCATGGATGGCGACCGTCTCGCCGGCGTCTTCTCGGAGCGTGATTACACGCGCAAGATCACGCTGGCCGGCCGCAACTCGAAGGAAACGCTCGTGTCGGAGATCATGACCGCGAACGTCATCACCGTGAACGCCACGACGCGCACGCGCGAGTGCATGTCGCTGATGAGCGCACGCAAAATCCGACACCTTCCCGTGGTCGAAGGCGAGCGCGTGCTGGGCATGATCTCCATTCGCGACATCATGGACGACATCATCGCCGACCACGAACACACGATCGCGTCGCTCGAGAGCTATATCCAGTCGTAGTCGACGAGACGCGTCACGCGCGATCAGTCATCGGCGAACAGTTCGCGCAGGGGCATTTCGAACCCCGGCAGTACGGAATCGCCGCGCAGCGTGTCACCGATCTCGAGCACCGAGATGCTGCCATCGGCGCGATACACCACGACCTGCTCACGATCGGGATCGATACTCCACACGAGCAGCGTCCCCGCTTCGAGCCAGGTGCCCACTTTGGTGATCACCGCACCGACCCGATCGCTGGGTGAGCGCACCTCAATGGCAAGATCGGGGGCGAACGCCGGAAACCCATTGGGGATTGGCGCGGGGTGGCGCTCACGCGAGACGTAGGCGAGATCGGGCGCGCGGACAGTGTCCGGATTGCGGGCCAGCGTAAAGCCGGGGTCGAGCGTGGCGAGGCGGCCGCGCCTGGTGGCCCATCCATTCGCCTGCTGCTCCTTCGCCAGATGAATACCGAGCGCAGTGCCGAGCCGGAGGCCAACGTCGCCATGTCGAAAGCTCGCCGGTTCGCGTACCACGACCTGCCCGCGTACGAGCTCAACACGCTTGCCGGGTACGTGGTAGCCGACCAACTGTTCGGCCGTCATGACATCGGGAGCGGTAATCATGCGGTGTCTCCGCCGTGACGATTGGGTTCGAGTCATTCCCAACGGTAGGTACGTACCGTCAGCGCACCGTCAGCACGTTACGACAAAAAGGTACGCTGTGCACGCGCCAACCGCTGCACCCCGTCGCGCAGCATATCGCTATCGTAGTGCGCAAAGCTGAGCCGCACCGTGTCGCCAAACTGGTCACCCGTCGCGAAGCGTGCACCCGCGTGAAACGCCACCCGCGCTTCGCGCGCGACGGGCAGGAGCTCCACCGCCGACACCCCCGGCAGCTGCATCCACACGAAGTACCCGCCGCTCGGTTCCACAAAGCGCGCCTCGGGAATGGCGTCGCGCAACGCCGCACAGAGCACGCGACTGCGCTCGGCGTACACCAGCTTCAGGTCGTCGAGCACGCGGTCGGCCATGCCGAGGATGATGAGACTGTGCACGACGCCCGACGTGAAGGGGTTGAGCCCGCCGCCACTCTGGACGAGCCCCGCCTGCATGATGCGCTCGAGCAGCGCCGGCGCGCCGTGTATCCAGCCAAGCCGCAGCCCGGGGGCGCAGATTTTTGAGAACGAGCCGAGCGAGAGCACGCGCGCATCGCTGGCATACATGGCCAGCGACGGCGGCGGCGGCGTACCGAAGTCGAGCAGCTGATACACCTCGTCGGCCACGACGAGCACGTCGTGCGCGGCGCAGGCCGCCAGCAGCCGCTCGCGTCGCGCTGCTGACAGCGTGATGCCGGTGGGATTCTGAAACGACGGAATCGTGTAGAGCAGCGCCGGCTGGTGTGTGGCCAGGGCATCGCGCAGCGCGTCGATCTGCATGCCTTCGTGGTCGATGGGAATACCCACCACACGCAGCCCGTGATCGCGGAAAATGTCGAGCGCAAGAAAGTACGTGGGCGCTTCGACGAAAATCGTGTCGCCGGGTTTGGTGAAGAGCGTGCAGCACAAGTCGAGCGCCTGCGAGTTGCCCGCGGTGGTCATGAGCTGTGACGCGCTCACCGGCATGGCATAGCGACGCGTGAGGAAGTCCGCGAGCGCGCTCAGAAACGGGGTTTCGCCCTGATCATCGCCGTAGCGCAACCAGCGTGGATTCTGCTGCGCCAAAAAGTGACTGCCTGCGGTGCGCAACGCTTCCGTCGGAAGCAGCGACAGCGACGGCTGGCCTTTGCCGAAGTCGATGAGAGGCGGCACGGATGCTCCACAAATGAACACGGTGAGGATCTCTGCCAAGCTACACCGTGTCACAGCAGAACGGCGCCCCAACCGAAGTCGGGGCGCCGTGCGCTTTCCTACAGGACTCTTCCAGTGGTGCGCTTACATCACCGGCCGGTCATGCCCGCTGTCTTTGTCGGCCCGATGCTGATTGCGCAGATCGCGCACTTGATCGTGCGCCGCGCGGACGTCGTCGGCCTGGCGGACCACCAGCGGACGAAGCGTACTCGGCAGCGACTTTTCGAGGGCGGCGCTGTACGCCTTCTTGGCGTAGTCCTCGCCGCGCTCGCACTCGTCGAGAATGGACTGGTCGTCGTCGCTGGACAGCGCGGCTTTCACCGCCATCCACCCGCGATTCGCTGCGCCGGCAACGTGGCCGAGGTCGGCCGGCTTTCCGCCGAAGGTCTCGACCTGCACTTCGAGCTCATGCTTGAAGGCAGCGCGCTGTGACGAAAGCGTCGTGAACAGCTGCTTGAGTTGCGGATCTTCCGCACGGTCGGCAGCGGTCTTGAAGCCCTGCTCGCCGTCACGACACGTTTCGATCAAATCGTTCACGACCGAAATAGCGTCTTTGTTGATGTCGTCCGACATGGCTCTCCTGGTTGCAGTGAGTTGAGCGGGCGCGCGGGATACGCCCGCCGCTTCCACTGCAGGTGCAAGGCACGAGCCAGCACCAGGAGACTTTGGTGAGATAGGACGCGCGGAACGTTTTCTACGGGGACAAGTCCCGTTACTTCGCCGCCTTGATCAACCGCTCCTGCACCGCGCGCAGCGGCAGCGTGGGTGCGCCGGTGATGTTCCACGCGTTGAACACCACGACCATGTCCTGATCGGGGAACGCCATGGGGAACTGCCCGCCAAAGCCCGAGCCGGCCCAGATGAGCTTGTCCTTCTGCACGGGATTGCTGTACAGCCACCACTTGTAGCCGTACTGCGGCGCACCGGCGCGCGTGCTGGTGGCGATGTGCGGCGTGACCGATTCGCGCACCCACTGTTCAGACACAACGGTTGCACCGTTCCAGCGACCACCCTGCAACCACAGCTGCCAGATGCGCGCGAGGTCACGCGCTTCGAGGTAGAGACCGCCCTCGGTATCGATGGTGCCCGACGGCGTGCGCTTCCACTGCCAGTTGGTAATGCCCAGTGGCGCAAACAGATGACGCGCGGCGTACTCCTCGATGTCCACACCGGTGGCGCGAAAGAAGATGTGCGCGAGCAGCGCGCTCTCACCGCTGCTGTAATTGAACTGTGTACCGGGTTCGCGCATCATGGGCCGGTCGATCGTGAACTTGACCCAGTCCGGGCTGGCCTCGAGTGCGCCCGCCGTGTTGCGCGGATCGCTGTACGGAATGCTTTCGTTCCAATCGAAGCCGCCCGACATCGTGAGCAGGTGACGAATGGTGATGCGCCGCTTGCGATCATCGAGGTTCGCAACCGTGGTGGTGTCCCAAAACTTGAGAATGGGCGTGTTGATGTCCGGGAAGTCGCCGCGCGTGATGGCGGCACCAATGACCGCCGAGGCCACCGTCTTGGACACCGACTGCAACGTGTGCAGTGTGCCCCGCCGGTAGGTGGGGTGCCACCACGGGTTGAAATAGTTGAACGGGCCCGTGGGGTCGTGCGAGTTGTTGAGCGACGACGTCGAGCGCAACGAGTCGCCGTAGATGCGGTCGTAGTCGCGCGCGTACGACTTATCCATCACGATGGTGCCGCGACGGATGACGAGCATGCGATCGATGTTGCCGTACTTCCCCGCCGTGATCTCGGCGTGCAGGCTATCGAGCACGGCGGCGTTGAGGCCAAGCTTTTGCGGCGTGGAGGTGGGCCACGTGAACGGCTTGGGCTGAGCGCCAAGCGACGAGGCCATGAGCAGCGCGAGCGCGGCGGCGGGGAGGGAGAGGCGGGTCATGGCGGAGAATGTACAGGCGGGGCGGGGGGGCTGCTCTTTGCGCTATCTGCCTTTACTGCCACTGCGGTTCGGGTTTGACCTGCTACTGCGGTTTTGGACTGCCACCGCGGTTCTGGACAGCCACGGCGGTTGGGGAACACTGCCGTTGGGGTTTGTGCGGAAGGCGCCGTCCGGCTTCGCCGGCTCGGCGCCTCTTTGGTGGTTGGGGTACTGCTACTGCGGTCCTAAAGGGGTCAGAGTCCTTTTGCGATGTCGTTGAACGCCGGTTACCGCAGTGTAAGCCGCACCCCTTGCAGCGGCTTCGGAGTCTCCGGCGCGGGAGCCGGTGCCCCCGTGGCATCAAACAGCTTGGCATTTTCGGTGGCGGTGAGGGAATCGCCCTGCACCCTGATTTGCATCGTGAGCTCTAGGCGCCCCGTGTACTGATGCGTGGTGCGGTCGGCCGATAGCTCCACCCATTTGGCTTCAATGCGGTCGCCCCGATTTATCCAGATGCCCTTGCCGTCACTGTCGCTGCTGCGCGCATTGCCGGCATCCGGATTGGCCTGCTGCATGGTGCCGTCGCCGTTGAACACGTACAGGTGGTGCGGAAACGGCGCGTTCGGGTCGTGCACCAGCCAGGTCCCCACGATCGGATGCACCGCGGCCGCGTGTTCGCGTTCGTCATCGCACCCCACCGCGCTCGTCGTGCCGACCAACAGCAGTGGGAAAATGACGAGCTTGCTGAATGAGCGCATGACGCAGCGGGTGTTGGGAATGGAAAGGGTGAACACTCCCACAACATACGGTGACGGCAGCGCGCTTGCCCCCTACACCCAGCTCCACCCCAGCGCCGCGATGCACGTCACCACGAGGGCGACACTGACCCACCCCAACCGGTTGGCCGACGGCGTGGCGCGCAACGGCCCCATGATCGTTGCGTCGGCGCTGAGTCGCATCAACGCAATCAGATGCAGCGGCAGCACCACCGCGTTGAGCACCTGACTCGAGTAGATGAGCGAGATCAGCGGCAGTCCGGGGAGCGACACGACACTCACCGCCGTCACCGTCAACGCCACAAACGCGGCGTAGAACCACTGGAAGTGCCGCGCATCGAGATCGAGCGACGCCGGCTCTCCGGCCCCCTCGGCGATCGAATAGGCCGTGGCGATGGGAACGATGGCGGCAGCGAGCAGCGACGCACCCAGCAACCCGGCGCCGAAAAACACCGTGGCAAACGAGCCTGCCAGCGGACGCAACGCCGACGCGGCATCGGCGGCCGTTTCAATGCGCACTCCCGCCTGGTGCAGCGTCGCCGCACAGGCCACCGCGATCGCGAGCCCGATCACGCCCGTGAGCACCGACCCGATGATCACGTCCCAGCGGGCAAAGCGCAGCGACTCCGTGGTGATGCGCTTGTCGACCGCATACGACTGAATGAACGCCAGCCCCCACGGCGCGAGCGTCGTGCCCAAGGACGCCGTGAGTGCCACCCAGCCGGCGTCGCTCGTGGGCAGACGCGGAATGAGCGCACCGGCAACGACCTCCGACCACACGGGCCGCGCGAGTACGCCATCGACGATGTACAGCGCGAGCGTCGACGAAATCAGCAGCAGCACATGCTCGACGCGATGGAACGAGCCAAGCAGCACGACGAGCGTGATGAGCACCCCGGCCACCGGCGCACTGATCCACGCCGGCACCCCAATGAGCGACCCGGCGGCGGCAATGCCGGCGTACTCCGCACAGATGGTCCCGAAGTTCGCGAAGAGCAACAGCACGACCGACAGATAGCCCCAGTTGCGTCCCCATTTCTCGCGGATGATGCCCACGAACCCCTTGCCGGTGGCCGCGCCAATGCGGACCGCCACCAGATGGAACTGCACCAGCAGCACCGTCGAGAGGGGAATGATCCAGAGCAGCCGGTAGCCGTGATCGGCGCCAAGGACCGAGTACGTGGTGATGCCAGCCGGATCGTCGTCGGAGAGCCCCGCGAGCAAGCCGGGACCGAGCACCACCAGGAACGCCGCCAGCGCCGACGCCCCGGCCGCGCGCAGCGTGGCGAAGCGCGCCGAGAAACCGCGGCGCGTGTGCGCAACACCATGTGGGGTGACGTCCGGCGGCTCAGCGCGCTTCAAGGAGTCCGCTTCAAGGGGTCAGAGTCGTGGGCATCGCCGGAGGGTCGGGGGGCAACAAGGGGTCAGAGTCGTTTGCATGGCCGGAGGGTCGGGGGGCAACGAGGGGTCAGAGTCGTTTTTGGGGTCAGAGTCGTTTACCGCGCTGGCTCCGCGCCGTCGCCCGGACGATCAATACGGTACAGCACGTGGGTGGACGGCGTACCGTGCACCACGAAATCATCTTCGCGTGCAAAAACAGCGCCGATTTTTTCGACGGCCTTCCGTGAGCGCCAGTTGGTTTTGCCAATGTGAAACCACACCGTGTCCACGTACTGAAAGGCGTAGTCGAGCATCAACCGCTTGAGCTCGCCGTTCGTCGTGCCGCCCCAATGCGTGCGCGCGAGGAACGTAAAGCCAATGCAGACCGAGCGCTCATCCGGTTTGCTCTCGTAGTAGCGCGAGGAGCCGATGATGCGCTCAGTGGCGCGATCGATGACCACGAAGGCGGAGCCCGACGCCAGCGCACTCGCAAAAAATCCGGCTTCGAAGACCGGGCGCAGGTAGCGCGTGGGCTCCGGATGAATCGCCCA
Source organism: bacterium (assembly GCA_027484025.1). Taxonomy (GTDB): domain Bacteria; phylum Gemmatimonadota; class Gemmatimonadetes; order Gemmatimonadales; family Gemmatimonadaceae; genus Gemmatimonas. The sequence continues at coordinate 60,668 of JAIXTI010000287.1, forward strand.
GATCTCAGGGTCGGCCGCGGCCGCGTACAGCATCTCGAGATCGTCCGCGCGAAGCGGACGCACGAGCAGCGTCGGGCCGACGAGGGTCGGTTGCCAGTCAGGACTTTTCATGGTGCTCGAACGCTACGGCTTCACCGCACTCCACGCCGGACACGGCGGTGCCGTCCCCGCGCCGCGCGGTGCGCCTTCGGGACGTGGCAGCGTATCGGTCACCTGCATGACTTCGACGTCGAAGATGAGTGTGGCACTGGGCGGAATCACCGGCGGGCGTCCCTTCTCCCCGTACCCCAGCTGATACGGAATGATGAGGCGACGCGCGCCGCCAACACGCATCCCTTCAAAGCCGGCATCCCACCCGGCAATGACGCGCCGGAACCCCTGCGGAAAACTGATGGGGTTCTTGGCCGCACCAGCGTTGGTCGTGTCGCGCGACGAATCGAACTTCTTGCCGTCGGTCGTCCACCCGGTGTAGTGCGCAAAAATGCAGCTCCCCGCTGTGACCGGTGCGCCGGTGCCGACGCGCGTATCGACGGCACTCAACGTAAAGAGCGCGCGCGGCTTGTCGTTCACCGCGGGGATGGGTGCGGCGTACTTGGGTGCGCGGGCGCAGGCGGCAATCAGCAACGTCGTGAGCGACAGCGCGAGCGTTGTGGTGACGTGCTTCATGCGTCGTTCTCCACGCGCGCCGCCATGATCTCCGCTTTCTCCCGAAAGCTGACCGACGCGCCGCATTGCGTGCAGCAGTAGTTGCCAGTGCGCTCCCCCATGTCGTACTCCCGCGAGAAAGCAGGATGGGCGCACGGCTTGTCGCCCCACACCCGCTTGAGCTCAGTGGCCTTTTTCTTCTGCACGAATACCCTCATGGAGCGTGAGTGAGACGACCGCCGCCCAACGGAGGCGCGCCGCCAGCGAAAGCTAGCGGCACGCGCCGCCGCAGCTACTTCACCTGCTGCCGGAACAGCGCCACCGTGCGGTCCCACGCCAGCTTCGCCGCCGCAGCATCATAGCGCGGCGTCGTGTTGTTGTTGAAGCCGTGCTGCGTACCGGCATACAGGTGCCGCTCGTACTTCACGCCGGCGGCTTTGAGCGCCGCTTCGAACTCCGGCCAACTCGCGTTGATGCGCGGATCGTTCTCGGCCGACTGAATCATGAGCGGCGCCTTGATGTTCGGCACATCGGGCAGATTGGGCGCGGACCCGTAGAAGGCCACACCAGCCGACAAGTCGGCGCCGAGTTTGGTGGCGAGATAATTCACCATCCCACCGCCATAGCAGAAGCCCACTGCGCCGATTTTTCCGGTGCACTCCGGGCGGGCCTTGAGGACGGCAGCGGCCGCCATGAAGTCTTCGCGCGTCTTGGCCTGATCGAGCTTGGGGAACAGCTCACGTGCCTTCTCTTCGTCGCCGGGATAACCACCAAGCGGGAACAGCGCGTCGGGAGCGAATGCCACGAAACCGTCGGTGGCCAGTCGACGCGCAATATCCTCGATGTGCGGATTGAGCCCGCGATTCTCGTGAATGACGAGGATGCCCGGTGCGCGGCCGCTGCCACTCGGCTTGGCGAGATACCCGCGCATCGTGCCGTAGCCGTTCGGCGACGCGTACTCGAGGTATTGCTGTTCGATGCGCGCATCGTCGTGCGCGACCGTCTGCGCCTCGAGAAACTTGGGGCTCAACTGTTCCAGCAACATCGCCGCCGTCACGCCGCCCACGGCATACTTGGCCGCACGATCGAGGAAGGTGCGACGGTCGATACCACCGTGCACGTACGCGTCGAACAGGATGAGTAGATCCTGATCGAAATCGTGTGCGGACTTGTGCGGGTTCATGGGCGATCTCGAAGGGAGTGAGAAGGATGCGGAGTGGAACGCACGAGTGATCGCGAAGCGGGTGCTGCGGGATCTCAGCGCGCGCCCAAGGTGCGCACGGCCAGCGGGAGCACCTCGTTGCACCGGTGCGTGATGTTGCGTCCGGCCGAGTCTGGGAAGGAAGCGAAATCGACCGACATCGAATCGCGCCGCGTGAGCGCTTTGCCGTAGGCTTCGCGGCACTCGGCGGCGCTGTGCATACCGTGCACCGGTGCCAGCGCCAACTTGCTCACCAGGACGACGATACCGAACACGAGCGCTACCACGCCGGTGCGACGCAGCAGGCGCGATGGAAGCGAAGCAGATGAGTCAAACATGGATTCTCCCGCGTGACAGGACGCTGCAATCGATCGTGTCTGAACTCGGTTCAGGCCGAATTTGTCACATAGCGGCACGACTTGGCGAGGGGCAAAGGGGTCAGAGTCGTCGATTGGGCGTTCAACGAGTCCGCTCAACGACTCTGACCCCTTGTGTTCCGCTCGTCACCGCGCGTGAAGCTCGCGAAGCACCTTCTGAATGAACGGCCCCTTCTCCACGGAGTATACGGCTTTGTCCCATTGTGTGGCGGCCGCCACGCGAAGCTTCTCGGCGCGGTAGTCACGTACGAGTTGTGGGTCGCTGCGCAACGCGTCACGAAACATCAGCTTCTCCACCCAGGCGGGCGCAGGTAGGATGTACAGGTGCAGCTGCACCGCTCGCCGGCCGTCCACGTCTTTCACGTAGTAGCGACGATCGGGATCATCGCCGTGCGGTCCGCGATAGGCATAGCCGAGCAGCTCGAGCGGCGCGATGCACGCGTTGGCGGCATGCTCGTTGGCTACGGCAACGGCGATGTCGAGCACAGGCTTTCCCAGAAGGCCCGGTACGGCCGTGCTGCCCACGTGCTCGATCGCGATGAGATGCGGAGCAGCGACCTGGCTGAGGCGCACCGCTTCGTCTGCGAAGCGGGCCGCCCACAGGCCATCGTGTTCAATGAGGCGGAGGAGTCCCATTGGTGGGAGAAAAGGGGTCAGAGTCGTGCCTGGGAATGAAGAGTAAATGGGGGTCAGAGTCGTGGCGTCCAAGAGCAAGAGGTCGGCAGAAGGGCAGGGATGTCGGCCGTGTCGTCGGCACCGCAGTTTTCGGGCGTATGCCCAAGTCGCCTCCCACCAACCGCTACGCCCCGGTCCCCGATGGTTTCCCCATTCGGGACGCGTCGGTGCGCTACACGGAACTACCCCCCCCGCACGATCTGGCGGCCGTCGTACACTGCTTCTGGGAACTGCGCACAGTCACCGAGCTATCGGAAGACTTTCTGTATCACGCGCTCCCCGACGCGTGCGTGAACCTGCTGTTCAATCGACTGGACCCCGCCATTGCCGGCATTACGGCGCTGCACACATCGGCCACCACGCTCAACTTGGGCACGGTGTTTCACTATGTGGGCGTGCAGCTCTTTCCGGGGGCGTGGCACGGCGGCGGTGACGAACTCACCGACCGCTACGTGGGCACGCCGTATCAGGGGGCGCTCCCGCTCGTCGCAACAAACGCAAAGCTCGCGGGGCTCGCGTTCCCCGACGCCACACACCATCTGGCCGAGCTGGTGCGATGGTGCGTCGCGCAGCAATACGTGGTCCCCAACCCCGTCACGGCGCGTATTCTGTCGCAGTTGCATGCCATTCGGACCGTGGCCGATATGGCGACGCTCGTGGGGGTGACGCCCAGACAGCTGCAGCGCACGCTCAAGCGACAAACGGGATTTGCGCCGCACGACCTGCTCAAGGTGTTGCGCGTACAGCAATCGTTCCGCCAACACTATCTCGACTTGTACGCCGATCAGGCGCATTTCATCCACGCCTTTCGGGATGCCACCGGATACACACCCGTGCAGTACCGCAAACGCTTCGGCGGCTCATCGCACAGCGACTGATCGCGACACGTCCGATTTGTACAATACCGCGTCGTGCATGCTGGTTAGCCTCCCAACTCCACCTGAACCCTTTGGAGACTTGGTGATGACGATGCACAACGCGATTGGCTGGTTCGACCTGTACGTGGACGACCTGGATCGGGCCGCGAAGTTTTACGAAACGGTGTTCCAGCAGACGCTGGAGCCCATGGGTGACCCCACCGGCGAAACGGTCATGCGGAGCTTCCCCGGCAACATGCAGGCATACGGGGCCGCCGGGGCCCTGGTGAAGGCGCCGCACGCGCGCCCGGGGATCGGCGGTTCGCTGCTCTACTTCAGCGTGGAAGACTGCGCCGTACAGCAGGCGCGCGTGGCCGACGCGGGGGGCACGCTCGTGCGTCCCAAGTTTTCCATCGGACAGTTCGGCTGGGTGGCCCTCTGCATGGACACCGAGGGGAACATGTTCGGGCTCAATTCCATGAAGTAGCCAGCCAGTGGCTCAAAGGGGTCAGAGTCGTTTTGCCGACTTGTTGAACGTGCGCGCAACGACTCTGACCCCTTTTGTAGCTACGCCCACTTGAGCGTCTCATCCGCAATGGGCAGCGTACGAATCCGCTTCCCCGTCGCCGCAAAGATCGCGTTGCACACCGCGGGCGCCGCAGGCGGCAGTGCCGGTTCACCGAGCCCCGTTGGCGGTGCCGATGACTTGATGAAATGCACATCGACCACCGGCGGCGCATGCTGCATGCGCAGCATCGGGTACTTGTTGAAGTTCGTCTGCGCGGCCGCGCCGCGTTCGATGGTCACTTTCTGAAACCACGCCGCGCTGATGCCATCGAGCATCGAGCCCTGCACCTGCGCCTCGGCGCCGCTCACGTTCACAATGGTGCCGGCATCGACGGCCGCCGTGAGCTTCCTGATCGTGAGTTCGCCCGCTTTGCTTACCGCAACATCGGCCACGATGGCTACGTACGCGCCATTCGCAAAGCAGATGGCGAACCCCTGCCCCTCACCGCGCGGACGCGCTTTGCCCCAGTTGGCCTTCTCGGTCGCGAGCTTCAACACGGCGGTCATCTTGCCGGCGTCAAAACGCGGCGACGCGGGCACAGTCGCGAGCATGTCGAGCGTAAACGCGAGCGGTTCCTTGCCGGCCGCGTGCGCGAGTTCATCCATGAAACATTGCGTGGCCCACGTGTTGCCGTTGTCACCCGGCGCGCGCCAGAAGCCTGTGGGAATGCCGCCGCGCAACTTGCTCGACCGCACCGTCGAGCCTGGAATGGCATTGAACGGAAAACCGGTAGCCGACATATCACCCGGCCCGCCCTGCATTTTCACGAACTCGTCGTTGAGGGCAACGACCTTCCCGGCGCTGTCCAGCCCCGCCGAGAAAAAGTGCCATCCGTTGGAGCGATAGTTGTCGTGCGCAAAATCCTGTTCGCGCGTCCAGGTGAGTTTGATGGGTGTGCCCGCCAGTCGCTTCGCGATTGCCGCCGCTTCGAGCGAAAACTCGTTGCTGCCGCGTCGGCCAAAGCCGCCACCCAGTCGCGTGATGTGCACCTTCACGTCTTTCGCCGCGATCCCCAGCCCCTTTGTAACCAGCCCCTGTCCTGTGGCCGGAATTTGCGTGGGCGTCCACATCTCCATCACACCATCCTTGAACCACGCGGTGCAGTTCTGCGGCTCCAGCGTGGCGTGCGCGAGGAACGGATAGTGGTACACCGCTTCGACCGCCTTCGCACCAGACGGCAGCGCCGCTGGCGCGTTGGCCTTGGCCAGCGTCACCGCTTGCGCAGCCATGTCCGCGCTGCTCTGCGAGACTTGTGCCCCTTCGTTCCACTGCACCTTGAGCGCTTTCGTCGCGCTGAACGCATTCCACGTGGAATCCGCGACTACGGCCACACCCGATGGCAGCCCCGCAATGCCACTCAACACGAACGCATCGCGAACGCCGGGCTTGGCCTTTACCTCATCGAGGTTCGCGCTCCCCACTTCACCACCAAACACCGGACACTTGGTATACGTCGCGTAGAGCATCCCCGGCAGCTTCACATCAATGCCAAAGAGCGGCGCACCCTTCACGATCTGCCTGTTGTCCACGCCCGCAATACGGGTGCCGAGCAACTTGAAGGTGCTCGGATCCTTGAGCGAGAGGTTGGCGGGAGGCTGCAGCAGCGCGGCCTTGGTAGAGAGTGCGCCATACGATGCCTTTCGGTTCGATGCCGCGTGCATCACCATGCCGTCTGCGGTGGTGCACTCGCTCGCGCTCACCTTCCACTCCTGCGCCGCGGCCTCTACGAGCACGGCCCGTGCAGCGGCGCCGGCGCGGCGCATCGCCATGTAGTTCGCGACCGTACTTCCGCTGCCAACGCTGAACTGACGACCATACGCCGGATTCAAGTCGCCCTGCACGACGGTCACCTGCTCCCATTTCACATCGAGCTCTTCGGCGATGATCATGGGGAGCGACGTCTTGATGCCCTGCCCCATTTCCGAGTTGGGCGCGACGAGCGTGACAGCGCCGCTCGGCGCGATGCTCACGAACACGTTGGGGGCGAAGTCCGCAGCAGGTGCGAGCGCCGCCGTACTCGAGGCCATCGCCTCTGCGGTATCCAACGCACTCGCGACCATCAACCCGCCGCCAACCAGTCCACTGATCTTGATGAACTGGCGTCGATCAATCTGTTGGTGAGTCATTCGCGCTTCCCGTTAGCTGGAGTCGTCGTCGCGGCCAACTCGGCGGCGCGCTTGATGCCGGCACGAATGCGTGTGTACGAGGCGCAGCGGCATACGTTGCGCGCCATGGCCGAGTCGATATCGGCGTCGGTGGGACGCGGCTTGGCCTTGAGCAAAGCGGCCGCCGCCAGAATCTGTCCGCCCTGACAGTAGCCACACTGCGGCACATCGAGCTCGCACCACGCATCTTGCAGCGCGCGCGCTTGCGGTGTGTCGATGCCTTCAATCGTGGTCACGGCCGCCGCGCCCACGGTGGAGATGGGCGTACGACAGGATCGGGTAGGCACACCGTTCACGTGCACGGTACAGGCGCCGCATTGCGCGATGCCGCAGCCGAACTTGGTGCCGGTGAGCTCCAGCGAATCGCGCAACACCCACAACAGGGGTGTGTCGGATTCCACCTCGACGCTTCTGGACGTGCCGTTCACGTTGAGTGTGTACTTGCCCATATGCCGCTCCACGAAATCGTTTCGAGTGTTGCGCTTGCGCGTGGCTCCCGACAAACATGGCTCGCGTCGCCGTTTTTCGCACGACGAGGAGGCAGACCCCGACGATCACCAGTTGTGCCGTGACGTCATCAAGGCCGCGCTGTCCCCCGTGGACATTACGCGACAGGCCGAAGCGGAGGATCGTGACTTTCGGCCGTTGCGCCATCACCGCGCATCATGCTAGTTCACACCCATGACCTTCGCCCGCATTGCCGCGCTCCCTTTTCAGGTGAGCGGTAACCATCAGGTCTTTGCCAATGGCACGGTGACCACCACCGAAGAGCGTCGCCACGGCGTGCTGCGCCTCGAGGGGGCCACGCTCACCGTGCAGTGGCGGGTGGAGCGAAAAATCCAGAAGATCGGTCCGGAAACGCGCACCGATGTCGAGCGCGATGGCATGCGTTCTGTCCCGGTGCGCGTAGATCAGCTGGGCGACGCACGCGTCCGGACCCGCGGACGCTGGTTTTGGCGCACCTGGGAGCTGGTGCTCACGGCGCGCGACCTCTCAGCGTTCGATCCACTCGCCGGCCACGACGGCTTCGCGTTCGAACACCCGGCCGAACTGGTGTTGCCCGTGCGCAGCGCTGACATCGAGCTGGCACGGGAGTTCGCCTCCGAGGTGGAGCTGGCGGTGGCCGAACTGGCCCTCAGCGCCGCCGAGCACGCCGCGGCACACAAGGCGCTCGGCCCGGACGCGACCTAAAAGCTAAAAGGGGTCAGAGTCGTTGATCGCGGTCTCACCACTCCGGCAAAAGGGGTCAGAGTCAAAAAAGGGGTCAGAGTCGTTTTGGCGGTTCAACGACCCTGACCCCTTTTGGCGCTGACCCCTTTTTTGACTCTGACCCCTTTTTGACTCTGACCCCTTTTGGGCTACCGCGCCGGCCGCGCCTCCGGCTGCCCGCCCGGACGCCACGCGGGCCGCGGACCATCGGAGAGCAGCCGCACCGCTTTGGCGGTCGCACTGATCACCTGCGCCATATGCGCCACGTTCACCGTGCCCGCTTCGTCGCGCGGATCGTGATACGGCGTCGCGAGGTTGTAGCTGGAGAGCGAATGCGCCGGAATGCCGATGCGCGCAAAGGCGGCGTTGTCGCTGCGGGTAAAGAAGCTCTGCCCCGGACGCGGATCGGCCACGAGCGGAATGCCGTTGTCGGCCAGCAAATCGCCCAACGTGCTGCGCTCGTAGCCCGTGAGCCACGCTTTGCCAAAGCCGCCCGCGAGTGAATCGGGATGCGCGATCATCTCGATGTTGAGATCCACCACCGTGTTGGCGAGCGGCAGCAGCGGATGCTGCAAATACCAGCGCGTACCAAAGCCTCCCACCTCTTCGCCCGTGATGGACATGAAGAGAATCGTGCGCTTGGGACGCGGACCGCTGCGCAGCGCGCGCGCAATTTCGAGCAGCGCAATGTTCCCCGACGCGTCATCGTCGGCACCATTGTTGATGGAGTCGCCGTTCACCGCGCGCCCGACACCAATGTGATCGTAGTGCGCCGTGACCAGCACCACTTCGTCGCGTAGCACCGGATCAGTACCGCGAATGATGCCGGCAATGTTCTGCGTGCGAAGTCGCTGCTCGGCGGGCAGTGCATTCCACGCATCCCACGATTCCACCGGCGCTGGCCGTACACGCGCCGTCGGGTTGGGCCCCTGCGCTGTGCGCAGCGGAATGTGCTGACGGTACGTGCCCGAATCACCCGCCGGCAACAGCCCCACCTCGCGATACTGCTGCTCGAGCCAGCGCGCCGCGCGCTCCATGCCAGGCGACCCGGTAAGGCGCCCTTCCATGCTGTCGGCGGCCAGCGTGGCCAGACCGCGACGCACGCGTGTGGTATCGATACGATCGACCACGCGCGCCGCCGCACTCGTGCTCGCGGCCTGCTTGCCGCGCGGCGCCGACTCGGCCACCATCGCCAACCACTGACGCGACGGACTCACCGCCAACCGCGAAATGCCTTTCAGTGGCGCGTAGCTGAAATTGGCAACGGTACGCCAGGAGCTCCGGCCGCTCCCACTCCCACGCGACCACTGCAGCAACGTCGTCCCCTGCCCGGCCAGCATGGTGGTGCTATCCACCCACGTCATGTCTTCGGTGCCTTCGGGAAGCGCGACGAGCGTATCGATGCGATTGTTGCTCACATCGAGACGCATCACCTGCCACGGCTGCGCGCCCTTTTGCACGAAGCTCACGAACCGCGTGCCGGGAATGCGGTGCAGCGACCTCCCAACCTCGCGCGCCAATGTCACCGCACCGGGTTGCCCCGCGCGCACGACCTGCAGCGTAGCGGGCGTGCCCAACACAAAAGTGACCCACGTGGAGTCGTTGGGCTGCGCGAAGTACCCTACTGGTTTGAGATCGGCAATGAGCACACTCGGCGCGCCACCGTTGAGTGGCAAGCGCCACAACCGCTGCGTCGAGTCGGCCTCGACACGAATCACGGCCACTGCGGCGGTGTCGCCAAGAATGGGGGCCGCCGAGTATTCGCTTTCGGGGGTCGTGCGCTGCACGGGGCGCGTGAGCCCTGTGCCCAAGTCGAAGCGATAGATGTCGGACTGCCCATCGCCGAGGTTGGCCGTGTAGTAAATGGCTCGGCTATCGCGGGTGAACATGGGCTGATTGTCGTAGCCGGCCCGGCGCGTGAGGTTGGCCGGGTTGCCGGCGCGCACCGTGTCACCGCGCAACGACAGGGGCACGAGATAGATCTCGGCGTCGGGTGAGGGCACCGACGTGCGCGGCACGGCGCGCTGGGCAGGGAGCAGAGCGGGCAGCAGCAGCGCGGCGGCCCACGACAGACGGAAGGGAATGGACATGCTCGCAAGCTACCTTCGAGATCGCTACGCGGCGACGGAGTACGATGCAAACGCGTACCCGCCGTTCACGGCTGCGTTCAGCGTTGCCCGGCGAGCACCACGGACTCCCGCATCTCCCAAGGCCGCCCATCGTGCTGTTCGATGAGCGCCACCGACGGAAACGTGACCGTGAGCGGGACGGGCAGCGCATGCACGCGCTCGTCGACATTTCCCGGCGCGCGCGGATTGCGCGGATGCGCCAGCGTGATGTGCGCGTCCGACGTGCGAATGGTGCTGCTGTCGAGCACGTGCGCGCGCAGCTGCTGAAACGCCGGCGCGCCATCGACGCAGGGGAGAAGCAGACCGTGCCCATCGACGCGGTGCGGCACGCCAAAGGTCAACGCGAGCGGTGACGCCAGCGACAGACGCTCGCGCAACGTAGAGAAATCCAGCCCCGCGATCTCATCCTCGCGGCAGAGCGTCACGTGCGCCGCGATCAAGGCGAACTGCACCGGGTCGACCGTCTGCCGCAACGGTTCTAGCCACGGCGCGGTGCCCGTGGGCACGAAAAGCGTCAACTGTTGCCGCACCATCACATCTCCTCCCGACTACGTCAACCAACCCGACACAACGCACGCATCAACACTACCGCATCCAGCCCCAAGCGGTGAGGGCCGCGGTCATCGCGTCACGCATTTGCGCCTGCCCCGGACGATAGTAGAACCCGAAGAAGTGCGTCGCCCCCGCGACGGACGACAGCGTGATGTTGTTGCCCGCCGCACGTGAACGCGCGACGAACGCCTCGACATCCTGATAGGCACAGTACTCGTCGTTGGTACCGTGCAGCAGCAGCGTGGGCGGTTGCCCGGCGGCCACGAGATCGATGGGCGAAAAGTCCTTGGGGTCGCCAACCTTGCGCACCATCTTGCGGAAGTAGCCATCCTCGCGAGGACTCGCCGGCGCGACACACGTCCCCGTGGCGATGACCGCCGCGGGATACACACGCCGAGCCGGACGCGGCGCGGGACGCACAGGGTTGATGCCGCGCGTGCCAAGCGAGAGCGCGAGCCCGGCGCCGGAAGAAAAGCCGGCGACGCCAATGCGTTTCGCATCGAGACCGAGGCGCGCCGCATGCTTGCGCACATACACGAGGGCCGCGACCGCGTCGTTGTACTGTTCGACCGGGCCGGCGTCGAACCGGGTGCCGGTGCGGAACTCGACGGCGACGACCGTGACGCCATTCGCGCGCAGGTTGCGCACGACACCTGGCGAATGACTCCAGCTGCCGGTGTTCCCCGATCCACCGTGGAACCACAGCATGGCGGGTCGAGGGCCAACGGTGTCCCCGGCCACGGGGCGCAGCAGATGCAGCTCGAGCGGTACGCCGTTCACCATCTTGTACGATTCGATCAGATGCCCGGCACGCAGCGCGGTGCTGGCCGCAATCATCGAGTCGACGCGCGCCACGGCGACGGAGTCGGGGGCGAGCGACTTCCACTGGCGGTACACGGAATCGATGCCGCGCTCGTCGTTGTCGTCGAGGTGCGCCGTGATGAGCTGGGTGCTGACATGACGCTGCAGTGCCCGATCGGCAAAGAGCGCGCGGGTCGCGGCCATCTCGGCGCGCAGCCATCGCACATCGCCGCGCTGTAACGCGCGGTTCGACGCCAAAAGCGCACGCGCGCGTTCGTGCACGAGCGCCGAGACGAGCTGCATGTGCTCCGGCACCTTCCACCAGCTGGTGTCGGCGAGCGGAAGATCACGCACGAGGAACGCCACCGCCGTATCGGGTACGACGGACGACGCGTCGGTCTCGCGCCAATGGAGGTACGGCCACATGGTCCGTCCCCACGCATGACGCAGGCGCAGGCGCATCGCCTCGCGCTCCCACACCGCAACGGGCGCCTCGGCGCGCACCGCGAGCAACGCCCGCTGATCTGCGCTGAACGCCGAATCCCACACGGCCACGAATCGCCGCGGCGTGGCGGTCCACAACAGCGCAAACGCACGCGTCGCCATGGCGCTTTCACGCGCGCGGTACGACGGCGGGAGGGAGTCCGCGGCGGCAGGCGCCGACTGTGCGCGCGCGTCTCGTGCAGGTGCGATCAAGAGAGACGTCAGCAGCGCCACCAGCCACGCGGTATACCCGACGGGTGCGCGCACCATGAGCCTACGGGTCGAATGCCACATCAATCGTCGGTGAGAAGTGATCGCAATTGCCGCCAAGGCCGAAGATACCGTGCGTCACCGGCGAAGTTCCGCACCCCCGCCGGTGGCGAACCTGCCGAACGCACTGCATGCTATCGTATGCGACCCTCCCGAATCCTCCCGCTGCTCCTGCTGTGGGGGCGCGCGGTCTCCGCCCAGCCGGCCCCGCCCCCGGCCAGCTACGCGCTCACCGAGTCGATGATCCCCATGCGCGACGGGGCCAAACTGTACACGCGCATCCTCGCCCCCACGAATCCGGCGGGGCCGCTGCCCATGCTGTTCGTGCGCACGCCATATGGTGTGGACGGCAACACCGCGGCGACGGTCGCGGCACGCTGGGGCTTCATGGCGCGCGACATCGCCCGCGACGGCTACGTGTTCGTCTTTCAGGACATTCGCGGCAAGTTCAAGTCGGACGGACAGTTCGTCATGCAACGGCCGCCGCGCGCGAATCGCGCCGACCCCAAAGCCATCGACGAAAGCACCGACGCGTACGACACGATCGAGTGGCTGCTCAAGAACGTGCCCAACAACAACGGCCGCGTGGGCATGACCGGCGTGTCGTACGACGGCTGGACGACCGCCATGGCGATGCTCGATCCGCATCCCGCGCTCAAGGCCGCGTCGCCGCAAGCCTCGCCGGCCGACATGTGGAAGGGCGACGACTTTCATCACAACGGCGCGTTCCGGCTGAGCTACGGCTTCGAATACGCCACCATGATGGAGAGCGGCAAGGACGTGAAGCAGTTCAACATGGACGCACACGACACCTACGAGTGGTACCTCAAACTCGGCTCGCTCAAGACCGTCAACGACAAGTTCCTCAAGGGATCGATTCCCACGTGGAATGACTTCGCGCAACATCCCAACTTCGACGCCTTCTGGCAGCGTCAGGCGATGGCCGGCTATCTCGACAAGGTCACCGTGCCCGCGTTGCACGTGGCGGGATGGTGGGATCAGGAAGACTTCTACGGGCCAATCACCATCTATCGCGAACTCGAAAAGCACGACCGCGAGAACAAGAACATGCTCGTCGTGGGCCCGTGGAATCACGGCGGGTGGATGGGCGGCGAAGGATCATCACTCGGCCCTATTCAATTCGGACAACCCACGGCGCGCTTCTTCCGCGATTCCATCATGGCGCCGTTCTTCGCGCGCCATCTGCACCCCGAACAGCGCAACGTCGCCGGGTGGACGCTCCCGGAAGCGCTGGTCTTCGAAGCCGGCAGCAACGTGTGGAAGCGCTACGACACGTGGCCACCCAAAACGGCCGTGTCGCCGCGCAGCTTGTACATGCGTGAAGGGGGCGCGCTGGCGTGGGAGCCACCCACCACCACGGCTCCCGCCTACGACGCCTATGTGTCCGACCCCGCCAAGCCGGTGCCGTACCGTCAGCGTCCGGTGCAAATGACCTACGGCCCGGGATCCACCTGGCGAACGTGGCTCACCGAAGACCAGCGCTTCGTGCACAACCGCCCCGATGTGTTGAGCTGGGAGCTTCCCACGCTCACCGACGATCTCACCATCGCGGGCGACCTGAGCGTGACGCTGCACGCCGCTACGAGCGGCACCGATGCCGACTACGTGGTGAAGCTCATCGACGTGTACCCCGACACCGGCATGAAAGAGCTCCGCATGAACGGCTATCAGTTCATGGTCGCCAACGACGTGTTTCGCGCACGCTTTCGGAACGACCCACAGAAGCCGGTGCCGCTCACGCCCAACGTGCCGGAAGCCATCACGATCGATCTGCACACCCAGGCGTACACCTTCAGGAAGGGGCACCGCGTCATGATTCAGGTGCAGAGCACATGGTTTCCGCTCATCGATCGTAACCCGCAGACGTTCGTCCCCAACATCTTCGAAGCGAAGCCCAGCGACTTCCGCGCCGCCACGCAGCGCATCTATCGCAGCGCGGGGCAGGCCTCCAGGATCGTGCTGCCGGTGGTGACAGGGATACAGCCGTAACGTGCGCAACCCATTACCGTAGAACAGATGGACACCTTCATGCAGTTCTTTGCGACCATGTCGTCGGGACAAAAGCTCGGCTGGGCGTTCGCCTGCCTGACGATATTCTGGGTGCTCGAAGGCGCCGTGCCGCTGGTGCGCTTCGACTACCGCAAGTGGAAGCACGCGCGCGTCAATCTGTTTTTCCTGACCACGTCACTGACGATCAACGCGCTGTTCACCGCGGCGATGGCCGGCGTGTACGTGTGGTCGGAAGCGCGCGGATTCGGTTTGCTCCACCTGGTGTCGTGGCCCATCTGGGCAGAGCTGCTCATCGCGGTCCTGGCGCTCGATTTCATGGCGCAGTGGTTCGCACACTATCTGCTGCACCACGTGAAGTGGATGTGGCGGCTGCACCTCGTGCACCACAGCGATACGCACGTCGACGCCACGACCGGCACTCGCCATCACCCGCTCGACTACGTCATCCGCGAGCTGTTCTCCGCCGCCACCGTGGTGGTGTTCGGGATCCCGCTGGGGTTCTACGTCTTCTATCGCATCGCGACGATCTTCTTCACGTACTTCACGCACGCCAACATCAATGTGCCCGCGTGGATCGATCGCCCCCTGAGCTGGGTGTTCGTCACGCCCAACATGCACAAGTTCCATCACCACGTGGAAGTCCCGTGGACCGACACCAACTTCGGCAACGTCTTCTCGTTCTGGGACCGCCTCATGGGGACCATGGTGAATGGCGACCCGCGTCAGGTGCGCTACGGCGTGGACACGCTCGCGGGCTCACCCGATGAAAGCATCGCGTACCAGTTGAAGGTGCCGTTGCAGGGGCGCCGGATGTGACGGTTCCAGGGGTCAGGGTTCAAGGAGTTCAAGGAGTTCAAGGAGTTCAAGGAGTTCAAGGGGTCAGAGTTGTTGAACGCGATTCAACGACTCTGACCCCTTCTGTAAAATTTGCTTCCCACCCGTCGGATCTATAGTTTATCCGTTCAGTGGACAATAATCATCCACACCGTGGACAAAAAGCATAAACCATTCTAAACATTGAGCTTACGGTGACTTCTCCGGGCGAAAAGCGGCCTAATCTCCCACGGTTTGCGGGCAAACATCTGCTCGCCAGCACAAACGCGCTGCCCGTGACCGTGCTGATGGGATCGAGGCAAACGGGGAAAAGCACCCTCGTGCGAAGCCTGCCGAGCCTGAAAGACCACCTCTTTCTCACCCTCGATCGCGCCGATATTCGCGAGCAGGCGCAGCGTGATCCGCATGCCCTACTTCGCTCGGCCCCTAGGGTGATCATCGACGAAATCCAGCGAGATCCGGCCCTTGTGCTCGCCATCAAGGAAATCGTCGACCAAAACGCCTACGCCGGGCAGCGTGCGGTGGGGCAGTTCATCGTCACCGGATCCGCCAACCTGCTCGAGATGCAGCGGGTGAACGAGTCACTCGCCGGTCGCGCCGCGTACACCACCCTTTGGCCGATGTCCCGGCGGGAGCAGCTTGGTCAGGGCACTGCCGGCACGTGGTCCGACTTCTTCAACACCGCGACCAGCGACTGGTTGGACCTGGTGCAGTCCACGACCGCCCTCGCGGCCGATTGGCGCGAGCTCGCACGCGTGGGCGGGTACCCCACACCGGCCATTGAACAGACCATCGAAGACGACCGCGCGTTGTGGTTTCAGGGGTACATCGAAACGTATCTCGATCGTGATCTGCGCGATCTCGCGTCACTGAACAATCCGCTCGACATGCGTCGCCTGATGCGCATTGCCGCGCATCGCGTTGGACAGCTCGTGAATCGGTCGGCGTGGGCCAACGAAGCGGGCGTCGCACCCACCACGGCGTTCCGCTATCTCGATCTGCTAGAGCAATCCTATCAGCTCATTCGCCTCGAGGTGTACGCCGTCAATCGTGGCAAGCGTCTGATCAAGAGCCCCAAAGCCTACTGGAGCGACACCGCCATGGCGTGGCACCTCGCCGGCACGCCGCCACTCAGCGGCTTTCACTTCGAGAATGTGGTCGTGCAAGACTTGCTGGTGTGGCGCGATGCGCAGCTGCAAAAGCCCGCGATCATGCACTGGCGCACGACCACACAGGACGAGGTGGACTTCGTCGTGGAACAACCGGACGGCAGGCTGCTTGCAATCGAGTGCAAGAGCGGTGAACGCCCCACGCACGATGACGCGGACGGGTTACGGCTGTTCCTCCGCGAGTATCCGGCGGCGGTCGGTGGGCTGCTGCTGCACAGCGGCACCGAGACGCGGTGGATCAGCGATCGGGTGCTGTCGTTGCCTTGGTGGCGTGTAATGTAGAACCACGTCGACTCGCCATCGAACGTCACGCGGACGGTACTCCCGACGATCGCGAGGGATAACGCCACTCAATCCACAATGAAGAGCTTTGTGCCAATCGCCGTAATCGACCGGTGGGCTTCGGCGCCATCGGCCACCTGATAGCTCATGCCAGGCGTCAGGGTGAACACTCGGCCGTCCTGGAGCTCGGTCGTCAGTTCACCCTCCAGGCACAGCAGAATGTGTCCCTTGCTACACCAGTGGTCCGCCACGTAGCCCGGTGTGTACTCGACCATCCGCACTCTGATCTCGCCGAAGTGCTGCGTGTGCCAGTACGCAACACCGGCGTCGCCCTTGTGCTCTGTGCGCGGCACCGTCGACCAGTCGGTGGTTCCAAAGGCTATCCCACTGATGTTCATCTGATTCCTCCTATCGGATGGCGCTCGTCGCGTGTGCCGTTCAATACAAGACCGCCCCCACCCGCCCCACCCACGCCAGCGCACTCGCGAGTGCCGCGCCTACCGGCGTCGGCGTCAGCAGCCACCCCGCCAATTCGAGCGTCACACAGGCACCCAGCCCAACGACATACGCCGGATGCACGCGCTGGTCTCGGCGGTAATCGTGGACGATGCCCCACACGATGAACAGGTTCGTCGCGAGGATACCGACCGGAGCGACCCACATGACCTGACCAACGAACGCGCTCATCAAGCGGAACGCCGCAGCGCCGGTACCCGCAGCGCTGGCGACGAGCATGAACCGCTTGTGGTACGCCCCGCTCCGCCGCAGCCACAGCGCCGCACCGTAGAACCCGGCAAACAGCACGAGCGTGGAGAAAACCATCGGGCCGAAGAACGTGAAGAAGGTGGGCTCCGCCGAGGAGGCCGCGATCTGCATTTGTACCCCGATGACGAGCAGCCCCGTCGCAACCATCAGCGACGCGAGCGCGACGCTCGCCCACCCGAGGGTACGATGCAGTTGTACACGTCGCGTGTGCATGAACGCGGCCTGCAGCGGCAGCAGCAGGTACCACCCAAAGAAGCTCCAGCCGTGCACATGCACCGCGGACGACACGGTCGGATACGTCCCGGCAACGCGCGGGCCGAAGTACGTGAACCAGAATCCGCCGAAGGTCGCGAGGGCGAGGGCGATCGCGGTCCACAGATAGTGTCTGTCGCGCGTCATGAGAATGCCGGGTACATGGCACAGACTAGTTCCTTCACGATCTTCGCGGCAACCATCGCGGTACGTCCCGACTCATCACGGTGTGGATTGAGCTCCACCACATCGGCGCCGACCACGTGACCGGCACACTGCTGAATCATGGTGAGCACCTCTCGTGTGGTCAGCCCGCCGGGTTCCCAGTGTGACACGCCAGGGGCATACGCCGGATCGAGGCCATCGAGGTCCACCGAGATGTACACGGGCTCGTCGATCACTGGTCGCACACCGGCCGCCCACGCGCGCATATCGATGACCTCCACGCCAAAGCGATCGGCCTGCGCGCGCTGGTGTGGCGTGAGGGTACGAATACCCACCTGCACCAGTCGCGACGCCAGCCCTTCCTCCATGATGCGCGCGAACGGGCAGGCGTGGGAGTACCGATCACCCTCGAACGCATCGTACAGATCGGCGTGCGCATCGATGTGCAGGATGGCCGGACGCGCGTACCGGCGGTTCACGGCGCGCAGCACGGGATACGTCACGGAATGGTCGCCGCCAAGCGCCAGGGGCCGCGCCGGAAGATCGAGCACCGCGCTGATGCCCCGTTCGATCTCGACACGCGCGCTGGCATCAGGCGCGAGCACCAGGTCACCGACGTCGCGAACCCATTGCGGATCCAGCACGTCGCGCAGCGACTCCGACCACTGGTTGCCCGAGGGGGAATGCAGCGCGTCGCGAATGTGCTGCGGCGCGTGCGCCGCGCCGCGCAGAAACGACGAGCTGGCGTCGTACGGAAGGCCAATGATCGCCACGCTCATGGCGTGATGCTCGGGGAGATCTTCATGGTGGGGGCTCGAAGGGGTCAGAGTCGTTCAACAAAAGGGGTCAGAGTCGTTGAATGACTCTGACCCCTTTGTCACTTTGTCACTGCGACGTGGTCGCGCGCTTGGCGTCAGGCTTGAGATAGCGCGTATACCACCCCAGCAACCGGTTGTGCCAGTCGGCGAACTCCGTCGCGTTGGTCATGGGAATGCCGTGCCCGCCGTTCGTGTAGTTCACCCACTCCACCGGCTTCCCGAGCCGCCGAAGCGCGAAGTACATCTCGCGCGTGTTGAGCGCCGGCACGTTGTGATCTTCACCGCCAGTCAGCAGCAGCAACGGCGTTTTTATACGGTCGGCGAACATCACCGCGCTGTGCTGCACGTACTTCTGCGGCTGTTCCCAGAGCGTGGCGCCAATGCGGTCCTGCGTTTTCTCCGCGGCGTTCACATTGCGTACACCCAGCCGCGGCGAATCGGTGTAGAACGAAATCATGTCCACCTTGCCCGATACGTTGATCGCCGCCTTGAAGCGGTTGGTTTGCGTGATGATCAGGTTGGTGGCATACCCGCCGTAGCTCGTGCCATGCACCCCCAGCTTGCTGCTGTCGGCGACGCCCATTTCGATGAGCTTGTTGGCACTCGCCGTGACGCCTTTCAGCCACGCTTCGCCGGGATAGCCAATGTCGAAGGTGACCGACGGCTTCATGACGGCGTAGCCGTGACTCGCGAGATACATCGTCGTGGCATCGAAGCCATCGTCGAAGAACGACTCGTACACGCTGAACACCGTGGGCAGGTTGCGCGCCTCGCGTGACGGCGTGGTGAGTACGCCAAACTGCGTGCGCCCGTCGGCATCGAGGTACGTAACCAGTTGCGTCTGCGGCAGCACGCGCGAGGCGAACTGCGGATTGCTCTCGAGCACACGCCGAGCCCCGTCCATGCGCCCACCAGCGAGCCACAGGTCGGCCGGACGCCCCTCAGCGGCAATCGTGAGCGCCATGCGCGTGCCATCTGCATTCACGCTTGGGCTCCCGTACAGGCGACCATCGCGCACCAGCGTATCGAGCGCGCCGCTGACAACATCCACACGCAGAATGCCGCGGTTCCACGACGTGCGCGACGCATACGCCAGATACAGCGTGCGCCCATTGGACGACCATTCGCTGAGCGAAACCTGCGGACCGCGCACGGTGTCGGTCACGGTACTGAGGGCGCGGCGCGAGCCGTCGGAAGTCTGCACCAGCCACAACCCACTGCGTGTAGACGCGACCACGGCATCGCCCGTGGGCGCCATGCGCACCAGGGTGAACCGCTCCTCGCGCGCGCGCGCCGTGCTGTCGGCCGCCGAGTCCCCACGCGCACGCGGCGCCGGGCCAATCAGTCGACGCGGCGTAGTGTCGGTGAGGCTCGCCACATAAATCGCCCCATCCTTGCCGTAGGCGTAGCGCACGCCATCGTCCGCTTGCGACAGCGTCATGCCGCGCATGGAGGCGAACAGTGCTCGCGGCGCCGCACCCGCAACACGCACCATGGTACGCGCCTCGTTGCTCGCGCCCCCTTCGTAGTTGGTTTTGGCCGTGCGATCCTCTCGCCACGTGATCGACTGTCCATCGGGCGACGCGCTCCAACTCGTGATCTGCGCCGCCGGCACCAGCGTGTCGAGCGTCCCGCGCTGCGGCGTGAGCGCGACCACCAGCGCGCGATTCCCCAACCTGCGCAGCACGTCCCAGCCAAGAAACGGATCACCGCCCACCTGCACGCTGATGGGGCCGTGCACCAGCGAATCGAAGCGCGCCTTCACCTCGGCCAGCCACCCCCGCTCCCGCACGGCAAAGAGCAACGTGCCCGCCGTGGTCCACCGCAGGTCGGTGTTCTCCGCCAGTCGCGCACTCCCCAAAGGCTGCGTGCGCAGCCGCTTCGACGCCATGTCCCAGAGCAGCAGCGCCGGCACACTGTCGCGCGTCGCGATCGCCAGCTGCGCCCCGTCCCGGCTCCACGCCACACTCCCGATGGTGCGCGGCGTGGTCACCACCGGCAGCGTGTCACCGGTGGCGGTATTCACAAGCAGCAGCCGCGCCGGCGCCGGTCGCGTGTAGCTGGGGTCGCCATCGCGCGCCGCGACGAACCCCAGGCCATCACCACGCCGCGCAATGCGCACCACCAGCCAACGCCCATCTGGGGAGAAGTCCCCCACGGACACGGTCCGCACGTTGAGCAGATCGTCGGGCGTCATGGGCGTTGGCGCCTGCTGTGCGCCTAGAGGAGCGGTGGCACTGGCGAGCAGCAAGCCAAGCGCCACGACCGGGCGACGGGCGGCAGCGAAACGGGACATCGTCATATCCGGGTACGGGGTGCGGGAGACAGCGCCATCACGCGGAGAAAGTGCACCCGCGTTGGCACGGCGGCGAGGTGCCGGCACCGCGCCGCGCACCGCCCTGACGCACCCGCGTATCGTCACGGCGCCATGGCGCGGTTACCCATGGCGCCGTTATCATGGCCCGGATCCCCCACGCCTCGCTCCCCTCTCCTTTCGGTTCGCCATGTCTGTCGCCCCAGGCCAACTGTTGGCCGGTCGCTACGAAATCGAGCGGGAAATCGGGCGCGGCGGCATGGCCATCGTCTACGAGGCGCGTGACCACCAGACGAGCGGTGCGGTGGCGGTCAAGGTGATGATGGCGGGGCTCAGCGACATGTTTGGCGCCGAGCGCTTCATGCGCGAAATCCGCGTCACATCCACGCTGCGGCATCCGGGCATCGTCCCGCTGCTCGATACCGGCGAGGTGGGCGGTACGCCCTTCTACACCATGCCACTGGTCAGCGGCGAAACGCTGTCGCAGCGGCTCCAGCGCGAGCAGCAGCTCCCCCTCGAGGAGGCGCTCACCATTGTGGGCGAGCTGCTCGACGCGCTCGAATACGCGCACAACGCCGGCATCACGCATCGGGACATCAAGCCCGCCAACATTTTGCTCTCCGGTGGGCGCGCGTTGCTCGCGGACTTCGGCATCGCCAAGGCGATGGATACCGACGAAGAGTCGCTCACCTCGAGCGGCCTGGCCGTCGGCACGTCGGCGTACATGAGTCCCGAACAGGCGTCCGGCGATCGCGTGGATCACCGCAGCGATCTCTATTCGCTGGGTTGCGTCCTCTACGAAATGCTCGCCGGTCGGCCGCCGTTCTCAGGATCGTCCGCGCAGGCCGTCCGGGCCCGGCATATGCAAGACCAGATGCCCGGCATTCGGGTGGTGCGCCCCACCGTAACCCGCCGGCTCGAGGCGGTGGTGGCCAAGGCACTCGCCAAGGTCCCTGCGGATCGGTTCGCGTCAGCGCGGGCCATGCAGGAGGCGCTCCGCAATCCCGGAATACTGCAGTCCGACACCGAACCGGAACCCACGCAAAGCCCCGCGCGCCCGTGGTTCGCCCGTCCCAAACTCTGGGCCGCGGCGGGCGCTGTGGCGGTAGTGGCGCTGGCGTTCGCGACCTGGCGCGACGGCTACGACCGCTTGCGCGCGCTCGACCCGCACCGCGTGGTGGGATTCCCGCTGCAGACGTCCGGCGAGATGGGACGCGGTACCGGTGAGGATATGGCCACGCTCATGGGCAGCGCCCTCGACCGGCGCGAATCGCTCCGCTGGGTGGACGGGTGGCAGGGCGACGGCGACGTCGAGCGTTCGACCGAGGTCATGACGCGCGCGGCACGCCGCGCCGGTGCCCGCTGGTTCCTCACGGGCCGCCTCATCGCGCGCGGCGATTCCACAGATGTCCTGCTCGAACTCGTGGACGTCGCGGGCGATACCGTTGTCGCCCGTCCACGCGCGAGCGGTCTTTCCCAGCAGCTCTGGCAGACGGCCATCCGCTCGGTCAACCAGCTGCTGCCGGTGCTCATTCCCGGGACCGACGCCAAAGACTTCGAGCGTGGGTGGATCGACCGTGAGCCGGGCGCCGTCGCGAGCTTCCTTGCGGGCGAGGCCGCGTTCCGCCGCGCGCAGCCGGGCGTCGCCCTCGGTCACTTCCGCGAAGCAATGCGCCTGGACAGCAGCTTCGCGCTGGCGGCCGTGCGCGCCGCGCAGGCGGCCACGGCGGATCATCGCCCCGAAGAAGCGCGCGCGCTGGTCACCCGCGCCGTCGGATTGCCCATGGCGCCGCAGTATGCCGAGTTCACGCGAGGCTACGTCGCCTATCTCGAAGGACGCCCCGATTCGGCGGTGGCCGCCTTTGAGCGCGCGCTCCGCCTGGATGGTGACCTGACCGCGGCCTGGGTGCAGCTGGGCGAAACGTACGTGCACTTGGTGGGCGGCGACCCTCTTCCGGAGCGCGCCGCATGGGGCGCCTTCGAGGAGGCGCGCCGGCAGGACACGAGCGCCACCCACCTGCTGCTGCATCCGCTGGAGATCGCGTGGCGCCGCGGCGATCGTGCACAGGGGGAGGCACTCACCGCGCGCTTCCTCGCGGCGCGCCCTGATTCGGCACAGGCGGCCTCCGCGCAGCTCGTGGCAGAGTGTGCCCGCAGCGGCGCGGCACAGACCAACTGGCGGCGCGCCATGGCACTCCCACTGGCCGTGTTGTCGAGTGGGGCGGTCATGTCGACGAGTCCGTTACTCGCGGAGTGCGCGATTGGCGCCTTTGCCGCCGTGCGCACCATGGATACGCCGCCAACCGGCCAGACCGACACCGATGTCACGGCGCGCCGGCAATCGGCGCAGGTG
Organism: bacterium; assembly: GCA_027484025.1. GTDB lineage: Bacteria > Gemmatimonadota > Gemmatimonadetes > Gemmatimonadales > Gemmatimonadaceae > Gemmatimonas. The sequence continues at coordinate 83,583 of JAIXTI010000287.1, forward strand.
GGTGAACTGGCGTCGCTCATGGCACGTGGCCGCGCACGCGAGGCGATCGGCCTCATCGACGCCTCCATCGCCCGCGGTGAGGGGGGCAGCTCACTGCTGTTGTTCGCCGCCGCGCTCGACACCACCTTCGCCTCAGCGGCGGCCGTGGTGGCGCAACGCGACTCTGCCCGATTCGGCGCCGACTTTTCCGGATGCACCAGCCCCGAACGGTGCTGGATTCTGGCCGCTTACCACGGCCTGCGCGGCAACTCCGCCGCAGCCCGCGGGGCGGCGTCCTCAGCAGCGCTGACCGCTTCGGCCGGCACACCACCGCATTATGCCGACGCGGCCCGCGCCTACGCACTGCTGGCGGCGGGCGACAGCAGCGGCGCCCGCGAGACACTCGCCCGCCTGCTCACCCGCCCGTTTCCCCCGGGCGCGCAGCTGACGTGGTTTCCCATCGCTGGCTACGGCCTCGAGCGCATCGTGCTGGCCCGGCTCTATCTCGCGCAGGGGCGCCCCAAGGAGGCGCTGCGGGTGGTCGCGACGTTACGCGCACCGGGACCAGTGGTGTTTCCCATGTTCCGGCAGGCCGCGGCCGACCTGGAAGCACGGGCGCGCCGCACGCCGACCGCGGCCGTGGCCACGGGATCGACGCCCTAGCTCGTCGTCGCAAACATGCGGCGCGTTTCATTGGACGCCCGACAGCTGGCGCTGCAGCTTTGTTCATCGACTGTGTGTATCGACAACGCAGACCACCTGCGTGTTCCGACCTTTCCCGTATGCCGAGGAAATCGACAATGAGTGCCGACCAGAACGCGTTCGACCCCGTCGCCAAGCCGATCATCGCTGACGATCGCGACCCCGTGGCCAAGCCGATCATCGCCGAAGATCGCGACCCCGTCGCCAAGCCGGTTATCGCCGAGGATCGCGACCCTGTCGCCAAGCCGGTCATCGCCGAAGACCGCGACCCCGTGGCCAAGCCGGTCATCGCCGAAGATCGCGACCCCGTCGCCAAGCCGGTCATCGCCGAAGATCGTGACCCTGTCGCCAAGCCCATCATCGCCGACGATCGCGACCCGGTCGCGAAGCCGGTCATCGCCGAAGGTCGCGACTAGTCGGCAAAGCGCGACACGACAAAGTCCCACATCGGATCGGTGTAATGGCAACACGCCGCGCGCTGCTGATCGGCATCAATCGCTATCAGTACGTCAACGACCTCAAAGGCTGCGAGAACGATGTGCGCGATCTGCAGGAGGTGCTGCAGACCCAGTACGCGTTCACCGATTGTCGCATGCTGCTGTCGGAGCAGGCGACCGGCACCGCCATGCGCGCGGCGTTCACGCAGCTGGTGGAGGACGCCGCGGCGGACGACGTAGTCCTCATCTACTACGCCGGTCACGGCTCGCAGATGACGGACATCGACGGTGATGAGCAGAACGGGTTCGACAACACGCTCATGCCGTACGACTCCAAGCACGATCCGGCAGAACCGGAGCTCAACACCGACCTGCTCGATGACGAGCTCGCCGAAGTAATGGAGGCGCTCACGCAAAAGACACCGAACGTCACCGTCATCGTGGATGCCTGCTACTCCGGCACCATTTTGCGCGACGCTTCGGAGCTCATCGCCGAGGGAACGGGCGTCCGCGTCACCGGTGTGCGCGGCGCACCGCGCTATGCGGGTCCCCTGCCCACGCGCGTGAAGTCGCGCGTGCGCTTCACCCCCTCGGCGCGGGAGCACGCCACGTACGCACTCATCGCGTCGTGCCGCGACGACGAGAAGGCGAAGGAAATCGCGTGGCCGCAGCCCGACGGATCGCTCCAACATCACGGCGGCTTCAGCTACTACTTCATCGCGCGGCTGCGCGCGCTCACCAGCACCCCCACGCTGCGCGATCTGTTCGAGGGTGCGGCGGCGGATCTGTTCGATCTGTTGGGTCAGCGTCAGCGGCCGCAGCTGGAAGGGCGCGTGGACCGTCGACTCTTCGGGCTCGAGTCCGATACGCCCATGCGCCACCTGCGGGTGCGCACCACGCCCAATGAAGCGAACCAACTGACCCTCGCCGGCGGATCGGTATTGGGCATCGCCGCGGGCGCACGTGTGGCGATCTATCCCCCAGGTACCCTGCGCGTCGAGGGGAACACCCCGCTCGCGCGCGGAACGGTAACCGAGGTGCGCGCCGTCGAGTGCACGGTGCAGCTGGACGCCAACACGGACGCCGCCGCTGTTCCGCGTACCGCGCGTGTCGTGCTCGAAGACTCCGGTCCATCGCGGCTCACGCGTCCCGTCGTGCTCGCACCACTGACGACTGCTGGTGTGACCGACGCCATGGCGCCCGCACTCGATGAGCGGCGGCGTGCGCTGCACGCGCTCCTCGCCAGCGATGCGAACATGCGACTGCTCGAGGTTGCGGCACCTGATGCGCTGGTCGTCAATCTCCGCTTGGCGTCGCCCACGTCGAACGAGTGGCAATGGGAAATCACCAGCGAAAACGGGCAGCCGGTGAGCCCGCTGTTGCCACTAAACGCCACCGACGCCGTGCACCACAACTGCGCTGTGCTCACTCGGCAGTGGCTTGTGGGGCAACTCGCCAACCCAGTGGTGAACAGCCCGTTGCGCAGCGGAAAGGTGAGTGTGGATCTCCTCACGGCGCCCAAGGCTGGCGAGATGTTCACCGAGGTCGTGCCCGGACCGGAGGGACTGCCGGTGGTACGCCATGGCGACATGCCATTCGGCCTGAGGGTGCGCAATGGACACACACAGGGCGTGTACGTGTCCCTCCTCGAACTCTCCTTCGAAGGGGCCATCCGTCAGACGTTCCCGCCCAATGGCGCACGCAGTGACACGCCGGTGAAGCCGGGAGAAGACTTCAAGATCTTCACGAAGCGCGGACAGCGGCGCGGCTACAGTCTTCCCGACTATTTCCCCGGGACAGACGCGGTCGCCACGCTCCGCCTGTTCGTGAGCGAACAGCCGGTCGACGTGGGGTTCCTCTGCGCCGACGAGACGCTGGTGACCGGCGCGCTCGCACCCAATGCCACGCGAAGCACGCCATCGGATTTCGTGGGCATCGTACCGGCATCGATCGCACAGCCTCCCGCAAACGCGACGGCAACACCCGACAGCGACTGGACCGTCATCGATATCCGCTTTCTCGTGCGTCGCGACCAGACCATCGCCGCGGGTGCATGAGAACACTGCGAAAGGCCAGGCCGCTCTACGATGAGTTCGAGGTGGTCATCACGCCGCGCGATCTCACCGGGGTGTTTCAGGCGCGCGCACAGAGTACCGTGGGGACGGCAGCAGAAGAGTTCCGGCTCCCGGTAGCGATAGAAGACTGGCCAGGCATTCGACAGGAGCTATCGGAGGTCATGGTATCGGCCGGACCCAACGGGCCCGCCTCCGTAGTACGTGGCTCGGTCGCACTGGACGATGAAGAAAACGAAGCGCCGTCGCTCTCACCACGCACCTTCGGCGTCTCGCTCTTCAACGCGCTGTTCAGGGGAGAGGTGGGCATGCTCTTCGAGCGCGCGCGGGCCAGTGCGCAGGAGAACAAGCGTGCCGGTCTGCGGCTGCGGCTCACCTTTTCGTTTTCAAACGAAACAGCCGAGTGGTTCACGAGTGTGGTGAACCTGCCGTGGGAGCTCATGGCGCCGTCGGAAGCGCAGCATCCCATCGTCATCAATGCGCAGTCGCCGCTCGTGCGCTCCTTCGATCGTGTCCTGCATTCGCTCGACGTTATCGAACCGCCCATTCGGCTGCTGATTCTCTCCGCCAGTCCGCAGGGTACCGACCGTCTGTCGGTGGATACCGAAGTGGAGCGCATGCGCGCACACTGGAGCCGCGCCCCCGCTGTGCTCTTTCGCGCACAGACCGCGCGCGTGGCTGAGGTGCAGAAGACCATGGCGGAGTTCCAGCCGCACATCGTGCACTTCATTGGGCACGGCACGGTGCAGCATGGGCGCGGCGTATTGCTCTTCGAGCGCGACGACGGCACGGCGCAGCAGGTGGACGCGAACGAACTGGCCACGATGCTGGCCCGGGACAGCACTCGGCTGGTGTACCTCAACAGTTGCCGCGGGGCCGAGGTGGGGAGTGACGCCGGCAGCAGTCCGTTCGCCGGCGTCGCCACCAGTCTGGCAAAGCAGCAGGTCCCGGCCATCATCGCCATGCAGTTCCCGGTGACCGACACGACCGCGATTGCCTTCTGCGACAGCTTCTACGAGCAGCTCGTGAAAGGCTATCCCATCGACGCGGCCGTTGGTGTGGCGCGGCGCCGCGTGTTCGCACGCGGCACGCGCGAGTGGGCCACCCCGGTGCTCTTTCTCCGCGAGCCCGACGCGCAGCTCATACGCAAGCCATCGGCCGCACAGCTGGCGGGGCTCGCCCCCTTCGAGGCGCGGGGGCTGGTGGAAGTGTTGTCGCCGGAGCCAACGGCCGCTCAAGCGGAGAGCGCAGACGACACCACACCACAAACGTCCGTCGACGACGACGAAGAATTGTTCGTCGCCTTTCTCGCGTCGGCGCCGCGCTCGGTAGACCACTGGGTCGCGCGTGCGCAGGCCGAGATGCTGCGCATGGGCTGGACTGTTGTGCGCGTCAACGACCCGGCGTGGCCCGACTACGGGCCGCTCTTCCAGCAGCTCACGCGCTGCTGTCATCTGTTCGTGCACATTGTCGGACCACGCCCCGGCGATGAAATCGTCAACGTGCCACCCACGGAAGCGCCGTACCACCCCGTGCAGCAGTTCCACCTCGCGTTCGCGAGTGCGTCATCGCAGCTGGTCATCTTTCCGCAGGGAACGCCGCGCCGTTCCACCGATCCGCATCTCTCGGCCATGCTCGAGTGCATCGAAGTGAGCCGGCGCGAGTCGTCGCAGTTCGAAAGCATCGAATGCGACATCGAGCGGCTGCATGAGCACCTGCATGCGCACTACGCGCTCATGCAGCGCACGGAACTCGAAGCGGCGGGTGCCATCGCGCCACCCGAGGAAGCGCTCTTCGTCGATGTGCACGAACGCGATGTGGCCGCGGCCGCTCCGCTGTTCGATATCCTCGATGGGCTGAACGTGCCGTATCTGCTCACGACCGCCACACGGGCACGGCTGGCCGCACTGTCGACCGGAGAGCCGCTCACCGCACCGTGGGTAGGCGCCGAGGCGCCCGATGCGCTGGGAGAGTTTCAGACCCTCGTACGGCGTGTGCCGCTCATGATCGTCACCGTCGGCAGCGCCGGTACCGAGTGGCTCATGGGGCGCCTGCGCGAAGGCATGAAAGCCGCCGTGCAACGCGAGACGCCCACGCAGCTCGTCGTGCTGCGCTTGCCGGGCAACACCGACGCGCCGGCCGTGCCGTCATTCGCGCGTGTGTTCAGCAGCGTGGACGGCATCAGTGAGCAGAGTCTCCGCGAGCTGCTCGCCCTGAGAAATGCGTTGAGCAACACGTCGGGCAACGCGTGACACCCGCGAACGCCGCCGCCATGGAACGGGAGAATCCCTATGTGGGCTTCCGGCCGTTCTTCACGCGCGATGCGCTCTACTTTTTCGGGCGCGATGAGCAGACGCGCGCCTTGCTGCAGCGTTTGCACGAGTTCCGCTTCGTGTCGGTGGTGGGCAACTCCGGCAGTGGCAAGTCGTCGCTGGTGCTGGCCGGCCTCATGCCCGCGCTCACGGGCGGCTTTCTCAGCTCGGCGTTGGGCGAGTGGGTCATCGTCTCTATGCGACCGGGCGACGCGCCGCTGGAGAACCTTGCGCAGGCGCTCATCGAGGCGTGTGGGCCAGCCGTGGCACCCATGTCGCGCGAAACGCTGGCAGCCAGCATACGGGCGCGTGGCGCGTCGGCGGTAACCGAGCTGCTGGCACAGTGTGCCCACGGCGCGAACGTGCTGCTCCTCGCCGACCAGTTCGAAGAGATCTTCGCCTTCATGGCGGCGGCCGGTTCCGAGGCGAACGATGTCCCGGGCCGTCCCCCCGATCACACCGTGGTGGAAGCGCGTATCCGCCGACAGGCCGATGCCCAGACGTTCGTCTCGGTGCTCATGGCGGTCGCGGACATACCGGGCGCACCGGCATACGTGATCACCACCATGCGCACCGATTTCCTGGGAGATTGCGATCGCTTTCCGGGATTGCCCGAGCTGATCAATAAAGCCGGGTATCTCGTGCCGCGACTCACCCGCGACGAGTTGCGCGACGTGATGGAGGGGCCGGCCAAACTCGCGGGAGTACAGATCACGCCGCGACTCCGCGATCTGGTGCTGAACGAGATTGGCGACAAGCCCGATCTGCTGCCGCTGCTGCAGCACGCGCTGCACCGTGCGTGGCGCACACGCGCGCAGCAGCAGGACACAGGGCCGCTCGACCTGTCGCATCTCGAGCGACTCGGCGGACTGCGTCAGGCGCTGTCATCGGAGGCCGACGCACTGGTCGCGGACTTCGACGAGCGCATGGTGGCGGCGCTCTTCCGTCGCCTCACGCGCGTGGACGGTGGCAAACGTCGGGTGCGACGCCCGTGTGCACTCAGTGAACTGGTGGCGGTAACGCCGGCGCCGCGCGAACAGATCGTCGCGCTGCTCGAGCGGCTCAGCGCCGATGGTACGAACCTGCTGTACCGCTCCCGCGGCGCCACCGACGACGATCCGCGTTACGACATCTCGCACGAGAGCCTTATAAGGCAGTGGGAGCGGCTGCAGCGTTGGATGGACATGGAGCGCGACCTCGCCCGGTTCTACTCGGCGCTGTGCGAAAGAGCGGCGCACTATCGCGACACGGGCGAGCTGGCCGATGCCACGCGCGCCGCGCGTCGCACGCTCCAGCGTGAGATGGCGTCAGGCGACGTGACCGAAGCATGGGCAGCGCGCTATGCCAGCGAGGTGCCGGCGTCGTGGGCCGAGGTGCAGCGGTATCTCGCGCAGCTGCGTCGGCAACAGCATACGCGGGCGGCCGGCTGGTCGTTCGCCACCGCACTGCTGCTGCTGCTCGTCGCGGGGTTCACGTGGCGGCAACGTCAGGATCGTGCCTGGAGTGAACAGCAGACGGAACTGGCGTCGCTGGAGCGGCTGGCGGAGACCGATCCCACGCAGGCGGTGTGGATTGCGTCGCAGTGGAGCGAGGCCCGGTACAACGATCCGCAGGCGATGGCCGCGCTCGACCACCTCGAGCAGCGCTATACGGCGGCCGCCGAGTTCACCAACGTGGCCGTCTTTACGCCCATGGACTCCGGGCGCCGTGTCGCGCTGATCACCCTGGACGGCCGTGTACGCATCGTCGCAAGCAATGGAGTAGACACCGCGGGCGTCGTGCTCGAGCGCCCCGGGCACTTCGCGCTGGACGCTCTTCCACTGGCCGACCACACCGCGCTGGTGGCCATGGACAATGGGGAAATCCTGCATTGGCATCACGATGTGCCGCAGCCGTATGCCCATGCCGTCGACACCATTCGCGGCTTGCGCGACATGACGGTGCTTGGCAACGGCACACGGGTCATGCTGGAGTCGACCACTGAGCGTGGGACGCTCTTCACCACCGGTGTGCGCGAAGGGGTGCGGGTGCTGCCGCGCGCGATCGACCTGTTGGCCGCGAGCCCGACGGACACGAGCCTGCTGGCGTTGTACGAGCGCGCGCCCACCGGCCCGGGTGGCGCCGTGGTGCAGTACGATGTCGACGCGGACCGCGTCGTGTCGCGGTGGCGTGTGGCCGATTCCTCGAGCGCGACGGTGCGCGCCGCGTACGCGGCCGACGGCGCCACCCTGCTGGTGGCCAGCGAAGTGGGCCAGGCGCTCGAGCTGATCGACCGGCGCAGCGTTCAGCGCGCACGATTGCTGTCAGCAGCCAACGTGCGACGGATTACCGCGGCCGGACCGGGCGCGACGTTCCTCGTTGCCGACTACGAGGGTGATGTGCGCGTGGTATCCACCGCCGCGGACGAGGCGGTGACATCGCTCACTCGGCACGACGGAGCCGCCATGGCCATGCGGGTTCCGCACGCCCCGTGGGTGCTCTCGAGCGATGATGACGGGGACGTGCGCGTGACCTGGATTGGGCGCGGCAATACGCCAGACGCCACCAGCGGCTACGGCATCCCGCTGGGGGGCCACAGCCGTGCGGCCGGGATGCTGAACATCAGCGCCACGCCGCAGATGCTCTTCACGCTCGATGGCGACGGACAGCTGCGCACGTGGTCGGTGGCGGCGTTGGCGCCGTTCGAGCCGTCGGGGATTGACCCGGCCGACGACGCATTTCGTGTCATGGCACGCGTCGCCGGCACGTCGTTGCGTCCAAATGGCGACGATCCGCGGTTGCAGCTAAACGGTCGCGTGCTGCACGCGCCTGCCGACTCGAACGCGCTGCTCCTTCCGCTGGCCGTCTCGAACGACGGCCACACCGCGGCGGCCTGTGCGGGGCGTGACCGATGCTGGCTCTTCACGGCACAGACGGCAGCGCGTGGAGCAATGCCCATACAGCTCCCGGCCATCGCGCCAACCGACGTGGCGCTGTTCCTGGCGGATGGCGCACGACTGATGGTGCAGCGCGGACGCGACTCCCTGTTCGAAGTGCAGGCCGCGACCGGGGCCGTGCTGCACCGGTATGCCATCGATCGCGGCGCGTTGTGGACCGTGAGCCGTAACGGTCGCGTGCTCGTGTTCCGTCGCGAGCACATAATGCAGGCGGTGCGACTCGATGACCCCGCCCGCACCGCACGCGTAATCGACTCGTCGCGCGTGTCCGCCTGGCGATGGTCACCCGCCGGCGCGCGCCTGGCGGTGGTGGCCGGCGATACGCTGCGTCTCTTCGCCTTTGCCGATACCGGAGGCATGACTCGGCGCACGCTCACCTTCGCGGCCACCGACAGCCTGCTCGAGTATCAGATCGACGCGGGTGGTGAGTGGTTTGCCGTGTTGCGGGGCGATCGCGCCATTGCGGTGTACCGCGTGGGCGCCGGTGATTCCCTTGTGCAGCAGTTGCGACTGCCACGACCACGCGGTCGCCTCACCTCGCTGCGCTTTTTGCCGTGGGGGCACGGGCTGCTCGCCAACACCGCCGACGGCAACGCGGAGCTGTGGCAATGGCGCGAGCGGCGGACGTTCGAGGATTCACTGGGCCGTCCCTCGTGGAGCGCGTGGGCGCGCCGAGGTAACGCCACGTCGGCCAACGGCGAGTTCGTGTTGGTGCGTCGCACATTGGAGCACCACCCGTCGGTGAGCGCCGCCTACGAAGACAACGCCGCGTCTCTCGCCATAGACGCGGACGCGCAGCGCGTCACGTTGCTGGTGCAGCCGTCGTGGGCACCGGCGAAGCTTTCGTCGTGGTATTTGGCCGGCCCGCAGCGACGCGCGCGGTTCGTGGCGCGCGCGCCGCGGGGAATGACGGCGCGGTGAGTGGTGGTGCGGTCAGCAGGAGACCCTGAAGTGTGTCCGCGCGCGCAACGGCGCAGTCCTCATTGACGACTCGTGATCTATGGAAAAGATTTGGCCACCTTTCTCTCCGAGCCCACATGTCCATTGACGATGAACTGAGCCGTCGTGAGTTCCTTGCCGTCACCGCCGCCGCTAGCGCACTGGCTGCCATTGGACGACTTCCGGTGCCCGGGGCGACATCGTCAATCGCGCCGGAGCTCCACGAGCTCAGCGCCACCGCAGCGGTGCGCGCGATGCGACGCGGCGAGCTGACGGCCGAACGCTATGCCGAAGCGCTGCTCGCGCGATGCGCGCGGTACGCGGACCTCAACGCCTTCATCACGTTGCGCCCGGATCATGTGCGCGAACAGGCGCGCGCCGCCGATCGGTTGAGGGCGGCGAATCGCCCGCTCGGTCTGTTGCACGGGTTGCCCATTCCCCTCAAGGACAGCGTCAACACAAAGGACCTGCCCACGAGCGGCGGTACGAAGGCGCTGCTCGGGTTCGAGCCCAAGGCCGACGCGCCGCTCGTGGCGCGATTGCGCGCGCAGGGCGCACTCGTGCTCGGCAAGACGAACCTGCACGAGCTGTCAGCGGGCTACACCAGCGCCAACCAGACCACCGGTGCGGTGCACAATCCGTACGACCGCACGCGCATTCCCGGTGGCAGCAGTGGTGGAAGTGCCGCGGCCGTCGCCGCCAGGCTCGCTCCGCTGAGTGTGGCCGAGGACACCGGCGGTTCGGTTCGCGTGCCAGCTGCCCTGTGCGGTATTGCTGGGCTGCGCCCCACCACCGGCCGCTACGACACCAGCGGCGTGGTGCCGATGACGGCACTCTTCGACCAGCTCGGTCCGCACGCCCGCACGGTCGAAGATCTTGTCCTGTTCGATCAGGCCATCACGGGTGACGTATCTCCAGTGACGGCCCGCAGCCTGCGCGGCGCGACGTTCGGCGTGGTGCGCGAGTTCTTCTACGCCGATCTCGAACCCGAAGTCTCGCGCGTCACCGACGCGGCGCTCGACAAGCTACGACAGGCAGGCGCGCGCGTGGTGGAGGTTTCGTTGCCGGAGCTGGGGACGCTCGTGCAGGCGACCGCGTTCCCAATCATCCTGCACGACCTCGGTCCGGCGCTTACGGCATACCTCGCGAAGTTCAGCGGGCCTTCTCTGGGGCGCGTCATCGAGCAGCTGTCGCCAGACATCAAGGCGACCTTCGAGCGCGCCCCGATCGCCGGTGATGAAAAAGCCTACGCGAACGCCGTGAACATCGCGCGGCCGCAGTTGCAACAGCAGCTCGCAGACGCGTTCCGCACGCACTCGCTGACGGCGCTGGTATCGCCGGCCTGCGCCACGTCCGCAATCCCGATCAACACCGGAGCGACCATGACTGTGGGTGGGGCGTCGGTACCGACGACGAACTATCTCGGGCGCAATGCAATCGTAGGAAGCACCGCGGGGTTGCCAGGGCTCGTGCTGCCGGCGGGCCTCACTCGCGATGGCTTGCCCGTGGGACTGGAGTTCGCCGGACCGGCAAAGAGCGATCGAACACTGTTGGCGTTCGGACTGGCGCTCGAAGCGGTGCTTGGCGCCATACCGGCGCCGCGTTAGCCGTCTCGGACTTCGAGTCGTTCACAGGAATGCATAGCGCCACGCTGCAGACTCCCCATCAACAGCGGGGAGTTTGAAGTGTGTAGCGAAACTGATCCGTTTTCAGTGCGATAACGCGTCAGCGCAGCTGATTCGGCATGTCGAGCATGAGCTGTGGGTTTCCGCGATCGATCACCCGGATACCCGTTCCCCCTTGCTCGACCAGCAGATGTCGCCCGACGCCGCGAAAGCGTATGGAATCGGCGCCAATGATATGGCCGGACATGTACATCACGCCGCCACCGCCGCCCAATTGTCCGTGAACGAAGTCCACGTGCACTGCACCCTCCGACACATCGAGCGTGAAGTTCGGGGTGCTCCGCAGGCGGACGGTATCCACCAGCACATGTGGTGGCCGCGCACCGAACTCCACCGACGCTGCACCGTCAGCGTAGACGAGTATGCCGAGCTCATGTGGGGCCACGCCGTGGACGATCATGGTATCGATTCGGACGCGTACCGAAGGTGGCGGGGGCGACGAGCTTTGCGCTCCGTCGCAGCCGGCGACCACTACGGAACAGGCGAGAGCGGTCGCCACTCGACGACGGAATACCGCGCTGACGCGTACTGGCAAGCATCGCATAGGTTCTCTCCGATTGGACACAGGTTATCTCAATGGCACACACATGGGCGGACACCGACAGATTGCTGCGCCGTCCGCCCTCTAAATACTCGCGGCAATCGACGGGTATCGCCAGCGTTGGCTAAAGCTCAGTAGCAACAAGGCACCACTGTCCATCATCCTCCATCGCCGCGATCCATGCGCGAAGTTCCTCTGCCTCTTTGATCAGGTGCGGTGAGGGAGTATCGGGGCGAAGAGACAGATCTTCGCTGACCATCGTCTCGAAGAACTCCGTGATCTGCTCCTTGGTCGCGGGTGCCACGTACGCGATGTGCTGTGTGGCCCCTCCCGGCAGCTGCTTCGTCTCTATTCGTCTCACGAGTTCATAAAACGCACTGCGGCCGTTGGGAAACATCCGGCTCTCTGCGCCCGGCACGGCGCCACCAGGCTTGTTTCTGTTCGCGACAAAGTCTGGATCATCCAATCGCCCTACGTATACGTCCAAGTACATCAGCCCTCCAGAGGTGGCAAAAATGGCAACTGCGGAGGCGCGACTCGGGCAACGCTTTAGAGCGACGATCGCATTGAGTGCTCCCGAATCACAAATATCGTGGGAGCATCTGACATTGAACGTCTCAGTCCATGGCGAAGCGACATCGCTCGGGAAGGAGCTCGGGGTGTTCTTATCGCTGTAACTACAAAGCGTGATCGAACGGCTTATCCAAGGCAAACCGTAACGCAAACCAGGTATGCGTCTCGAGCACGGTACCGACGAAGGGCGCGAGTGCTTCTACGAGCATACGTCACGCGTGCACGCAGATGGGGCCGCATACCAGTTAGCCGAAAACGGGCCTTCACCTCGGCCGGCCAACCCCGCTCCCACATGGGACTGGCAATGTACCCGCTTTGGTCGACCGCAGTTCGGTGTTCTTCACCAGGCGCGCGCTTCCCCGTGGCTGCGCTCGCAGCTGTTGTGAAGCCATGTCCTAGAGCAACAGTGCGGTCACGCTGTTGCGCACCGCGATAGCAAGCTGCGCACCATCTTGACTCCATGCCGCGCGCCCGATAACGCACGGCGTGTTCGCTGAAGCGCGAGGCGGTTGGTAGTGTTCAGTGGGTCACGAGCAAATTGCACCGACCCAGCGGGGACGGCGGAACGGACTTGCATTTGGCTGTGGCAGCCACCTGAAGTATGCCGCCAACTAACGCCAGAGAATCGACTGAATGTGCAGAGTTGAATGTTTGAGAAGCCGCCACTTCAGATTACGGGGCGCATGCTCACCTCTTGCCTACCAACTCGCTTGACGGCTCTCGCTACCATACCGTGATGGGCAGGATAAGTGTTTTGAGTGTACGCGCTCGCCGCATCTACTTGGCACGCGGCTTGGTACTGCGAAGCTGTTCCATATTCTTCTCGATAAGTGCGCGAAGTAGCGCCACGTTCGATTGTTTCCAGATACCGTTGTGTCCGTCGACGATGTCATCGGTCACGCGTATGATCTTCACGGGTGTATCGCACATAAACTCGCTACCGTCTTTGCCGGGCCTAATGAGCAGTGCCTTACCCGGTTGAGATGGAAGAGCAAAGCTGAGGCAGCTAGGCTCCGCAGATGATATGTCTTCTACACTTCCTTTCAGGTACGGCCTCGGGGTATAGCGACCAGCTGAAGTGTAGTCCTCATGCACGCGGAGACCCAGCAGAGGGCGCACTGCTGTCATTGCCAACATGCCCCCGGCAGCGGCCAATGAGGGCACGAGTACACCGGAGCTCAGTGGCGCCGCAACCAGAGCGCCAACCACGCCGCCGCCCCAAGTTGCCCCAACTCGGCGACCGATGCGAAAGAGCCAGTGTCGCGGGAAGTCATTCTCGGCGTCAAGGATGACGAGACGTGTCGGTGTACGAACTGACTGGGCGACAAGCCTCTTGGTAAACTCTTGCCTCAGTGTGTCGATACGCGCATCACTCAGCACCGTCGTCGAAAGAACTCGATGCTCAATCGCGGGATTCAAAGCGACCACGAGATCAGGTGATCGTGCGAAGTCAGACCCTTGCAAATCCGACGCAAGTTGTGGCAAAAGGGCTGACAACACTGCTGCGCCGCCGAAGCTGTGACCGACGACGACTAGCTGCGATACCTCTGAACGTGACTGCCATTTCTGACGACGTGAGATCAGCGTTTGCAGCACGACAGAAAAGTCGCCTCTCCCAACGCGCTCGGCGGCGGCTTTTCGCGCCCAGAAGGTTGCATAGTTCAGCTTCCACGGAAGCGATCTACCTCGCCACGCTAAATACACGGGGAAGATCGATGCCTTTGGATGCTCCTTTGCGATCTGCCCTACGGTCTGCCGGAACTTTACGAGGTCGCTGTCGTTTGGCGCCGCGTTGTGATTCCATCCATGAACGAACACCACAACAGCGAGCGGAACTTCCTTCTCCGCCTGCTCGTCCAAGCGTTTGAGTAGACCACTCCATTTTTTGGGACTTCGGAGGAATCCGTTGTCATCGAATTCGAGGGTGCTGTACTCGTCTATGGGTGTATCAGTGGTGACAGGTACCCGGTAGCAGGCGAGCACGAACAGCAACAAGAAAGCACACAGCGGGCGGCTCAATCGCATGGGGAGCTCAGATGATTGGAGTCGTGCATACCTAAAAGGGCGGCGTAGTTATTGACATGAAGAATTTGCCACGACTACGAGTTTTGCATAAGAACCCAAGGGGCACAATAGGACGGCTTACCTATGGTCGTGAGAGATAGACTTTCTGCATCCAGTACGGGATCACGCCGTCTTTTTGCAGATTGGGTACGCTAGTGCCAAGTCGAGTACGGGAGGAAGCGGCGCCGTTCACCCGCTTGCCAGCCCTCCCTGCGTAAGCAGCCTAATTTGTCACGCATATTCATGTGTAACGCACGACCGTTTCTTGCTGCTCAACATGGTTGCTGAGTGTCGCAACTTCGAGTGGCTCGCGCGTCAGAATAGCCATCGCGTCACAGTTGTGACACACCGCTATGAGGTCGTTCACCGGATCCACGACATACTCGCCATTGAACCGCCCCGGGTATTCAGGAGACTGGTTTAGTTGAGTACACCAACCGCAGTGTGGGTGTACTGTGTTTCGTAAAATTGTGCTTCAAACTCCGCCGGCGGAACATAGCCCAGCGGTTCCAGCAAGCGCTCCTGATTGAACCACGCGACCCAGTCTAACGTCGCCATTTCCACATCCTCGAAGCCGCGCCACGGTCCGTTCCGATGAATTACTTCGGTCTTGAACAAACCGATGACGGTTTCGGCGAGCGCGTTGTCATAGGCATCGCCTACGCTGCCGACGGAAGGCGCGGCGCCCGCAGCCGCCAGGCGGCCGGTGTAGCGCATCGAGACGTATTGCGATCCGCGGTCCGAGTGTACAACGAGCTCGCCATCGAGCAGACGGTCGTGCAAGGCCTGCTCCAGCGCGTCGAGTACGAGATCCGTACGCATCGTCGTGTGCGCGCGCCAGCCGACGATGCGACGCGAGAACACGTCGATCACGAACGCGACGTATACAAAGCCGCGCCACGTCGCAACGTACGTAAAGTCCGCGACCCACAACTGATTGGGACGCTCGGCGTGAAAGTGCCGCTGCACCAAATCCTGCGCGAGCTCCACCGTGGTGTCGGCCATCGTCGTGCGATGACGCTGCCCGCGCACGACGCCGCGCAGGCCCTTCGCGGCCATGAGTCGGGCGACGGTGCAGCGCGCGACCGTCTGTCCATCACGCAACAACTGCTGCCACACTTTACGCACGCCGTACACGCCGCGATTCCGCTCCCACACGCGCTGGACCTCCTCGCGCAGCAGGTCGTCGCGCTGCGCACGGGCCGGGCGTCGCGTCGGATCCGCCAAGCGGGCGCGATACGTGTAGTAGCCAGACGGTGCGATTGCCAAGGCGCGGCAGATCGGCTCGACACCGTACAGCGCGCGCTCGGCATCGATGAACGCGTACATCAACGCGTGAGGCGGTCGAGCTCCGCCGCCGCGAAAAACGCACTCGCCTTGCGCAGGATGTCATTCGCTCGCTTCAGCTCCCGATTTTCGCGCTCGAGTGCGGCCAGTCGGTCCGCGTCACTACTGGTCGGACCGGACCGACCACCGGCGTCCTGCTCGGCTTTCAAGAGCCACCGCCGCAACGTCTCCTTCGTACAGCCCAACTTCGGCGCAATCGCCGAGATGGCGGCCCACTGGGAGGAATGGTGTGGCAACTGCTCGCGGACTAAGCGGACGGCCCGGTCACGCACTTCAGGACTGAATCGCTGTGCTTTGGATTTGGCCATGACTCCAAGTTCTCACAAAGTGGAGCCTCCTGTAATCCCGGCGCGGTTCA
>JAIXTI010000104.1 GCA_027484025.1 bacterium
ACGTCGATCTCATTGTGGGTGCACGCGGCGGCAAGTTGCAGGTACTGCTCAGCAGTGTATTCGGCATTGGCAGTCCGTCGGGCTCGGTGCAGTTGCGCACCATGGAGCGGTGGAAGGCACACCCCGCGGTCAAGTGGGTGGTGCCGTATTCACTCGGTGACAGCCATCGTGGATTCCGTGTGGTGGGGACGAGCACGGAGTTCTACGAGCGCTATCGCTTTCGCAAAGACGGGCGCATCACCTTCGCCTCCGGCCGCGTCGCGCAGGCGGACAGCGATGTCGTGGTGGGCAGTGAAGTGGCCGAACGTCTCAAGTACACCGTGGGGACCCCGGTCGTCGTGACGCACGGGCTGCGCGATATCGGCACGAGCAATCACGATGCGCATCCGTTCCGCGTGGTTGGAGTGCTCGCGCGCACGTTTACGCCGATCGATCGTTCGGTATATGTCACGCTCGAAGGCATCGAGGCGATGCACGGCGAAGAAGCGACGACCGGCGGCGCGTCGGTCGTCGCTGCTGCCTCAGCATCACGCGCAGCGCCTGCTGTCGATACCTCGAAGGCCGCGCGCAAGGCCGCGATCATTGCCGCAAACAAGCGTCGCGCGGCAGCCGTCCCCGTCGCGCCGCCGGCAGGAACGCCTATGGCGATGCCCGGTGCGGAGCCGCCGCCGGGAACTCCCATGGTGATGCCCGGCGCCTCGCCGCCGCCCGCCGGTGCGCCGCTCGTGATGCCGGGCGCCGAGCCGCCACCCCAGGTGGTGGAGCAGGTGAAGGCCGCTGCGGCCGCCGCACGCACGGAAGCGTCCCGCTCTGCGGCTGCCGAGCCAGCAGTGCCGGAGGCGGCCGAGCCGGCGCATGACCATGGCGACGATCAGATCACGTCGTTCTTCGTTGGGACCAAGAACCGCTTCGAAGCGCTCATGCTGCAGCGCGAAATGAACACCGACCTGGTGGAACCACTCACCGCGATCATTCCGGGCGTGGCGCTGGGCGAGTTGTGGCAGAACATCGGCAGCGCCGAAGTGGGGCTGCGCGTTATTGCCATGTTCGCCGTACTTATCAGCATCACGGGGATGCTGGTGGCGCTCTACTCGTCACTCGAAGCCCGTCGTCGTGAAATGGCCATTCTGCGCGCGGTCGGCGCGGGACCCACGACCATTCTCGCGTTGCTCGTGCTCGAGAGCACCATGCTCGCGTTCCTCGGCTGCGTCATTGGGGTGGCAATCGTCTACGCCGGTCTCGCGCTCGGCCAGTCGCCCATCGAGCAGCGCTTCGGCATTCATCTCGCGCTCCGTGCGCTCGGCGAAACGGAGTATGGCTACCTCGCCATGGTGATGATCGCGGGAATGCTCATCGGGTTCGTGCCAGCGTGGAAGGCGTACCGGACGAGTCTGGTGGATGGATTGTCGCCGCGGGCGTGATGTTGTTTTGGCCCCACGTTCGCAGGCGCTAACGACTTCGAACTCTCACTCATACCCTTCTCTCCCTCCCATGCGACACCTCTCGCTTCTTGCACTTTCGCTTGCGGCCGCTACGGCGGTCGACGCCCAGCGCCCGGGAGGCCCGCCGCGGACCGCCCCCAACCCGCAGTCGCTCCCCATCTCGCCGGCGCCGGAATACGTGCGTACATCGGCGCCGACCGACGCGAACATCGTGAAGCTGTGGGAAGAAGGAATGCAGCGCTCCAAGGCCGCCGCGTACGCGCAGGCGTTGCTCGATTCGGTGGGGCCGCGCCTTACCGGTTCGCCCAACATGAACCGCGCGCAGGATTGGCTGCTGGCCACCTACAAGCAGATGGGCGTGACGGCGCGCAAGGAACGCTACGGTACGTGGAACTCGTGGCAGCGTGGTGTGGCCTTCGCGCAGCTTACGGCGCCGCGCGTGAAGGTACTCGAGGCCACCATGCTGTCATGGAGTGGCAACACTGCCGGCAAGTGGGTGGACGGCGATGTCGCGGTACTCGCGCCGTACGATTCGCCTGAAGCCTTCAAGGCGTGGTTACCGAGCGTGAAGGGCAAGGTGGTGCTGGCCAGCGCGCCGCGTCTCAGCTGCCGCATGCCGTCTCAAATTGCGGAGTTTGCCATGCCGGCGACCGCTGCGGCGCTCGATTCGGCGCAGCGCGATTTGTCGGCCACGTATCAGGGACTCACGCAGCGCGTGCCCACCTTCTACGCCGATCTCAAGGCTGCTGGTGCGGTGGCGGTGTTCGAGTCCAACTGGTCGAGCTATCCGGGCATCGACAAGATTTTCGGATCGCCGCGCAACAGCGCGTTGCCCACCTTCGACGTGAGCTGCGAAGACTATGGCATGCTCTTCCGTCTCGCGAAGAACGGACAGGGCCCCAAGGTGAAGCTCATGGCCGAGAGTGAGTTCCTCGGTGAGCAGCCGGTGTTCAACGTCATCGGCGAGATCAAGGGATCGAGCAAGCCCAATGAGTACGTCGTGCTGTCCGCGCACTTCGACAGCTGGGAAGGACACAGCGGCGCCACCGACAATGCGACGGGCACGGTCACCATGCTCGAAGCGCTGCGCATTCTCAAGACGGTACTGCCCAATCCGAGCCGCACGATCGTGGTGGGCCACTGGAGCGGCGAAGAGCAGGGGCTCAACGGCTCCGGCGCCTTCGCGGCCGATCATCCGGAAATCGTGAAGGGACTGCAGTTCCTCTTCAATCAGGACAACGGCACCGGTCGCATCGTGAGCACGGGGCCAAGCATTCTACCGGAAAACGGCCCGCGTCTCGCGCAGTACATGACGCAGATGCCGAGTCAGCTCACGCAGTATATCCGTCTCAGCGGGCCGAGCGGCATTGGCGGCGGCAGCGATCACGCCTCGTTCCTCTGCTACGGCGCGCCGGCCGCGAGCCTTGGTGCGCTCTCGTGGGATTACAGCAATACCACGTGGCACACCAACCGCGATTCGTTCGACAAGATCATTCAGGATGATCTCAAGCATAACGCGACGCTTACGGCCATGTTCGCGTATCTCGCGAGCGAAGATCCGCAGCCGAGCTCGCGTACGCTGATGAACCCTCTGCCGAATGGCCCGAATGGTCAGCCGATCACCGTGCCGAACTGCGGCAAGCCGCAGCGCGAGTCGAGCGGGTATCGGCGGTA
>JAIXTI010000003.1 GCA_027484025.1 bacterium
GACACGGTGAGCGTGGTGCTGACCAGCCAGCCGGTTGCGAATGTGACGGTGACGGTGACGCCGAACGCGCAGCTGTCGGTCGGTTCGACGACGCTGAGCTTCACGGCGGCGAATTGGAACGTGGCGCAGGTGGTGACGGTGAGCGCGGCCAACGACAACGTGGTCGAAGGCAACCACAACGGCACGCTGGGCTTCGGGGTGGCGAGCACCGATCCGGGCTACGGGTCGATCACGCTGCCGACGATCACGGCGGCGGTGACCGACAACGACTCGGCGACGGTGAGCTTCAGCCCGGCAAGCGTGAGCCAGAGTGAGGCGACCAGCCCGATGGCCTTCACGGTGACGCTGAGCAACCCGGTCGCGTCCGGCGTGACGGTGACGGTGAACTCGGCCGACGACACGGCGACGGCCGGTAGCGACTACACGGCGATCAGCGGCCAGACGGTGACCTTCGCGCCGAACAGCACGACGGCGCAGACGGTGAATGTCGCGATCGCCAACGACGCGCTGGACGAGGACGACGAGACCTACCGCCTGACGCTGTCGAACGTGGTCGCCCCCGGCAACGTGACGCTCGGCACCGCGACGGCGAACGCCACCATCGAGGACGACGACGCGCTGCCGACCTTGAGTGTGGCCAACGTGTCGCAGGCCGAGGGCAACGCGGTGAACACGCTGAGCTTCACGGTGACCCTGACGCCAGCCTCGGGCCGCGCGGTGAGCTTCACGCGGGCCACGGTGGACGGTTCGGCGGTGTCGACCGGACCGAACGCCGACTTCGTGGCGATCGCGGGCAGCACCGTGACGATCCCGGCGGGTCAGACCAGCGTCCAGATCCCGGTGACGATCAACGGCGACGCGACCTTCGAGGGCAATGAGCAGTTCACCCTGAGCCTGACCGACCTCGCCAATGCCAGCGTCGGCGGCACGACGATCGCGGGCACGGCCACCAGTCTGAGCGCGATAGCGACGCTGCTGGAGGACGACCAGCAGCGGACGATCACCACGATCACGGCGGACCTGCCGGATCCGAGCGTGGTCGGCCAGCCCTATCCGGTCACGGTCGAAGTTCGCGGCCAGACGCTGTCGCCGCTGGGCGAAGTCAGCATCAACGACGGCACCGGCGCCAGCTGCACGGCACCGCTGACCGCGGGCACCGCGCCGCTCAGCACCATGACTTGCACGCTGACCAGCACCAGCGCGGGCAACAAGACGCTGACGGCGACGTATGCGCCAGCCAGCAGCGCCTTCGGGGCTAGCAGCGACACCGAGGCGCACACGGTCAGCGGAGCAGCAACATCGCTGACCCTGCTCGGTCCGGCGCGCTCGCGCATCGGCACGGCAGCAAGCTACACCGCCGAGCTGAGCGTCACCGCGCCGGGCACCGGCACGCCGGCCGGTACGGTCACGGTCACGGCAGGCGCCAGCAGCTGCACGATCACGCTGCCGACCGCCACGCCGAGCTGCGCGATCACCTACTCGTCACTGGGCAGCCGCACGGTCACCGCCGTCTTCGCTCCGGGCAGCAGCGACTACAGCGGTTCGACCTCGAACCCGGTGCAGACGCTGGTCTTCGCCAGCAGCGACCTGTCGGTGACCAAGACCAACGCAGTGAATACCTACCGGCCGGGCGACCTGCTGGTCTACACCGTGGTGGTCCGCAACATCGGCCCCGATGCGGCTCCGCAGGTGCGCGTCCGCGACGTCGCGCCGGCCGGCCTCACCAACGTGGCGTGGACCTGCGAAGCCAGCGGCGGGGCAGTGTGTCCGGATGCCGGCGGCACCAGCACCCTGGATCACATCGTCGAGACCCTGCCGACGGGCGGTGTGTTGACCTACGCCTACTTCGGCAACGTGATCGGCCGGCCGCTCTCGATCGTCAACGTCGCCGAAGTCAGCCTGCCGGCCGACACGACCATCGAAGACCCGAACCCGGCGAACAACAGCGCCACCGATACCGATCTGCTGGACGACCTGTTCGCCAACGGCTTCGAGGCGCCGGGCATCAACGGTGCGACGGGTAGCCAACGGCTGCCGGGCGCGAGCCTGCGCAGCACGCTGGACGAGGTCGCGCGGGTGACGCTGCGGCTGAGCGACGTCCGCGGCGAAGCGCTGCGGATCTACGCCCGGGTGGTCGGCGGCGAGCTGCAAGTGGCGCTGGCGGTGCGCGGCGCGGATGGCAGCCTGCGGCTGGGTAGCTGGCAGCGCTTGGTCGGTGAGCCGGAGCTGGTCTGGACGGCAACGCCGGTGGCGGGGAGCTTTGTACTCAGCGGGGCGGAGCTGCGCTGAGTCGGGAATGGAGCGCGGTGCCGGCAACGGCATCGCGCTGCCCAACCGATGCTCCCGCAAACACGGGAACCCACCGCGACCTGCACCCGTTCGACAACCCCTCACGCCCGCGGACGCGGGCATCCACAACATCACAAGACGCCGGATCCCCGCTTCGGCGGGGTGACGGCCCGTCCAGGCTGGCACCCCAGCGGCCATTCCCGCGAAAGCGGGAATCCCGCGCCCGATAGGTCCGCGCCCAACGCCCGCGCACCGCCCCTGCGCTACCCTCGGCATTCCGCCCCAGCCGACAGACGCCGCATGGACGAGCGCGCCGCCACTACCGCCTTCCTGAGCCGCTGGACCGGTGCGGCCGGCAGCGAGCTGGCCAACTACCAGCTGTTTCTGACCGAGCTGGCCGAGCTGCTCGACCTGCCGCGTCCCGAACCGTCCGCCGCCGAGGCCCGCGACAACGCCTACGTCTTCGAGCGCGGCGTCACCTTCCAGCACGGCGACGGCAGCAGCTCGTCCGGCCGCATCGACCTGTACCGCCGCGGCGCCTTCATCTGCGAATGCAAGCGCGTGCGCGGCGGCGCGGCAATGAAGGGCTTCGACGACGCCCTGCTGCGCGCCCGCAGCCAGGCCGAGCGCTACGCCCGCGCGCTGCCCGCCGACGAAGGCCGGCCGCCCTTCCTGATCGTCGTCGACGTCGGCCACGTCATCGAGCTCTACGCCGAGTTCAGCCGCACCGGCGGCACCTACGTGCCCTATCCGGACCCGCGCAGCCACCGCATCCCGCTCGCCGAGCTGGCCGACCCGGCCGTGCGCGAGCGGCTGCGCGCCGTCTGGCTGGAC
>JAIXTI010000204.1 GCA_027484025.1 bacterium
CGCGTTCGCACCGGCCCCGCGGCCAGATTCGCAGCGGTTGATCAGTGCGGTCCGGGCAGCAGCCGACAGGAACGGGTTGCTGAGCGGCAGCAGCACGCGGGTACCGGCGAAGATGCCGGACGGAGCGATCTGCTGGCGCACGTTGATCGCCGAGTACATCAGGCGGCCATAGGCCTCGATGTTGTCGGTGATCGCATAGTTGCCGTAGGCAACGCCACCAAACCGCTCTTGCGGGGTCTGGTAGTAGTTGTAGGGGTTGAAGTTGAACTGGTTGCAGAACGCGCCCACCGTCCGGTCATCACGGACCTGCAGGCCGATGTTCGCAGCAGCGGTGGCCGCCGGAATGGAGCTGATCCGGGTGGGAACCGTGGTGCCCGAGCCGCCGAAGGTGGTCGGCACGGTGTTCGGGCCGCCGCAGTTGGCGGGCTCTGCCGCGCCGGTGATGCCGAGGCCAGCGCCCGAACCCGAGCTCACACCCACGCGACCATAGTCACGGGCGCCGAACTGGATGCCTTCGCGCTTGGCATAGGTGATCGCCATGGCGACATTGCCGCGGTCGTCCGGCAGGGCAGCGCCCAGGGCGACAAAGGCGTTGTAGGTCGCGCCGTCGCCTTCACCGGTGTAGGAATACTCGGTGCCGACTTCCACGCCTTCGAAGTTGCGCTTCAGCACGAAGTTGATGGCGCCCGAGATGGCGTCCGAACCGTACACGGCCGAGGCGCCGCCGGTCACGATGTCCACGCGCTCGAGCATGGCGGCCGGGACGATCGACACGTCGACGATGCCGTCGATGTTGTAGGGGGTGACCCGCTTGCCATCGATCATGATCAGGTTGCGCTGCGGACCGAGGTCGCGCAGGTCGATCGTGGTGGCGCCGGCGGTGCCGTTGTTGGTGTTCTGACCGTCGCCGGGAACGGTGATGGGCAGGTTGCGCAGCACCTTCTCGACTTCACTGGACTGCTGGTACTGCAGTTCGGTGGTGCCGACCGAGGTGATCGGGCTCGACGAGGTGGTGCCCGGGGTCTGGATCCGGGTGCCGGTGACGACAACCACGTCTTCGTCAGACTCGGCAGGCTGGCTCTGCGCGAAGGCAGGAGCGGCGAATGCAAGGCCCGAAATGATCGTGCCGGCGAGCAGCAGCTCGCGAATGGAAAGCGACTTCACGATGGGTTCCTCCATGTGTCCCCAAGGCTGCCAGCGGGACCGGACCAAAGCGGATGACGTTGCAAACGCATGACCGACCCGTGACAGACTCTTAACGCCAAGCCCTATTGCCGCCACGATTGCCGAGTCAACGGGCCAAAGTGCAAGCGATGCTGAACTGCCCGCCATGTGACCAAATGGTCGCAGACATGGCTGCGCTGATCGCAGCCGGAAGTCCTCGCCCTCAAGCTCTATCCACGCACTGCAACAGCGAAAGGGCGGCCGGTTGCCCGGCCGCCCCTCGAGAAAGCGATGCTCTGTCCGCGACGGGACTAGAAGCGGCGGACCACCTGCACGGTCGCCGCACGACCGACGAAGTCGTACTGCGAGGCCAGCGGGCCGGTGCCGAGGCGGGCGAAGAACGCACCGGTCGACACCGACGGCGGGGCTTCATCGAACACGTTCGAGATCGCGCCCACCACGGTCCACTCGTCCGTGCGCCAGCGCACCGACAGGTCGTGATAGATCGTGGTTTCGGTCTCGATCTTGTACAGGACGTTCGCGAGACCATTGTACGAGTAGTAGCTGCCCGGAGGAGCCGCAACAACCGGATTGCCGGTGCCGTTGAAGGTCTTGTTCCGCGTCGGCCCCACACCCGTCATCGTCCAGGCGTAGGTGAAGTCGCCGCGGTCGAACCGGGTCTGGATGGTGCCGTTGAACACCGGCTCGCCGATCGTGCCCTGGTCTTCGAACAGGTCGGTGTCGGAGAACAGGCCCGAGGCATTCCGGTTGGTCCAGCGGAAGGCGCTGTCGATCACCAGATCACCGAACGAGAACTCCTTCTCGTAGACGATCTTGACGTCGATGCCTTCGACTTCCTGAACATTGATGTTCACATAGTCGTTCTGGACCGTCAGGATGTTGAACGGACGGACCGGGTCGTTGGCCGGAGCGCGGGTAACCAGGCTGCAGAAGGCAGCGGCGCGACCGGTGGTGTCGCCGAAGCAGCCACCCACGATGTTGCCGGCGCCGAACTGGGCCACCTGGTCGGAGACCGAGATTTCCCAGGCGTCGATCCGCAGGTTCAGGTTGATCGCCGTCGGCGACCACACGAAGCTGAAGATCGTCGATTCCGACTCTTCTTCCTTCAGAACGCCCTGGCCACCGCCGGTGATGACAGTCGCCGACGAACCAGCACCGTTGTAGTCACGCGGGATGCCAGCGGCCTGGCAACGCTGCCGGACGGTCTGGTTGTTGGACAGTTCCCAGTTCACGCAGGGGTCGATCGCGGTCTGACCCACGAAGCCGGTCTGGTCGCCCAGGAACAGCTCGAACAGGGCCGGAGCGCGGTACGACGTACCGGTCATGCCGATCACGGTGAATTCCGGGGTGATCTGCCAGGCCAGCGTGAACTTGTTGGTCTCGTTGCTGGTGTAGGACTCGTAGTCGGTGAAGCGGTAGGCAACCGTGAACTCGAGCGACTCGATGAACGGCTTCTGCGCGATCAGCGGCATCACGACTTCGGTGTAGAGCTCGGTCACCGAGTCCTCGCCGCGGGTGATGCCGGCAACCGTGGTCAGCGCCTGGTTCGACACGCCCGGACGCAGGGTCGAACGGGCCACCGCCCCGGGAACGTCGTTGATGCTGTAGGTCCGGTGGTAGAGGCCGAAGTTGGCCTTCACCGCATCGGCAGCACCCGGGATCGTGAACAGATCGCCGGAGACGTTGGCTTCGAACGCGGTCTGCTCATACACCGTCTTGCCGGTGTTCAGGCCTTCCGGATACAGCCAGGCATACTCCTGGGCGGTCAGATCACCGCGAACCACGCGCGGATCGAAGAAGTTGATCGGCACGCAGGCAGCCGCAAGGCTCTGGGCCGACACCGGGCACGAGGCCACACCGTTGGTGATGGTGGTGCGCAGCGAATCTTCGATGCGGGACAGCAGGATGGTGGTACCCGAGTACTCGCCTTCGCCGCTGCTGGTCTGCAGGTACATTTCCCAGTCGCCATTGGCGAGGAAA
>JAIXTI010000144.1 GCA_027484025.1 bacterium
ATGGTCAACGCCTTCAGCGAGTACGGCCGGGCACCGCGACTGAACTTCGCCAGCGTCGACCTCGGCGCGCTGCTTGGCGAGCTTGCCGACCTCTACGAAACCGAGGCGGTGGATGTGGCGCTGGAGCTGTCCGAGCACCCTCCCCGGGTCCGCGGTGACGCCCACCGACTGCGGCAGCTGTTCCAGAACCTGTTCAAGAACGCCATCGAAGCCGTGCCGGACGGCCAACGCTGCCAGATCCGCGTCCGCCTGCGGGCCCAGCAGGATGGCAGCCGCGCCTGGATCGACATCGAACTCAACGACAACGGCCCCGGCATCCCCGAAGCCCTGCGTGACCGTCTGTTCGAGCCCTACACCACCAGCAAGCCGAAGGGCACCGGCCTCGGGCTGGCGATCGTCATGAAGATCGTTGAAGAGCACGGCGGCCAGATCCAGGCCGACAACGCTCCCGAAGGCGGCGCGCGCCTCCGGATACGGCTACCGCTGATGATGGCGTGACGCGCAGGCGGTGGTTTCCGCCGACATCCCGGGCCGTGGCTTGCCACTGTCCGGGATGCACGATCGATCCCTACGCACCATCACGGCTGCACCCCGATCGGCGTCCCGATCAGGGCGTCAGCCCGATGGCGCGGTGCGCAGGCTCACCGGTACCCGACTCGCGTCCCGGCACGGTGTCCCGGCGTCGCTTCACCGCGCCTGGCAACCCGTCCCGCGGCACTGCTGCAGGCGCATCTTCTCGTTCTCGCCGAATTGCCGCTGCGAGCGCTTCCACTCGCCGTAGCTCTCGCAGACCGTCTTCGGGATGTTGCTGCCGACCACGCGGCGGCGCTCGCACATCTGCCGCTTCTGCTCGCGCTGCATCAGGATGGAATTGATGCGCTCCTGGGCGTTGTAGAGCGCCACCAGATCGCCCGGCGGCATCCGGCCCGCGGATTGGTGGTCGGCCAGCAAGCTCGACATCAGGTTCAGATCCTGCTCGATCGCACTGCGCTGCCGGGGCCGGACGTGGGCATATGGCCCCTCCGGCTGCATGCCGTCACGGACGGACTGCGCCTGCTCGGTAAAGTCGTCACGATTCAAGTCGCGGTCCTCGATCTCCGCTTGCGCACCGAAGGACAAAGAGATCAAGAGGATCGAACAAAGCTGCTTCAACATGCTGCTGCTCCAGAAAAGTGCCGGCATTGACGCCTCGGTCATCTTATCGTCGACTCGGATGTCGGGACAACGCCGGCGAACCGCGGTTCCGGAAGCTTCGCAGACATCTCGTTGCACACTGGCGGGTTCAGGGCAGCTGTCCGGCCCACTGACCCGCCGAGCGCAGATCCGAGCCTCGGACACCGATTTCGCGACTGTCAACGTAGGCTCACGGCCTGCCCCATCGGAGCCCCTCATGCCCCGCCTACTGCCCCTTCTCGCAACCACCGCACTGCTCACCGCCTGCAGCCCCGCACCGGAGCCCGCCGTGACCCCGACCGCCACGCCCGCCGCCGACACCCGCACCTCGGCGCCCTTCGGCAGCTGGCAGAGCCCGATCAGTGCCGCCGACCTCGCCACTGCCGCCGTCGCGATGAGCGATCTGCGGGTCCACGACGGCGCGGTGTACTGGCGCGAGAGCCGGCCGGCCGAGCGCGGCCGGCAGGTGCTGATGCGGCGCACGGCGGATGGCCAGACCGAGACGTTGACGCCGGCGGACTACAACGTCCGCACCCGCGTCCACGAGTACGGCGGCAACAGCTATCTGGTGACCGACACCGGCGTGGTGTTCACCCACTTCGCCGACCAGCGGCTGTACTGGCAGGCCTTCGGCGGCGCCGCGCCGGTGCCGCTGACGCCGGCCGGCTACCAGTACGCCGATGGCGTGGCCGATGTGGCGAACGGCCGGATGCTGTGGATCCGCGAGGACCACACCGAGGCGACCAAGGCCGCCAATGGCGAGGAGCGCAACGAGATCGTCGCGCTGCCGCTGCCCGGCGACGCGGTGCCCGCCGAGACCGCCGGCCGGGTACTCGCCACCGGTGCCGACTTCTATGCCTATCCGCGGCTGTCCGCCGACGGCAGCCGCCTCGCCTTTCTGAGCTGGGACCATCCGGCGATGCCCTGGGATCGCACCCGGCTGCACACCGCCGCGCTGGACACCGGCCTGGCCGGCGCCCCGCTCGCCGCCGAGACGCTGCTGGATGACCCGCGCGTCGCCCTGCTGGAACCGTGGTTTGCCGCCGACGGCACGCTGCACGTCATCGGCGACACCAGTGGCTGGTGGGCCCCGAGCCGCTGGGACGGCAGCACGCTCCAGCCGCTGGCCACCCTGGAACGCGAGTTCGGCGGCCCGCTGTGGCAGCTCGGCACCACCACGCTGGTGCCGCTGGGTGATGGCCGCGCAGTGGCGCGCAGCTCGCGCGAGGCGGTCGACCAGCTCGGCCTGATCGACCTCGCGACCGGCGCCTGGACCGCCTTCGACCTGCCCTTCGTCGCCTACGGCGAAGTGCAGCTGCTGGGGTCCGACCGCGCCGTCACCATCGCCCAGGCCAGCGACGACACCGCCGTGCTGATCGCGGTCAATCTCGCCGATGGCACCCACACCGTCCTCCACCAGCCGACCCCGCGCGAGCTGGCGCCGGAATGGATCTCCAAACCCGAGGCGATCCGCTTCGCCACCCAGCCCGGCCCCGACGGCGCCCCGCGCGAGGCGCACGCCTGGTACTACCCGCCGACCAACCCCGCCCAGCGCGGTCCGGACGGCGAAAAGCCGCCGCTGATCGTCACCATCCACGGCGGCCCGACCTCGGTGTCGAAGGGCACGCTGGCGCTGGCGCGGCAGTACTGGACCAGCCGCGGCTTCGCACTGGTCGACGTCAACTACGGCGGCTC
>JAIXTI010000219.1 GCA_027484025.1 bacterium
CAATGGACGTAATGACCTTGACGACCTGACCGATTTCCTGGCTGGAGTTCCCGAGGCGCGCCATCGTGTCCGTCGTTTCTCCGGCTTTCTTGACCGCCACCTGGGAAATCTGCGACGCCTCCTGCACACGGCTGGCAATCTCGCGGATACTCGCCGTCAGTTCCTCGGCGGAACTCGCCACCGTCTGCACATTGCGCGTGGCCTGCTCGGAGGCGGCCGCAACGGCCTGCGCCTGCCGAGAGGTCTGTTCCGACGAAGCGGCCATACCTTGGGCGCTCGCTTCGAGCTCGGTGCTGGACGAACTCACGACACTCGCGATGGCCGCCACGGTGCTCTCGAAATCGTCAGCCATACGCACCTGCGGGGTGGTGACCGACCAGTTGACCATCGGTCCCACGTACTTTCCGCTCGTGTCGTAGATGGCCGAGGCATTGAGGTCGAGATGCTCCGGGCCCACGCGGATCTTGGCGCTGTGCGGCAGGTGCTTGTCCGTCGCCAACATGCTGCGCTGATGCGCCGGATCCTTGTGGAAAATGTCGATCTTGGATCCCACAACCTGATCGGCCTTCACCGGCAGGTGCTGCTCGATCTGCCGGAGCGTGCGCAGTGATGCCGGGTTGATGTAGCGGATATTGAAATCGAGATCGCAGAGCATGAGGTTGACACTCGCGTTCTCGACCATGGGTTTGAAGATGGCCATCTCTTCTCGCGCACGAACGACTTCGCTGACGTCGGTAGCGTACTTGACCACCTTCACCAGGCGGCCGTCTCGGTCCCGGATGGGATTGTACGAGGCATTGATGAATACCTCTCGGCCGCCCTTGCCGAGACGCCGGTACTCCCCGGAGTGGAATTCGCCACGACGCAACTTCGCCCAGAACTCCCGGTACTCACTCGTGGCCTTGTAGGCATCATCAACGAACATGCTGTGATGCTTGCCGGCCACGTCGGCCAGCTCGTAGCCAAGCACCGCCAGGAAGTTTTCATTTGCATGGCGTATCGTGCCGTCGAGGTCGAACTCAATGACGGCGTTCGACCGGCTGATCGCCGCGACCTGACCCGCGAAGTCCGCAAGTTGCTCGCTCCGCGCGGTCACGTCCTGCGCATACTTCACCACTTTGGTGATGCGTCCATCCGCGTCGCGGACCGGGTTGTACGACGCCTGGATCCACACCTCACGGCCGCCCTTGCCAATCCGCTTGTATTCGCCGGCATCGAACTCGCCACGGCGCAATTTGGCCCAGAACGCGCGGTAGGCATCGCTGCTGCGATAGCTCTCGTCGACAAAGAGGCTGTGATGCTGCCCCTGAATCTCGCTGAGGGCGTACCCGAGGGTCTTGAGAAAATTGTCGTTGGCGGTGAGCACCGTCCCATCGAGGTCGAACTCGATCACGGCCATTGACGCGTGAATGGCGTTCACCTGGGCTTCATACTCGGCAAACAGGGTGCGGAATGTTTCGATCTCGCTCGCGGCATTGGCGATCGCCGCATCAGCTGCAGCAGCGGCCACGGTCGCGCCTCGGGAGCGCGGTGCGGAGACCGTGGCGGCCCGTCCACCGGAGCGCTTGGTGGCGGCGTTCTTCTTGGTGCTGCGCGAATCGGTCTTGGGAGTGCGGTCGATGGGCATTGGATGTATCCTTGGAAAGTCGCAGAGACGTACTGAGGGGAGTGACCAGCGGCGGTCAGACAGCGATGAGCTCGAGCTTCAACAGCGCGGGGACGTTCATGACCACGAGCAGGTCGCGTTCCCGGCGCACGATGCCGGACGTTGCCGCTCGCCATCGTTCATCGAGCGTCGGGGGGGCGGGTTCGATGGCGTGTGGGGCCACCGTGACCACGTCCCCGACGTCGTCTACCATGAAGGCGAACAGCTCGCCCTCGTACCGCACGACCACGTTCATGTACTCGGTGTGTACTTCGCGCGCGGGCAGTCCGAGCGTCGTGCGCAAATCGACCGCCGTCACGATCTGACCACGCAGGTTGAGCAGGCCCGGAATGGCATCCTGCGCCAACGGGACTCGGGCAATGCGATGGGTCATCAACACTTCCTGCACCATGAGCACCGGAATACCGATCCACTGGTGCGCCAGACGGAACGTGACGAACTCCGCCGGCGTATCGCTGGTCGCGTGCTGACTCATGCGGCGATCCTCGCCTGTCCCATGACCGGGGTCAGTGACGGCGTACGACCGGTGCCGAAGGCCTCGCGGAAAAACCAGTCGAGATCCACCACTTCGGTCGCGCGTTCGGCGATGACACTCACACCAAGCACACCGGCTCGTGACGCCGCGCGTTGCAGCACGATGTGATCCTCGACGATGTCGCGGATGTCGTCCACCGCTATGCCGAGTGACTGTTCCCCGTTGGAGAAGACGATGACCGGTCGGGGGTCCCGCGCCCTGATATTCATCGATGGATGGGACGGCAGGACCGGCATGAGCGCGCCACGATACTGGACGAGGAAGCGCCCGTCTGCCTGTTCGAGAGTGTCGGCGGCGACCTCTTCGAGGCGGGCCACGCGCGAGAGTGGTACGGCTTGCAGCGCGGGATACCCGCCATCGAAGAGCAGGACACTTTCAGTACTTTTACTGTCGGCGCCGCCGGAGACGCGCGACACACCATTGGTGGCCTGCGTGTCTTCG
Source organism: bacterium (assembly GCA_027484025.1). Lineage (GTDB taxonomy): Bacteria > Gemmatimonadota > Gemmatimonadetes > Gemmatimonadales > Gemmatimonadaceae > Gemmatimonas. The sequence continues at coordinate 2,643 of JAIXTI010000219.1, forward strand.
GTCCGGTTGGCGATGTTGGCCAACGTGCCGACTCCGGTGGTATCGAGGATCATGATCACACGACCGTCGCCGGTGATGGTGCATCCGGCATAGGCGGTGAGATGCTTCACCAGTCGGCCTACCGGCTTGACTACGATCTCCTGCGTATCGAACACCTCGTCGACGACGAGCCCAAAACGGCGATCCCCGATCTGACAGACGACGATGTTGCAGTCGGCCACCTGGCGGTCACTGCGCAGCTTGAGCAGTTCATCGAGCCGGACCAGCGGCAGCAGCGCCTCGCGCAGGCGATAGAACTCCGCGCCGTGTACCACTTCCACGAGATGCGCCTGCTCTTCCGTAATGCGCACCAGCTCCACCACGCCGATCTGCGGAACGGCAAACGTTTCGCCGCCGGTGCCCACAAGCAGCGCTTGGATGATGGCGAGCGTGAGCGGGATCTTGACCCGGATTCTGGTACCTTTGCCGAGCGTCGACGTCAGATCGACGGTGCCGCCGATGGCTTCGATGTTGCTGCGCACCACATCCATCCCGACACCGCGGCCGGAAATGTTGGTGATCTGCTCGGCGGTCGAGAAGCCGGGCTCGAACACGAGACGCAGGATCTGCTGCTCCGACATCTGCTCGGCGATGTCGGCGCGCACGAGGCCCCGTTCCACCGCTTTGCGCTTCACGCGCTGCGCGTCAATGCCGGCACCGTCGTCGGAAATCTCGATGACGACATGACCTCCTTCGTGGCGAGCGGAGAGCGTGATGGTCCCATGCTCCGATTTGCCGGCGGCACGGCGGACCTCGCACGACTCGATCCCGTGATCCGCTGAATTGCGAATCATGTGCGTCAGAGGATCCTGAATCGCCTGCAGAATCTGTCGGTCGAGTTCCGTTTCAGCACCGACGCATTCGAGCGTGAGCTTCTTGCCGCTTGCCTGACCCAGATCGCGAATGATGCGCGGGAGCTTGGTCCAGACGTTGGCGATCGGTTGCATGCGCGTCTTCATCACGGCTTCCAACAGATCCGTGGTGACGCGATTGAGTTGCTGAACGGGTTTGGCGAACTCGGTGTCTTCGTTCGCGCCCATGAGCTGCAGCAGTTGATTTCGGCTCAGCGCGAGCTCGCCAACCAGATTCATGAGCTGGTCGAGCACCACGATGCCCACGCGGAGCGTGTGATCGCCGCCGGATTCCTCGTCGCCCTTCTTGCGACGATCCACGCCATCCCAGCCACTGGCCGCGGCCGGCGCTGGTGTCAGCGTGGGTACGGGAACCGCTGCCGGGGCTGGCGTCGCTGCCGCAACGGTCTCGGTTGCCGGCGCTACAACGGGCGCCACAACCGGCGCTACAACGGGCGCCTCGACTGACGCGTCGTGCGCCTGCTCGCAGAGCCAGTGCTCGAGGCATTCGATCAAGGCGCTGTCGTCGCCTTCAGGTTCCGCTTCCGTAGCATCAAGATGCTCGAGAATCGCTTTGATGCAGTCGACGGCCGCGAGTACGTCCCCGATCACGGCAGACTGCACCTGCAACTTCCCGGAACGCAGTGCATCAAGCACGTTTTCGGCCGCGTGCGCTACGCCTTCCAGACGGCAGAGGCCGATGAATCCACACGTCCCCTTGATCGTGTGAATCGTGCGGAAGATGCTGTTGAGAAGAGCGGTCTCTTCAGGATGCTGCTCGAGCGATACAAGATCGTTGTCGAGCTTGGCGAGATTTTCGGTGCTCTCGGTAAGAAAATCCCGAAGCAAGTCGTCCATCGATGCCTCGCGCGGTGCTTCTGGCGCGTGAACCTACTACCGGCGGCTTCGCAGGCGTGTGTTCCAATCTCGGCATACGAATCACCACACTTGACACCGCAGTGTCATCTCTGACTTACAATTAATCCGCGCATTCAGGTGTGATTTGATTGCCCATGATCGCGTGCGCATTTGATGAAATTCATGGAGCGCGCGTGCGCTCAAGTCGCTACGCGTGACGTCGACATTGATAGGTATGAACCTCATCCGACTGATCTACGCCAGCGTCGCCCGAGACGGATTGGACTACTCGGAGTTGACGGCCATTCTCCGCACCGCGACGACACATAACGAGTCGAACGGCATCACGGGCATCCTCACCGTGGGCAACGGTGCCTTCCTGCAAGCGCTCGAGGGAGACCGGACGAGCGTGAACCGATTGTACAATCACATCATCGCGGACCCCCGCCATACCGACTGTGAGATCCTGCGCTACGGACGCATCGTGACGCGCGGTTTCAACGAATGGTCGATGAAGCTGGTGGGACTCGATGATCAGCCGACGGCAAAACGGCGCGCCCTGGTGATGAGACACTCGGGACGCGCCGTCTTCGAACCCAATCACATGACCGGGGCTCAGGCCGCCGCGCTTCTCGACGATCTGGCGCGTCAGGAACGACGCGCGGCCTGATCCTTCAGCGGGTTACGGAACCCGCGGAATGCCACCGCTGACGAGAAACTCCACGGCCAGCGTACTCATGGCGCGAACGCCAATCGGCAGTGCCTTGTCATCCCCCTGAAAGAGCGGTGAGTGGTTTCCGGCCACGCCGAAGAGCTCCACGTTGGTTGGCGTCACCGACAAGTTGAAGAAGAACCCCGGTGCCTTTTCGGCAAAGCGGGAGAAGTCTTCGCCTGCCATGCTGCCAGCCTTGCTTTCGAATACGCCCGCGCTCGTGCCCACGCGCTTGAGCGTCTGCGAGAATGTCGACACCATCGCCGTGTTGTTGATCGTGCTGCCGTAGCCCGGCACTACGTCGACCACGGCCGTCGCGCCATGCGCTTCGGCGATCTTCTGCGCCAGCTGCGTGAGACGCTTCGCCACCGTCTCGCGGGCCTTTGCATCGAACGTGCGAATGGTGCCGATCATCCACACGGAATCGGGGATGATATTCTCGCGCAGGCCACCGTGAATGGCGCCCACGGTCACGACGGCCGGCCCCGCCGTGAGATCGAGCGAGCGGGAGACGATGGTCTGAATCGCGGACACGATTTCCGCGCTCACGACGATCGGGTCTACCGCTGCGCTGGGGAACGCGCCGTGACCCTGTCGGCCGCGCACGATGATCTTCCACGTGTCGGCGGCCGCGCTGATCGACCCACTGCGATAGCTCATCGCGCCCAACGGTCCGGGTCCCACATGCAGGCCGAACACGCCGTCGACGCCGGTCATGACACCGGCATCGATCATCGGCTGCGCCCCGCCGCGCGGTGGTACCTCTTCAGCCGGTTGAAAGAGGAATTTCACCGTACCCGGGAGTCGTGCCCGCAAACCCGCCAGCACTTCGGCGGTCCCCATGAGCATCGCGGTATGCATGTCGTGACCGCACGCGTGCATGACGCCCGTTTCGACGCCGTTGTACACGGTGCGTACCATGCTCTTGTACGGCACGTCGACCTGCTCGGTGACGGGCAGGGCGTCCATGTCGGCACGGAGGGCGACCGTCGGCCCCGGTTTACCCCCCTTGAGGATGCCGACTACTCCCGGAATACCACCGACATTCTCCTGCACCTCGATGCCGAGGGCGCGTAGGTGCGCCGCCACGAGGGCCGCGGTGCGCTTTTCCTGATAGCCCAGTTCAGGATGTTGATGAATGTCGTGCCGCCATGCGGTCACCTTGTCGGCAATGGCGGCGGTTCGCTTGTCGATCTCCGCCTGCAACGCGGCGTCGGTCACCGGCTGCTGCGCCCCTAGCGGGAGCGCCGCCACCAGCGAGGCGAACAGCAGGCCTTTCACGCGATTCGGAGTCGTACCGAACACGGTCAGTTGTTCCCCTTGGGCTTCGCTTCGGCCGGACGCACAGTGGGATACTCGATGCCGAGCTGTTCGAGGTACGTCTTGTACTTGCTCGGATCGTAATAGAACTTCTGCAGCTGGGGCTTGTAGCGCGCCATGATGTCGGCGTTCAGCCAGATCGGTGGCTGATCCGACGGGCGAATGAACGGCTTGTACTTCACCGTCTTGGTTTGCACGTTGTTGAAATAATCCCACGCATCCGTGACGACTTTCGGTGTGAGCAGAATGTCGAGCAGCGTGAGCGCCTGCACCTTGGCGCCGGCCAGCGCCCCCTTGTGCGCGATCGGCGTGGCCATCGAAATCGCGTTCGCCCAGTTGTGTCCGGGCAACGACGGAATGTTGGACGGGAAGCGTAGCGTGACGGTGGGCACGTTCCACGCGATATCGCCAATGTCATCGGAGCCACCACCCATCCAGTTCTGCGGGGTTTCCGCACCACGCAGCTGCTTGTTCACTTCGGACGACAGACCGAAATCCGGTTGACCGAGTTCGCGCTGAATGCCTTTGGCGAGCGTCTGGTCCTTGTCATCCCATACCGGCATGCCCACCGTCTGGATGTTCTGGTGCATCGCCTCGGCAATGGGCTTGCTGAAGTGGGCCGACCATCCCGACCCGAGAATCATGACGGTATCGAGCTTGGTGTCCGTCATCATGGCGGCGCCCTGCGCCACCTTCTGGCCGATTTCGAACAGCTCCATCGTGCGCGGATAATCCTGCTCGCGGAAGTAGAACCAGATGCTCGCCGTGCTGGGCACGACATTGGGCTGGTCCCCGCCGTCCTTGATCACGTAGTGCGAGCGCTGCTGCAGCCGTAGATGCTCGCGGCGGAATTCCCATCCCTGCGCCATCAGCATCACGGCATCGAGCGCTGACTGGCCACGCCACGGAGCGCCGGCCGCATGCGCGCTGGATCCCTTGAAGCGGAACTCCGCCGAGATAAGGGCACTGGAGCCACTCGCGCCCCACGAAACGCCGAGGTCGTTACCAACGTGCGTGAAGAGGGTGACGTCGGTGTTCTTGAACACGCCCGAACGGACGAGAAACGCCTTGCCCGCCATCTGCTCTTCGGCGATACCGGGCCAGAGCAGCAGCGTGCCGTTGATCTTGTCGCGCTGCATGAGCTGCTTCACCACAATGGACGCCACGATGTTCAGCGCCTGGCCGGCGTTATGCCCTTCGCCGTGCCCGGGGCCACCGCTCACCATGGCATCCTTGTAGCCGACGCCAGGCTTGTTGCTGGCCTGCGGAATGCCGTCCACATCTGACCCGAGGGAGATCTCCGGCTTCCCCGTGCCGTAGCTCCATTTCGCGGTCCACGCGGTTGGAATGCCGGCCACCCCGCGTTCCACCTTGAAGCCTTCCTTTTCGAGGAGACCGGTCAGGTACTTCTGCGATTCCCACTCCTGAAAGCCAAGCTCCTGAAACGAGAAGAGCATGTCCACAATCTCCTGGACCTGCTTCGAGCGCGCCTGGACCATCTGCAGCGCCTCTTCTTTCAGCTTCACGAGCCGCGGGTCGGCCGGGGCGGCGGGGGTGGCCGCCGGCTTTGCGGGCGCGTCCTGCGCGATGGCCGGGGCACCCCCGATGGTCAGCGCGGACAGCAAGGCGGCCGCGCAACGCGACCGGGCCGAACGGAACATGGTGTTGCTGAAGTGCACGTCGGGTCTCCTGAAACGAAAGGCATATGGCCGGGGTCCAACTGCGGAAGTTACGTTCCGTGCACGGAAACCGCTCGACCCGTCGTGCCGTATGGAGGGCATCTGCGGGGTGCTCCACCCGCTTCCGTGACTTGGCTCTCTCTTGCTCCTTTCCGTATGCGCGCTGGTCTACGCCGCACCGTCGGTACTTCGGTCCTTCTCGCGTCCACGCTCCTGCCCGTGTTGGCGCAGGCGCAAGCCGGTCAGCGTCCGCCGGCATCCCGCGACACCACCCGCAAGGCCGACACCCTGAGCGCGGAGGAGCGGCGGGCCGTCCGGGAAGCCGTGCGGGACGCCCGGTCCATCAACCGGCGTCGGCTCGGCGGCGACAGCGCCACCCGCGCCCGATTGACCGAGGAAGCGGCGGGATCCGCCTTTGGGACCCCCGACGCCCGGACCGTCTTTGACCGAGCGCGCCAAGCCCGCGAACGGCAGGACAGCGCCCTGCGGAGCTACCGCGCCACGACGACCCAGCGCATGTCGGTCCACATGGGTGCCCGACGGCTGGGGCTCGAGAAGTTGCTCTTCCGCGGCGAAAACGTGGCCAACATCTCGTGGCGCCGCGATGTCGGTGTGCGGGTTCGTCCCGTGGGCTCCCGCATGACCGTCCCCATGGCCAGTGAAGTGTCCGGCGACTTCGCATCGGCGGTCAGCATCCCCTACTTCCCCGGGCGCGAGCAACTCTGGTTCCCATCGTCCGACTTTGGCAAGGTGAAAACCGAAGTCGACGAGCGCGACATCATTCATCCACTCGCGCGCGGGGCCGAGCGCTTCTATCGCTACGAGATCGGCGACTCCGCCAGCATTACGCTCGCCGAAGGACGCGTGATTCGCCTGCAGGAACTGCGCATCAGCGCCCGCAAGCCCGATTGGCGCACCTTTGTGGGATCTTTCTGGTTCGATCGTGATGGTGGGCAATTGGTGCGCGCGGCGTATCGGCTTTCTACGGATATCGATATCTGGGGCGTCGCGTCTGACGAGGCAAAAAAGGACATCATAGAAAACGCGTCGCTCAACCCGGTGCGTGATTCCGTACTGCGGGCGCGGTTGCCGCGCGACCTGTACGTGAAAGACAGCGTTGAGCGCGCGCGCGTGGGGAAGTGGCAGGGGCAAAATCCGGACGACGAGGCGCCAGCGTGGGTGACCGCCACCATGCGCCCCATGAAGGCGAAGCTCGATGCCATCACCGTGGAATATGCGCTCTACAAGGGCAAGTTCTGGTTGCCACGCTCGCACAGCGCGACCGCCAGCGCCGACGTGATGTTCATGCGCATCCCGTTCCGTATGGACGAAAAGTTCACGTACGAAGATGTGGACGGCGACTTTACGCTGGCCGCGCTGCCGCCGGCGCGTAATCGCTTCGAAGCCGGTCCGGGACGGGACTCGACCAACGTGGATCTCGACAACGGCGTTGAGGTGACCGTGTCTGCCGGCGGGAAGCGCCGCGTGCCGACCGATTCGGCGCGCCGCGACTCCCTCGAGCAACGTCGCTATGGCCGAGGCAAGGTGACGCAGTGCCGCACCGACAGCACGTGGACAAAGGTGGAAGAGCGCTACGAACGTTCGCTGCGCATTGCCTATGACATGCCCTGCGACATGGATCGCCTCGCCACG
>JAIXTI010000255.1 GCA_027484025.1 bacterium
AAGCGTTAGCCCCATATCCGAGAGGGCTTGCAGGACAGAGCTTTCCTTACTGGCGAAATACTGCTTGTCTTGGAATCCCGATTGCGTGAGCGCTTGCGACACCTTCGCGAGCTTTTCGCCGCTCACTTTGTTGGTGAGGCTGATGCCTTCTTCGCGCAGCTTCTGAAGTTGCACGTTGTTTTCGCGCAACAGCCGACGCCGTTCCGCGTCGGCTGCCATCATGCTCGACACGATAGACCCGACGCCAGCGATCACCCCCGTGACTCCGGCGAAGGTGACGCCTCCCGTCATCATCTTGCTGATCGCCGACGAGACGTTCACCACGCTCGTCAGTGCCGTGGCGGCCTTCGCATCGAGAATGCCGAACGACGTACCGAAGTCGATGGTGGTTCGTGCAGCCTGCTCCAAATCGACGCCGGCGAGACGGATCTTTGATTGCAAACGCTCAAAATCGCCAATTGGCTCAATGCCGATAGCCTTCATGCTACCGACTAGGGCGTCGGCGTTCTCGCGCTGCGCCTTCATGGCGCCATTGAAGTTCTCAACGTGAATCGGGTCCATGGCCTTCTTGGTGACCGGACCCAACCCCGCCAGCACTTCCCTGTACGTCAGCGTGTTTTCGTTCAGCATCTTGAAGGTGTCTTCTGCCAGCTTCATGTGCGCGCTAAACTTCTTTTCCGCCTTGTCGTGCTCGTCTTTGACTTCCTTGGCGGTGCGAACCGAAATCTTGCCATACGCGTCGATTTCTTTCGCGCTCATGTTTGCGCGTGGCCCAACCTCGCCGACCTGCTTGGCGTTGTCAGCAAAGAGCCGTGACGTTTCCCCGAGAGGGCGGAACATCCCCGTCGCCGTGTCGCTCGTCTTTTGCAGCGACGGGATAACCGTCCCGAGCGCGTTGGTGACCATCTTCCCGGATTCGGCCAGCTCCTCGGCGGACTTGTCTGCGCGGTCAAGGGCAACGGCCGCAATGCGAGCAGCTTCTTCCGACTTCTTTCCCCATTTCTCGGCGCCGTCCGCATTGCCGAATAACTTTGCTGTTGCCGCGAAGACGCCGTAGACGCCAGACTCAAAATCCTTGAGGTCGGCTGTGAGCTGATCGACGTTCCGGCGCCAAGTGTCGTAGTACCACGGGATGACCTTGGTCCCCATCCCGAGAAAGTCTTTGCGGAGCTGATCCATCGACTTGCCCAACTCAGCCGCCGCTTCACGGTTCGCCTGCTCAAACTGCGCGGCCTTGCCCGCCGTGGAGTCGAGGTACTTGGCGTACTCGCCGTATGTCTTGATGCCGCCGTCAAGCGCTTCGTTGAGTAGCGCTTGCGCCTTCTGCTGATCGGTGAGCTTGCCCGCTGTCGTGCCGATCTTCTGCGCGAACTCCTCGTAGATGACGCTCGGGTTCTTGCTGAACAGTTTGTCGGTGCCTTCGTCAATCCCGAGGATGGACTGCTGCACCGCTGTCAGCGTTTCGGCGGCAGACAATCCGCGCGCTGCGCCAATGTTGAGGAACGCCGCCAGCGCTTCCGATGCCTTGCCCGTCTCGCCTGCCTTCTGCGTGAGCTTGCCCATTTCGACGGCAAACTCGTTGGCGGTGCTTGCCGAGAGGCTGAAGCCACGGCGCCCCGCTTCGGCGATGACTTGCAGTTCTGCCAACGCGATGCCGGTCAGCTTCGAGGTGCCTTCGAGCTTGCGCTGGGAGTTCCGCATCTCGTCATAGGCAGCCATCGAGTCCCTCAGCATCTGCCACGCCTTGTTGATCGTCCCGCTGAGGAAGTCCCACCCCGCTTTGAGATCGGCGAGACCGTTCACCCATCCGCCTTTTTTCGCGGTGAACTGGTCCATGCCTGCGGAGGCGTCCTTCGCCGCCTTGCTGACGAACTCCTCGCCATTGATGACGACGGTGACTTCACGTTTTGTGGCCATCAGCACACCTCCGAGGGATACGCCAACTGGTGCATTTGCTGCCGTGCCTGTCGCGGGTTCTTTGCGTGGGCCAGCCCATAGCCGTCGGCCACTTCGAGACTGCGGCGCACGTCCAACGCTTGGGCACCCGCGTGTTCGACCAACGCCACCGCGAACGGCACGTAGCCGTCACTCGTGGGCCAGCGGTCGGGGTTGTAGTACCACGTATCCCCGAACTTCTCGCGGACGCTGAGCGCGGCCACGGCCAGTGAGACGCCGCCCGACGGTTCGCGGTCGCCATGTACGGCGCGACGCTGGTGGCGCCGGATCACTTCGATCGGGTCGTCGGGTTCCTGCGAGATGTCCCGCGTTCCCCCTGGCACCGTCACCAACGCTTGCAGCACCTTGCGCGTGAGCTCGGGCGGCAGCGACAGAATGAGCCGCACGGGATCACCGACGACGCGATACCACCAGCGATACGGCAGCACCGCCCGCAGCACGGGCACGAGCGCCACAAAGTACGCCACCAGATCGCCGCCGCTCGCTTGCAACGTGAGCATTTGCGGGACGCTGAGCGGCTTGGCGGTCCATGTGCGACAGCGCCGCACCCACCATGCCGAGAGCCGCCGCAGCCCCCGCCGCTGTGACGCACGGCCAATCGTGAGAACGACGGGCCGTGCGGCAGCGGTCAGAGACGCGGCGGTGTACTGCACCTCAGTTGAACAGCAACAGCTCAGCGTCGTTGGCGCTCGGCGTGGACGAGAAGCCGCGCACCGTGAACGTCACCGTCGCGAGCGGGCCGTCGGCGGCGGGCTGCACGTTGATGACCTGCCCCTGCACGGTGCTGTGCGTCCAGCGGTTGTACTGCGTCGCACCGAACTGCACCGAGAACGCGATCGAGGTCGCCGCAGCGGCCAGCGCTTCGGGGTCGAACGTCGCACGAGCGGGACGCTCGACTTCGATCTCCCACTCGGGGGAGAAGCCACCCGCGATGAACCCCGCGTGACCACCCGCGAGATTCTGCGCGAGTCGCGCCGTCTCGGTCGTGCGGTTACGACGGAACGCCACGCGACGCACGGTGAGCGTCGTCACGCCGTTGACGCTGGCGACGACGGCCGAGGCCACAGGCGGAATCACACCGGCCGCGCCGATCGTCAGCGCGGGCAACGTCAGGTCAGACGGGGCCGACGCGACGCCGCGCCAGTCGAACGTGAACACGGGGACGCCTAGCCCCTGCGTCTCATACGCGAAGTCCGACTGCACGCCTA
>JAIXTI010000150.1 GCA_027484025.1 bacterium
AAGAGCACCGACGGCGGCAAGACGTGGTTGAACATGGGACTGCGCACGAGCATGCATATCGGGCGCATTCAGCTGCACCCCACCAATCCCGACATTGCGTGGGTCGCGTCGCAGGGGAGCGTGTGGGGGCCCGGTGGAGAGCGCGGCCTCTTCAAGACGAGCGATGGCGGCCGCACGTGGATGCAGGTGCTCAGGACCGACGAAAACACCGGCGCCACCGATGTGGCGATTGACTGGAACGATCCCAACGTGCTGTACGCGGCTACCTATCAGCGCCGCCGCAGCGCGTACGGCTTCGATGGCGGTGGTCCGGGGAGCGCGCTCTGGAAGAGCACCGATGGCGGCAACACGTGGGCGAAGATTGTCGGAGGTGGGCTGCCCGAGGGCGAATACGGTCGCATCGGCATTGCGGTCTATCGCAAGAACCCGCGCATCGTGGTCGTGAGCATCGAGCAGGGTGCGCGCTACAACGCGAGCACGGCATACATCCAGCGCAAAGCGGGCGTGTACCGCAGCGAAGACGCGGGCGCCACGTGGACGTTCATGAGCGACTGGAACCCGCGTCCCATGTACGCGAGCCAGCCCATCATCGATCCCAACGACGACAAGCGCATGTACATGCTGAACGCGTATTCGTTCAGCGACGACGGCGGCAAGACGTTCACGGCACCGCGCACGACCACGCACGGTGACGACCGCTTCGTGTGGGTGAACCCGAAAGACAGCCGTCACGTCATCAAGCTCGATGACGGCGGCATTGGCATCAGCTACGATCGCGGCGTGACGTTCTTGTTCGTGAGCTCGTTGCCGCTGTCGCAGTGGTATCGTGTGGCGCTCGACAATGCGGTGCCTTTCAACGTGTACGGCGGCTTGCAGGACAACGGCTGCTGGATGGGGCCGAGTGCGAGCTGGAACACCAACGGCATTCTCAACGAACACTGGTCGCGTTTGTGTGGCGGCGACGGCTTCTGGGTCGTGCCGAACCCCAAGAATTCGCGCACCGTCTACTCGGCGTCGCAGTTCCTTGGCTTGCAGAAGAACGACACGAAAACGTGGCAGGTGCAGGACCTGCGCCCGGGCGATTCAACGGGTCGCATTGGCGGCCGACGCAACTGGGAAACCTGGGGCAAGCCCGGCGCCACGCAGGTGCTCGGCAACGCCATGCACCCGGCCAACTGGGATGCGCCCATCGTGCTCTCCCCGCACGATACGAACACGTTGTACGTGGGGATGCAGCATCTGTTCACGTCGCGCGATGGGGGGCGCACGTGGAAGAGCCTGGGTGACATGACCACGGGCGTCGATCGCAGTACGCTGCCGCTCATGGGACGCAAGCCGAGCGAAAGCACGCTCTCGCTCGATGACGGCGTGCCGTACTTCCCGGGCGTGACGGCGTTGGCGGAGTCGCCGCTGGTGAAGGGTGTGTTGTACTCGGGTACGGACGACGGGCGGTTCCGCGTGTCGCGCAACGGCGGGCTGTCGTGGACCGATGCGCAGACCAAGTTCCCGGGGCTGCCCAAGGATTCTTGGTTCGCCGGCGTGGAAGCGTCGCGCCATGCGGCGGGCACGGTGTACGTGGTGGCCGATAATCATCGCAGCAACGACATGCGCAACTACGTGTACAAGAGCACCGACTTCGGGGCCACATTCACGCGCATCGAGGGCGACCTGCCGCCCAACCGCGTCGCGCGTACGCTGCGTGAAGATCCGCGCAATCCGTCGCTGCTGTATCTGGCGACGGAGTTCGGCCTGTTCTATTCGCCGAACGGCGGCGCGAACTGGCTGTCGTTGCGCGCGAACATGCCGCTCATGCCGTTCAACGATATGGCCATCCATCCGCGCGACAACGCGCTGGTGCTGGCGTCGCACGCGCGCGGCGTGTGGGTGCTCGATCAGCTCAATGCGTTGCAGGAGCTCACGCCCGCGGTAGCGTCGAGTGCGTCCCATCTGTTCACCGTGCAGCCGGCCTATCAGATCCGCACGACCAATCTGCGGCCGCACACGGGCGACATGATCTTCCGTGGGGAGAACCCGGCGAACGGCGCGCTGGTGGATTACTGGGTGCGTGACGAAGGGGCTGTTGTGGCGCTCACCGTGCACGATGCCACGGGTCGATTGGTGCAGACGCTTGCGCCGACAGCGCGTCGTGGCGTGAACCGCGTCGTGTGGAATTTGCGCGAAGCCGACTTGCCGGTGCGGAGCGGCGGCGGTGAAGACGACGACGAAGGACCGCGTGCGACGACGCCGGGCCCGCTGGTGTTGCCGGGTACGTACACCGTGCGCCTGGTGCACGAGGGGCGTACGACGAACCGCACGGTGGTGGTGAAGGAAGATCCGCGCGTGACGGTGACCGCGGCAGAGCGTACGGCGTGGACGGCGTTCCACCGCGATGTGGCGGGCGTGGTGACGCGCTTCGCCGATGTGGCGGCGCGGGTGCGCGCGCTCACCGGGACCGATGCGGTAACGCGTGATGCGAAACGTCAGGCGCAGGAGCTGTCGTCGAGGCTTTCGACGTTGTACTCGGCCGTGGGTCGCTGGACCGGTGCACCGACGGCGGACCAGCGATCGCAGTTGCGCTACTACAAGCGGATGGCTGTCGAGCTCGACCGCGTGGGCAAGTAGGTACTGCGCGCCTGCGGTCTGTGGTTTCTGCGGTCTGCGGTCCGCGGTCTCGGCGCGATGTGGCGGGATCGCGCCGAGACGGCGGACGGCAGAAACAACAGATGGCAGGGGCGGAGACCTTGGGTTGCGCTGTCTCGGTGTGTATTGCGCACTCGGCGATTGCGAGGGGAAAGCGCATACGCACATGCGTGATGCGAGCGGAGTTGATTGCTGGCGTTTGCACACGGCGTGGTGCAAACTCGCTGCATGACGTTTTACTCCGTGAGTCTCATGTGGGCGATCGTGCTCTTCGGCGTGCTGCTGTGGACCACGGCGTGTGTGCTGCTCAACGCGGCGCTGCGGCGCGGCATGGGGATCATGGGGCTGGTGTTGAGCTACGGCGCGCTGGCGTGGATGCTGTACGACCTACCGCTGCGCGAGGCGGTGGTGACGTGGAGTGTGTTCGCTTTTCTCGGCGGTGCGCTGACGGTGGTGTACGAGCTCTGGGCGCGGCGGCGCTATGCGGGCACGGATCGTGGCGCGCGACGGCTGCTGCGGCTCGAGGGGCTGCTGCTGTGGCCGGCCATGATTCCCGATGCGGTGGGGCTCATGATGAACGACCTCGGCATCATTCCGGCCGACGAACGCAGCGAGACGCACGAAGAAGACACGCGACGAATCACGGCCGAACATCGTACTGACGCTCCGCTCTGATTGGTCTTGGTCGGGGTCGTGGCTATGGTCTGGGCACAGCCACTACAGTCGGGGTACAGCCACGACAGTCGGGGCACTGCCACCACAGTCGGGGTCTACCTGCGGTCGGGGTCTCGGCCGGGTCGGGGTCTTACCGCAGTCGGAGTGGCGGTCTTGGGGCGGCGCTTTGCGCGCTGGTTGGGGGCACACTGTCGGGGCCGGGTCAGGGGTGGGGCCCCGACGGTGTGTCCCCGACCCCAACCCACGCAAGCGAAGCGTCGCGCCCCGACCCGACCGGGACCCCGACCGCAGGTAGACCCCGACCGTAGTGGCAGTGCCCCGACTGTCGTAGCAGTACCCCGACTGTAGTGGCAGTGCCCCGACCACCACCCGCCACCCCGACCAAGACCCCGACCCGAGTGTACGTTAAGCGCGTGCTGAATCTCTGGTCTTCTGCGCAGTACGCCATCGAACTCCCCGACGGCCACCGCTTTCCGATGGCGAAGTACGCGCTCCTCCGCGAGAGCGTGTTGCGCGAACAGCTCGTCTCCCCCGACCGTCTCCACGACCCCCAGCGCGTCGACATCAACGACCTGCTGCGCGTGCACACGCCGGAGTACGTGTCGCACATTCTGCACGGCACGTTGCCGCCCGCCGAACAGCGCCGCATCGGGTTGCCGTGGAGCGAGGCGTTCGTCGAGCGCGCCTTTCGCGTGGTGCAGGGCACCATCGAAGCGAGCGACGCCGCGCTCGAGCACGGCGTGGCGATGAACCTCGCCGGTGGCACGCATCACGCCTTCCCCGATCGCGGCGAAGGATTCTGCACCTTCAACGATGTCGCCGTCGCCATCCGTCGCCTGCAGGCACTCGGCAAAGTGCGTCGCGTCGCCGTCGTCGATCTCGATGTGCATCAGGGGAACGGCACGCATGGCTGCTTCGCCGGCGACGACACCGTGTACACGTTCAGCATGCACGGCGCCAAGAACTTCCCGTTTCACAAGGTGCCGGGCACGCGCGACGTGGAGCTCGACGACGGCACGGGTGACGAGACGTATCTCGCGTTGCTGCAGGAGCATTTGCCCGACGTGCTGCGCGAGGCGCGTCCCGACCTTGTCGTCTATCTCTCCGGCGCCGACCCGCACGAAGGCGACCGGTTGGGCCGGCTCAAGCTCACCTTTGACGGGCTCATGGCGCGCGACCGCTATGTGATTGGCAGCTGCCGAGAGGTGGGGATTCCCGTCTGTGCCACCATGAGCGGCGGCTACGGGTACGACGTCCACAACACGGTTGCCGTGCACCTCAACACGGTGCGGGTGCTCCGCGCCTTTGCCCGCGGGTAGTCGGGGGCGCTACTTTTCCCTCGGTTATCTCACCCCAAAGGAGTTCGTGATGCGTCGTTCGTTCCTGCGGCTTGCCGCTGCCGTGCTTCCTCTCGCGCTCGGCGCGCCCGCGCTCTCTGCGCAGTCGCCCGTCTACAAGTCGTCCATGCACGACTACCGCGTGGTCACGGTGGCCAGTGGCTTCGTGAATCCGTGGTCCATCGCGTTCCTCCCCAGCGGCGATCTGCTCGTCACCGAGCGCCCGGGGCGCCTGCGCATCGTGCGCGGCGGCAAGCTGCTCCCCACGCCGGTGGCGGGGGTGCCGGAAGTGGTCGCGCGCGGACAGGGTGGACTGCTCGACGTGGCGCTGCACCCCAACTTCGCGCAGAACGGCTTCGTGTACCTCACGTACTCCAAGCCCGTGGGCGGCGGCGCGGCGACGACGGCGCTGTATCGCGCCAAGTTCAGCAACGACGCGCTCGTGGAAGGCAAAGATCTGTTCGTCGCCGAAACGAAAGGCGCGCCGGGCCACTTCGGCTCGCGCATTACGTTCGACAAGAGTGGCCACGTCTTCATCAGCGTGGGCGACCGTCAAGTGCCGCCCGAAGGCGACCTCCCGAACCACCCGGCGCAGCAGCTCACGAACCATCACGGCAAGATCATTCGCCTCATGGATGATGGTCGCGTACCGACCGACAATCCGTTCGTGAACACGGCCGGCGCCAAGCCTGAAATCTGGAGCTACGGCCATCGCAATCCGCAGGGGCTCACCATTCACCCCGTCACCGGCGACCTCTGGGAAATCGAGCACGGCCCGCAGGGTGGTGACGAACTGAATCTCGTCGAGCCGGGGAAGAACTACGGCTGGCCGGTGGTGGGCTTTGGTGTGAACTACGGCCCGGGCAAGGCCATTCACTCGGCCACGATGATGAAGGGGATGGAGAACGCCAAGAACGTGTGGGTCCCCTCCATCGCGACGTCAGGACTGCTGGTGTACACGGGCACCAAGTTCCCCGAGTGGAAGGGGAGCGTGTTCGTGGGCGGCCTCGCGGGGCAGCGCCTCGTGCGCCTCACGCTCGACGGGCAGAAGGCCGAAGTGGCCGACAACCTCGTGAAGAATCAGGGACGCGTGCGCGACGTGCGTCAGGGGCCCGACGGATTCATTTACCTCGCGATCGACGATCAGCAGGGCAAGCCGACGGCGATCGTGCGCCTCGAGCCCGTCGCGCGGAAGTGATGCGCGCGTTGTCACACGTTGCACGCCGCGGAGCGCACCAGCGCTTCGCGGCGTTTTGCGTTAGCTTCGCTGCGGCGCTCGCGGCTGGTGCGTGTACGAGTCCGTCCGCAGAAAAGCCGGCGAGTGACACGTCGCCGTGGACGCTCACGTGGAGCGACGAATTCGACGGTCCCACGCTCGACAGCACACACTGGGCACTCGAAGCCGGCAACGGCTTCTGGAACGCCGACAGCAGCGCCCGCGTGGGCGGGTGGGGGAACGAGGAACTGCAGTGCTACACGACTGCCGCGAACAACGTACAGCTGCGTGACGGGGCACTCTCGTTGGTAGCGCAGCGCGAACTGGTGCGCGACGTGTCGTCACGCGACAGCACCGCGACGTGCGCGTTTACGTCGGCACGTCTCAAGACGCGCGCGCACGACGGCCGCGCACTCTTTGCGCAGCAGTACGGTCGCGTAGTGTTCCGCGCGCGCTTGCCGGAAGGACAGGGGCTCTGGCCCGCGCTCTGGATGCTGCCGCTGCGCGATACCTACGGCACGTGGGCCGCGAGCGGCGAAATCGACGTCATGGAAGCGCGCGGGCAGAACCCCACCGTGGTGCTTGGCACGCTGCACTACGGCGCGCAGTGGCCCAAGAACGTGTACTCCGGCATGGACTTCACGCTGCCACGCGGTGGCCGCATTACCGACTGGCACGAGTACGCCGTCGAGTGGACGCCGCGGCGCATCGCGTGGAGTGTCGACGACTCGGTGTACCAAGTGCAGACAGCGTGGTACAGCGGAAGCGACAGCACGAAACGCGACAGCGCGACGGCGCCGTTCGATCAGCCGTTTTATCTCGTGATGAATCTCGCGGTGGGCGGACGCTTTCTGGGGTCGCCGGATAGTACGACGCGATTTCCGGCGCGGATGGATGTGGACTGGGTACGGGTGTACGCGCGACGCTGATCCGCGGCGGCTGGTGTTGGCCGCGATTTTGACTTCGGCACCGACGGTGGTCGGGGTCGGGGTCGGGGTTGCGGGTGGTAGTCGGGGTACGGCCACTACAGTCGGGGTACTGCTACGACAGTCGGGGTACTGTCACGACGGTCGGGGT